>NZ_JBWKCC010000024.1:58176-157303 GCF_056436655.1 Streptomyces sp. NPDC043427 | reverse complement strand
GGAACGGACGCTTCCTTTGTACTCACCCGAGAGACTCTCTCAGGCTTTCCTCCGGGCGCTTCCCTTCGGTCTTGCGTTTCCGACTCTATCAGATCCTTTTTCGATCCGATTCCCTGTCGGCGGGATGTGTCTGAGGCTTTGGGCTTTCGCCCGGCGGCCTTTCGACATTCACTACGTTAGCCGATTCCCTCGGCAACTCATAATCGAGTTCCTGCGAGACTGAATTCGGGCATGCGGGCACGCCGAATTCGCTCCCGCTGAGGGGCGTCGTAGGTAGTGGGTTGGCCGCTCTCGGCTGCTGGCGATCGCCGTAACCGGTTCAAGCGGCTCGGACTACATTACGCACCTTGGCAAGGCGAGTCAACTTCGGCGGCGCCTAGGCACATGGGCCCGATAGGGGCTCACCGTCGGGTCGTTGGCGACCCAGAAGCGCCAGGGGTGGACGCCCCCGTCGCCGGCCACTCCGGTGCGCGGACCGTTGAGTACCTGGTCGGACGGGACAGCGGTGCCCGTAAGGATGCGTAGCGGAGTCTCCTCCTGGGTACAGGCGTCCGTGCCGTCGAGGGAGCGGTCGACGCCCAGGGCCGTGGCCAGGCGGGCGGGGCCTTTGGCCAGTTCCTTGTCGTTTCGGGCCGAGAGTCGACGTTTGCGGGCCAGTTCGGCGCCCTCGACGATCTCGCCGGCGCGGAGCAGGACCGCGCTCGCCGTGCCCTCGGGGCCGCACACGAGGTTCATGCAGAACCACATGCCGTAGGTGAAGTAGACGTACACATGGCCTGGCGGACCGAACATCACGTCGTTGCGGGCCGTGCGGCCGCGATAGGCGTGCGATCCGGGGTCGTTCGGGCCGTCGTAGGCCTCGACCTCCGTCAGGCGCAGGGCGATCGGACCGTCCGGGGTGGTGCGCACGAGGATGCGGCCGAGGAGGTCGGGGGCGACGTCCAGGACAGGGCGGTCGAAGAAGTTCCTTGGCAGGGGCGTACGGTCGGGGGTCGCGATCATGCCCTCCGAGCGTAGTGCAGTCGGGTGGGTGCGTCGGGGTGGCCGCGGAGCGTCCGGCTTGCCAGGGTGTGAGCGGAACCGGTCGCGGCCGGATCGCGTTTGTAGGGATCAGGGATCAAGCACCAGGGATCCACTCGTAACGAGGGAGAGTCATGGCGTTCAAGAAGCTGCTCGCGAGTCTGGGAGCCGGCGGGGCTTCGGTCGAGACCGAGCTGACCGAGTTCAACGTCGTGCCGGGCGGCGTCGTCCAGGGTGAGGTGCGGATCCAGGGCGGGTCCGTCAACCAGCAGATCGAGGGGCTGTCGGTCGGGCTGCAGGCCCAGGTCGAGGTCGAGGGCCAGGACTCGGAGTACAAGCAGAACATCGAGTTCACCAAGCTGCGGCTCGGGGGTGCGTTCGAGCTTCAGGCGAACGCGGTGCACGCCGTGCCGTTCGGGCTGGAGATCCCGTGGGAGACGCCGATCACGACGATCGACGGTCAGACGCTGCGTGGGATGCACATCGGTGTGACCACGGAGCTGGAGATCGCGCGGGCCGTGGACTCCGGTGACCTGGACCCGATCAACGTGCACCCGCTGCCGGCGCAGAAGGCGATCCTGGACGCGTTCATCCAGCTGGGCTTCCGGTTCAAGAGCGCGGACATGGAGCGCGGGCACATCCGGGGGACGCGCCAGAAGCTGCCGTTCTACCAGGAGATCGAGTTCTTCCCGCCGTCGCAGTACCGGGGTCTCAACCAGGTCGAGCTGAGCTTCGTCGCCGACGACCAGGCCATGGACGTCGTCCTGGAGATGGACAAGAAGCCGGGACTGTTCAGCGAGGGCAGTGACACGTTCCGCTCCTTCCAGGTCGGTCTGCACGACTACCAGGGGACCGACTGGGCGGCTTACCTCAACCAGTGGCTGTCCGAGGTCGGCAGCAAGCGCAACTGGTTCTAGGCTCGGAATCACTGACTCCAGAACCGATCAGGAGGTATTGAGGTGACCGAGCTCAAGAGGCGGCCGCTCCCCCACGACTTCCATCCGCCCGTGCCGTCGTTCACGGTCACGAGCGAGGATGTGCGGGAGGGGGCGACGCTCAAGGACGCTCAGGTCCACGCGGCCGGCAACACCTCGCCGCAGCTGCGATGGGAGGGCTTTCCGCCCGAGACCAAGAGTTTCGCCGTGACCTGCTACGACCCCGACGCCCCCACGGGCAGCGGGTTCTGGCACTGGGTCCTGTTCGACATCCCGGCCTCCGTGACGGAGCTGCCCGCGGGTGCGGGCGGCGGCAAGTTCGAGGGGCTGCCGGAGGGTGCCGTACACGCGCGGAACGACTACGGGTCGAAGGAATTCGGTGGTGCCGCGCCGCCGCCCGGCGACGGGCCGCACCGGTACGTCTTCACGGTGTACGCGGTGGATCAGGAGAAGCTCGGTCCGGGTTCCGACGCTTCGCCTGCCGCCGTCGGCTTCAACCTGCGGTTCCACGCGATCGCTCGTGCTCAGCTGATCGGTGAGTACGAGGTTCCCGCGCAGGGCTGAGTGAGCTCATCGTTCATTCAACGTTTGTCCGCCCCTGGTCTTGGAATTGATCAGGGGCGGGCATTTTTGTTGCCGGGGGTCGCGGGGGTCACCCCCCGTGAGAGCAGCAGATATTGCGTTGTCCATCTCGGCGTGCCCGGCCAGAGTTGATCCCAGCCCGCCAGGGGGTGGGCCGGTGCACGGGAGGTGGGCTGGATGCGGGACACGCTGGTACTGAACGCGAGCTTTGAGCCGCTGTCGACGGTGACGTTGAACCGAGCCGTCGTGCTGGTGCTCCAGGACAAGGCCGTCGTCGAGCAGGCCCACCCCGAACTGCGGATGCGTGGAGCCGCCGTCGACATACCGGCGCCTCGGGTGATCAGGCTGTGCAGGTACGTACGGGTGCCCTTCCGAAGACAAGCTCCGTGGTCGAGGCGGGGTGTTCTGGTGCGTGACCGGCACAGGTGCGCGTACTGCGGGAGACGGGCGACGACCGTGGACCATGTGGTGCCGCGGTCGCAGGGTGGTCAGGACACCTGGTTGAACACGGTGGCCTCGTGTGCGCAGGACAACCACCGTAAGGCGAACCGGACTCCGGAGGAGGCGGGGATGCCGTTGCTTCGGGAGCCGTTCGAGCCGACGCCCGCGGATGCGATGTTGCTGGCGCTGGCCCAGGAGGATTTGGCTGTATTGCCGGGGTGGTTGGCTTTGGATGCGGCTTAGTTCTTCGGCTGCGGGTTGTGTGTGGCTGGTCGCGCAGTTCCCCGCGCCCCTTTAGGGCGCGGGGGTGCTCTGCGTTCTGAAGCGTCTCTCAGTCGATCTTGGGCGTCTCTCGGCGTTCCGTGCCGTTGTTGCCCTTCGAGCCGTTGCCGCCCATGGAGCCGAAGTTGCCCATGGCGCCGGAGAGGCCCTTGAGGGCGTCGCCGATTTCGCTGGGGACGATCCAGAGCTTGTTGGCGTCGCCTTCGGCGATCTTCGGGAGCATCTGGAGGTACTGGTAGCTGAGGAGCTTCTGGTCCGGGTCGCCGGCGTGGATCGCCTCGAAGACAGTACGGACGGCCTGGGCCTCGCCCTCGGCGCGCAGGGCGGCGGCCTTGGCCTCACCCTCGGCGCGCAGGATCTGGGACTGCTTCTCGCCCTCGGCGGTGAGGATGGCGGCCTGGCGCGTACCTTCGGCAGTGAGGATGGCGGCGCGCTTGTCACGGTCGGCGCGCATCTGCTTCTCCATCGAGTCCTGGATGGAGGTGGGCGGTTCGATCGCCTTGAGTTCGACGCGGTTGACGCGGATGCCCCACTTGCCGGTGGCCTCGTCGAGGACGCCGCGCAGGGCCGCGTTGATCTCCTCGCGGGAGGTCAGGGTCCGCTCCAGATCCATGCCACCGATGATGTTGCGCAGGGTGGTGACCGTCAGCTGCTCGATCGCCTGGATGTAGCTGGCGACTTCGTAGGTGGCGGCCCGTGCGTCGGTCACCTGGTAGTAGATGACGGTGTCGATGTTGACGACCAGGTTGTCCTGGGTGATCACCGGCTGGGGCGGGAACGGCACGACCTGTTCGCGCAGGTCGATGCGGTTGCGGATGGTGTCGATGAACGGGACGACGATGTTGAGGCCCGCGTTGAGTGTCCGCGTGTAGCGGCCGAAGCGCTCGACGATCGCGGCGCTTGCCTGCGGGATGACTTGGATCGTCTTGATCAGGGCGATGAAGACCAACACCACCAGAATGATCAAGACGATGATGACCGGTTCCATCGTCGGCTCCCCGTACCCTTCTCCGCCTCGGCGTTTTCGGAAGATCTTATGGTTGTTGAAGATCTTGCTGCTCGAGTCTGACAGACCGTCGCGTAAGTCGTGGCTCGTTCGCTTCAGTTGCGTAGTACGAGGTCACATGATGATCGCCGTGGCTCCCTCGATGTCCACGACGTCGACTTCCTGGCCTACCTCGTAGGCCCGGTCGGTGTCGAGAGCGCGGGCCGTCCAGACCTCTCCGGCGAGCTTGATTCGGCCGCCGGAGCCGTCGACGCGTTCCAGGACGACGGCCTGCTTGCCCTTCAACGCGTCGATGCCCGTGACGAGTTGGGGCCGCTGCGTGCGATGGCGTGCCGCGATGGGGCGTACGACGGCGATGAGGGCGACCGAGACGGCGGCGAAGACGAGGACCTGGAGGACGATGCCACCGCCGAAACCGGCGACGCCCGCGGCGGCGACGGCGCCCACGGCGAGCATCCCGAACTCCGGCATCGCGGTCACCACGAGCGGGATTCCGAGCGCGGCCGCGCCGACCAGCCACCACACCCATGCGTCGATGTCGTTCACAGGGCCATCGTAGGTCCGCGGGTCCTGCCGCGGACAGGGCGCCGATCTGGATGAAGGAGGCTTCTTAGCCGGGTCTTTGCGCCCCCTTCACGCCGTCAGGACAGTGGGAGGCCCTGGGCGGTCCAGCGGTCGCCGACCTGTTCGACGACGAGCGGGAGGCCGAAGCAGAGGGAGAGGTTGCGGGAGGTGAGTTCGAGTTCCAGGGGACCCGCGGCGAGAACCCTGCCCTGGCGGATCATGAGGACGTGGGTGAAGCCGGGGGCGATCTCCTCGACGTGGTGGGTGACCATGAGCATCGAGGGGGCGATCGGGTCGCGCGCGAGGCGGCCGAGGCGGCGTACGAGGTCCTCGCGGCCGCCGAGGTCGAGGCCGGCGGCGGGCTCGTCGAGGAGGAGCAGTTCGGGGTCGGTCATCAGGGCGCGGGCGATGAGGGTGCGCTTGCGCTCGCCCTCGGAGAGGGTGCCGAACTTCCGCTCGAGGTACTCGCTCATGCCGAGGCGGTCGAGGAAGGCGCGGGCGCGCTGCTCGTCGATCTCCTCGTAGTCCTCCTGCCAGGTGGCCGTCATGCCGTACGCGGCCGTGAGGACCGTCTCGAGGACGGTCTGGCGCTTGGGCAGCTTGTCGGCCATGGCGAGGCCTGCCATGCCGATGCGCGGGCGCAGCTCGAAGACGTCGGTGCCGGGCTTGCCGAGGGTCTCGCCGAGGATGGTGGCGGTGCCCTGGCTGGGGTAGAGGTAGCTGGAGGCGACGTTCAGGAGGGTGGTCTTGCCGGCGCCGTTCGGGCCGAGGATGACCCAGCGCTCGCCCTCCTTGACCGACCAGGAGACCTGGTCCACCAGAGCCCGGCCCTCGCGGACCACGGATACGTCCTGAAGCTCCAGAACATCGCTCATGAGCGCGTTGTCTCCCCTTGCAGTGTGGCCGGTCTCGGCTGTCGCGTTCGCCTGTGGCTCGGTCCGCCGCGCCGGTGGGCGCAGCCCTCTAGGAAATCTACGCCACGGGTGGGCCCGGACATTCCATCGGTCCGGTCCTTAGGGTGGGGGCATGCTCACGGAACCGCGCTCTGGACGCCTTACCGCTTGGGGAAACGCCCTTTTGGCCGGATTTGCCTCTCCGGATGACGCCGTACTCGCCATCGTCGGCGAGGACGCGGTGCACCGGGTGGAGGGGCTGCCCAATGAGTCTGGGCCCGTCGGGCTCACGCTCGCGCTGGGGCGGCTGCGGGCGCTGGGGGTGAGCGGGCTGCGGGTGGCGTTGCCCGCGCCGGGTCATCCGCTGGGGCTGAGCGGGCCGCCGGAGTTCAATGCGCGGGCGATGGAGGCCGAGGAGGCGGTGGTCTGCCACGGGGCGGCGCTGGGGCTGGTGCCGGAGGTGTTCGAGGCGGGGCCCTCGGGTGATGTGCATGTCGAGGTGACCTGGCGGTGCCTGGCGGTGCGGGAGGCTCCGCCGGCCGATGTGCCGTCGTTGGGTGAGGCGGAGCGGGAGCTGGCGGAGGCGCTCAGGGAGGCGACGCAGGTGCTGACGCGGCTGGATGTGGCGGGGTCGGGGCCGGTGGCCGAGGCGGCGCTCGACGCGTATCGGGCGCGGGCCGAGCGGGGGCGGGAGGCGTTGGCGCCGGGGTATCCGCCGCGGGCGGTGCGGGTGCTGGAGTTGGCGCAGCGGGTGGGGTTGTTGGTGTCCCTTGCCTATGAGAACGGGCATGGGGGTGCGGTGAGTGCGTCGGAGATGGCGGCTCGGGGGGAGGCGTTGCGGCCGGTGGAGCGGACGGCTAGGCGGGCGCAGGTCGCGGCGTACAACTCCGTTGTGGAGGAGCGGGAGCGGCGGTGAGAAGTGCTTCGCGCGGGGGCCGGGTTGGTGTGGGCGTGTCTGGGGTCTCTGCCCCCAGGCCCTCGTTTCGGCCTGAACCGCCTCGTCCTCGAGCGCCGGACGGGCTGGTCGTCGCTGGTCTGCGCCGCGAAGGCCCCGTGAGCATCCTGGCGCTCTCGGGGCCTTTGGGTGTTGCTGGGCCTCAGTGGTTGACGGCCACGTTGCCGAACGCCGGGTTCAGGGCGCCGATCACGTTGACGCTGTTGCCGGAGACGTTCACCGGGACGTGGACCGGGGCCTGGACGACGTTGCCCGAGCCGACGCCCGGGGAGCCGACGGCCGTGCCGTGGGCCCAGGCGCCGCCGTCGGTGGCGGACGCCATGCCGGCACCGGCGGCGACCAGCCCGCCGGCCACCATCGCCACGGCCGCTGCCTTCTTCAGGTTCTTCACTTCTGACCCCTCCTGGTGATCGCTGCGGCAGTCGCCGCAGTACGCACTGGAGAACGGTGGAGATCCTCGAAGGGTGCGCCGTCCGGGGGACATTCCCACGACGGTATGAATCTCGGACTGGAGCGGAACCTTCCGCGTTTCAGCCGGTCACGCCATGACGTACGGCCCACAGGGCGGCCTGGGTGCGGTCCGCGAGGTCGAGCTTCATCAGGATGTTCGAGACGTGCGTCTTGACGGTCTTCTCGGAGAGGACCAGGGCCCGGGCGATCTCGCGGTTGGAGCGGCCGTCCGCTATCAGGCCGAGCACCTCGCGCTCGCGATCGGTGAGCGAGCCTCCCCTGCCCTGTCCCGGGCCGGTCTCCTCCTGCGCCAACAGGGCGCCCGCGACCTCGGGCTGGAGCAGGATGTGGCCGGCGTGGACGGAGCGGATGGCGCCGGCCAGCGCGTCGGGGTCAACGTCCTTGTACACGTACCCGGCGGCGCCGGCGCGCAGGGCCGGGACCACCGTGCGCTGTTCGGTGAAGCTGGTGACGATCAGCACGCGTGCGTGGTTGCCCAGTTCGCGGAGCCTGCGCAGGGCCTCCACGCCGTCCATGCCGGGCATCTTGACGTCCATCAGGACGATGTCGGGCTTCAACTCCTCGGCGCGGTCGACTCCTTCGGCGCCGTCGGCGGCCTCGCCCACGACCTCGATGTCGTCCTGCACTTCCAGGAAGGTGCGCAGGCCCCGGCGGACCACCTGGTGGTCGTCGACGAGCAGCACCCTGATTGCGTCAGCCACCGGGGACCTCCATCTCGATCGTGGTGCCCTTGCCGGGCGCCGATTCCACCGTCAGGGCGCCGCCGACGCCGCTCGCCCGGTCCCGCATGGAGACCAGGCCGAGGTGGCGTCCGTCCCTGCGTATCGACGGCGGGTCAAAGCCGGTGCCGTCGTCCGTGACGCGCAGGACGGCGCCGCCGGCACGCTTCTCCAGGGTCACGTCGACCCGGAACGCGCCGGAGTGGCGCAGTGCGTTGTGCAGCGCCTCCTGGGCGACCCGCAGGACGGCCTCCTCCTGGGCGGCGGGCAGGGCGCGGACGCCGCAGCTGGCGAAGGTGACGCGCGCGCCGTGGGCGCGGTCGAGGACCTGGACGTGGGTGCGGAGGGTGGCGACGAGGCCGTCCTCGTCCAGCGCGGCCGGCCGCAACTCGACGACAGCGGCGCGCAGTTCGTCCGCGGCTTCGGCGGCGAGGGCGGCCACCTGGTGCAGCTCGCCCTTGGCGCGGGAGGGGTCACGGTCGACCAGGGCGGCCGCGGCCTGAGCCGTGAGGCGCAGGGAGAACAGCTTCTGGCTGACCGCGTCGTGCAGTTCGTGGGCGAGGCGGGAGCGTTCCTCGGCGATGGTCAGTTCGCGGCTGCGTTCGTACAGGCGGGCGTTGGTGAGGGCGATGGCCGCGTGCTGGGCGAGGATGGCGAGCAGGTCCTCGTCGTCCTCGGTGAAGCCGCAACCGCCTTGGGGTTTCGTGCAGTTCTTGTTGGCCAGGAAGAGGGCGCCGATGACCTCGTCGCCGTCGCGGATCGGCAGGCCCAGGAAGTCGGACATCTCGGGGTGGGCGGAGGGCCAGCCCTCGAAGCGGGGGTCCTCGCGCACGTCGGCGAGGCGTTCGGGCTTGGCCTCCTGGAGCATGGCCGCGAGGATGCCGTGCTGGCGCGGGAGGGGGCCGATGGCCCGCCACTGCTCCTCGCTGACGCCGTCGACGACGAACTGGGCGAAGCCGCCGTGGTCGTCGGGGACGCCGAGGGCCGCGTACTGCGCATCGAGCAACTCACGGGCCGAGGCGACGATCGTCTTGAGGACGTCGCGCACCTCGAGGTGCCTGCTCATGGCCAGCAGCGCGGAGCTCACCGCGGCGAGGCCGGACCTGGGGCCTTGACTCATGCCCTCACGGTACCGGCGGGGTGGGACAGCGCGGATCGGACGTCCGGCGGCCGGCACCTAGGGCGGCGGACCTAGGCCGCGAGTCCCGGAGCGGTGGCTTAGGTCGAAGGGACCCGCTGCTCTGCGGCCCTCGTCCGACGCGGAGCGGGCGGCCCGGTTCCTACGTTGAGGGCATCGCCGGTCGGAGGCGGTCGAAGGACGAGGGGACGGTTGTCATGCCGGTAGCGATCATCACGGGAGCCTCGAAGGGACTGGGGCGAGCGCTCGCCGGGGCGCTGGCCGCGCGGGGCTGGGATCTGGTGCTGGACGCCAGGACGGCGTACGCCCTGAAGGAGACGCAGACGGCGCTCGTGGCGCACGGGACGCGGGTGACGGCCCTGCCCGGCGATGTCACGGATGCCGCGCATCGGTCGGAGCTGGTGGCGGCGGCCCGGAGGCTGGGCGGGGTCGACCTGGTGGTGAACAACGCGAGCGCGCTGGGCGCCGAGCCGCTGGTACGGCTTGAGGAGCTGCCCCTGGACGGGCTGCGACGGGCGCTGGAGGTGAACGTGGTGGCCGCTCTGGGCCTGGTCCAGGAGGCGCTGCCGCTGCTGCGGGCGTCGCGGGTCGGCGCGGTGATCGCGGTCAGCTCGGACGCGGCCGCCGAGGCGTACGAGACGTGGGGCGGCTACGGGGCGTCGAAGGCGGCTTTGGACCACGTGGCGGCGGTGCTCGGTGAGGAGGAGCCGGGGCTGCGGGTGTGGGCGGTCGATCCCGGGGACATGGCCACGGACCTGTACGCGGCGGCCGTACCGGAGGACGACGGTCCACGGCCGGACCCGGACAGCGTGGTGCCCGCGTTCCTGCGGCTGCTGGACGAGCGTCCGGCGAGCGGGCGCTACGGGGCGCCGTCGTTGCTGGAGGGGCGGCGATGACGCTCACGGTGAGGGTGCCGGAGGGGCTGTCCGCGCGCGTGCCGGCCGAGCAGCGCGGGCCCGGCCTCGACCGGGACGCCGTACGGCTGCTGGTGTCGCGGGGGACGGAGGTGTCGCATCACGCGTTCGTGGAGCTGCCGCGGCTGCTGCGGGCCGGGGACCTGCTGGTGGTGAACACCTCGCCGACGCTGGCCGCCGCGGTGGACGGCCGGGTGGGGCACACGCGCGTGGTGGTGCATTTCTCCACGCGCGGGGACGACGGGCGGTGGGCCGTCGAGCTGCGTGACCCTGACGGGAAGGGCACCACACGCGCGCGTGCGGGCGGGCCCGCGGGGACTGTGGTGCGGCTGCCCGGGGGCGTACGGCTGGTGCTGGAGGAGGCGCTGAGCGGGCCCAGCGGGCGGCTGTGGTGGGCTCGGGTGGCCACGGGGGTGGTGGGCGGGCTGTTGCGGGAGTACGGGCGGCCCATTCGCTACTCCTACACGGAGCGGGATCAGCCGCTGTCCGTGTACCAGACGGTGTTCGCGCTGCCGGGCGCCTGCGGGGAGGGCAGCGCGGAGATGCCTAGCGCCGCGCGGCCCTTCACGGCGCGGCTGGTGACGGAGCTGGTGAGCCGGGGGGTGCAGTTCGCGCCGGTCACGCTGCACACCGGGGTGGCTTCGGCCGAGGCGCACGAGCCGCCGTACCCGGAGCGGTTCGCGGTGCCGGAGGCGTCGGCTCGGCTGATCAACGCCGTGCGGGCCGGTGACGGGCGGGTTGTCGCGGTGGGGACGACGGCGGTGCGGGCCGTGGAGTCGGCCACGGGGGCCGACGGGGTGGTCCGGGCGGCCGAGGGGTGGACGGATCTGGTGGTGACGCCCGAGCGGGGCGTGCGGGCGGTGGACGGGCTGCTGACGGGGCTGCACGAGCCGGAAGCCTCGCATCTGCTGATGCTGGAGGCGGTCGCGGGGCGGGCGGCGATCGGCCGCGGTTACGAGGAAGCCGTGAGCGGGGGCTACCTGTGGCACGAATTCGGGGACGTGCATCTCGTGCTGCGACAGGAGAGCCCTCACACAGAGCATTGCTCCAGCAACTAGTGGTGAGACTGGGGCGGGACCGATGTGACCCCGCACATAGGGCGCAGGTCACGTACGAAAGTGCCTAGGAGATACAAACCCCCCAAATGAACGGGACAGACGGTCTGGTCTGTCCCGTTTTGCCCTTCCCCGATCCACTACCCGGCTTCGTACGTCACACCTTTGCCACCGGATTTTGCGGCCGCTAAGAATTGCTCTCGTCGCTCAGCGCCGCGGGTTCGCACCGCGGCGTTCGTGCAGGAAGCACCCCTGTCCCCGACGGACAAAGAGCGACCTCCGCGCTATTCGAAGAGGTCCACCTGCCATGCCCAAGAACTTCCTTACTCGTGTCAACAGTCCCGCGCTGACCATGCACCACAAGATCGCGTTCGCCGGAGTCGCCACCCTCGGTGCCGCCGCCCTCGCCTTCTCGGTGGTACCGGCCGACGCCCGGACGACGAGCGAGGCCGTCTCCTCGGGACAGGTGGTCCACAGCATCGAGAAGCCCAGGGACGTCAAGGCCGGCCTCACCGGCCAGCACGCGGGCGAGACCGCGAAGGTCGACGCCATCGAGGCGCAGAAGAAGGCCCAGGAGAAGGCCGCCGCGGAGGCCGCGGCCAAGAAGAAGGCCGCCGCCGACGCCGCCGCCAAGGCCGCCGCGGCCAAGAAGAAGGCGGCCGCCGAGGCCGCCGCCAAGAAGAAGGCCGAGGCCGCGCGCAAGGCCAAGGAGGCCGCGAGCCGCTCCGCCAAGCGCGTCGCCGTCAAGCAGGTCGCCGCCAAGAAGTCCTACAGCAACAACCTCGACGGCTGGATCCGCGAGTCGCTCGACATCATGAAGAAGCACGACATCCCGGGCTCCTACAACGGCATCAAGCGCAACATCATGCGCGAGTCCTCGGGCAACCCGAAGGCCATCAACAACTGGGACATCAACGCCATCAACGGCGTCCCGTCCAAGGGCCTGCTCCAGGTGATCCCGCCGACCTTCGCCGCGTACCACGTCGCCGGCACGTCCTGGGACATCTACAACCCGGTCGCCAACATCACCGCCGCCTGCAACTACGCGGCCGACAAGTACGGCTCCATGGACAACGTCAACAGCGCGTACTGAGGCAGACGCGGACCTCAGCCCGTGAACACCGAAGGGCGGCACCCACCTGACAGGGGTGCCGCCCTTCGGGACGTACGGAGGCGACTACTTGCGCATGACCTCGGGCTCGTGGCGGCGCAGGAAGCGGGCCACGAAGAAGCCGCAGACCACGCCGAGTGCGATCAGGGCGGCCATGTCCATGCCCCAGGCACCGACGGTGTGGTCCCACAGCGGGTCGTTGTCGCCGGCCGTCTCGGGCGGGCTGATCTTGTTGAAGTCCAGCGTGGCGCCCGCGGCGGCGACCGCCCAGCGCGACGGCATCAGGTACGAGAACTCGTTGACGCCGATCGAGCCGTGCAGGGTGAACAGGCAGCCGGTGAAGACGACCTGGATGATCGCGAACATGACCAGCAGCGGCATCGTCTTCTCGGCGGTCTTCACCAGCGAGGAGATGATCAGGCCGAACATCATCGAGGTGAAGCCCAGCGCCATGATCGGGATGGAGAGCTCGATCATGGTGGCGCCGCCGAGGACCAGTCCCTCCTCCGGGATCTCCCGGCTGGCGAAACCGATCACGCCGACCAGCAGGCCCTGGAACACGGTGATCATGCCGAGCACGAACACCTTGGACATCAGGTACGCGGACCGTGACAGGCCGGTCGCGCGCTCCCGCTCGTAGATGACCCGTTCCTTGATCAGCTCACGGACGGAGTTCGCGGCGCCGGCGAAGCAGGCGCCGACCGCGAGGATCAGCAGGACCGTGGTGGCGGTGCCGTTCGGGATGATGCGGCCCGCCGCGTTGGGCGGGTTGGGCAGCAGGCCCTTGTCCGCGTCGATGAGCAGGCTCACCGCGCCGAGGACGGCCGGCAGGATCACCATCAGGGCCAGGAAGCCCTTGTCGGAGGCGATCACCGAGACGTAGCGGCGCACCAGGGTGACGAACTGGGACATCCAGCCCTGGGGCTTCGGCGGCTTCATCGCCTGCATCGGCGGCACCTGTACGGACTGTGGTGCGACGGCGTCGATGTCCGCGGCGTACATCTGGTAGTGCTGCGAGCCCTTCCAGCGGCCCGCCCAGTCGTAGTCGCGGTAGTTCTCGAAGGCGGAGAAGACGTCGGCCCAGGTGTCGTAGCCGAAGAAGTTCAGCGCCTCCTCGGGCGGGCCGAAGTAGGCGACGCTGCCGCCGGGCGCCATCACGAGCAGCTTGTCGCAGATCGCGAGTTCGGCCACCGAGTGCGTGACCACCAGGACCGTACGGCCGTCGTCGGCGAGGCCGCGCAGCAGCTGCATGACGTCGCGGTCCATGCCCGGGTCGAGTCCGGAAGTCGGCTCGTCCAGGAAGATCAGCGACGGCTTGGTGAGCAGCTCCAGGGCCACGGAGACACGCTTGCGCTGGCCGCCGGAGAGGGAGGTGACCTTCTTCTCCTTGTGGATGTCCAGCTTCAGCTCGCGCAGCACCTCGTCGATGCGGGCCTCGCGCTCGGCGCCGGTGGTGTCGGCGGGAAAGCGCAGCTTGGCCGCGTACTTGAGGGCCTTCTTGACGGTCAGCTCCTTGTGCAGGATGTCGTCCTGCGGGACCAGACCGATGCGCTGGCGCAGCTCGGCGAACTGCTTGTACAGGTTGCGGTTGTCGTAGAGGACGTCGCCCTGGTTGGCGGGACGGTAACCCGTCAGCGCCTTGAGCAGCGTCGACTTGCCGGAACCGGACGGGCCGATGACCGCGATCAGCGACTTCTCCGGGACGCCGAAGGAGACGTCCTTGAGGATCTGCTTGCCGCCGTCGACCGTGACGGTCAGGTGGCGGGCGGAGAAGGAGACCTCACCGGTGTCGACGAACTCCTCGAGCCGGTCGCCGACGATCCGGAACGTCGAGTGGCCGACGCCCACGATGTCGGTCGGGCCCAGCTGCACCGAGCCGCCCTTGGGGATGGGCTGGCCGTTGACGTAGGTGCCGTTGTGCGAGCCGAGGTCGCGGATCTCCATGCGACCGTCGGGCGTCGAGTGGAACTCGGCGTGGTTGCGGGAGACCTGCAGGTCGGAGACGACCAGGTCGTTCTCCAGGGCACGGCCGATGCGCATCACGCGGCCGAAGGAGAACTGGTGGAACGTGGTCGGGCTGCGGTCGCCGTAGACCGGCGGCGCCCCCGCGCCACCACCGGGCACCTTCTGCACGTACGGCTCGTTGGGTCCCTGCTGCTGCGGGACGTGCGGCGCGGCCTGCTGCGGCTGCTGCCAGCCGGCCTGCGCGGCCTGCTGCGGCGCCTGCTGAGGCGGGGCCTGCTGTGCCCAGCCGGCGCTCGCGGCCTGTGCCGCGTACGGCTGTTGTGGCTGGGCCTGGGGCGTGGCCACGGCGGCCGCGGCGCCGGAGAGGTTCACTCGCGGTCCGTCGGTCGCGTTGCCCAGGTGCACCGTCGAGCCCGGGCCGATCTCCAACTGCTGGATCCGCCGGCCCTGCGCGTACGTGCCGTTGGTGCTTCCGTGGTCCTCGATGACCCAACTACGGCCGTTGAAGCTGACCGTGGCGTGGCGCCAGGACACCCTGGCGTCGTCGAGCACGATGTCACCCTGCGGATCACGTCCGAGGGTGTAGGGCCTGGACGGGTCGAGCGTCCAGGTCCGTCCATTCAATTCCAGTACGAGTTCCGGCACTCCATGCCCCACTGAGTAGTCCCCCGAGTTACCCCCATCACAGGGAGTCTAGGGATGTCGAACATCGTCGGGAACTATTCCAGGCGCGGCCCCATGACCGAAAGTCGGGCCTTGTGAAGACAGCGTACGGGCACCTCGACCGATTCCGTTGACGGGGTTGAAACCGGGCCGGAGAGTGGTAAAGGCACGCGAGGGGGACATGCGCGGCAACCGCGTCGCGTCGGGCTGCGGATCGGGGGGTCTGCCATGGGCTCGTCCAGGGGTGTGGAGAGCGCCGGGTACGAGGGGCGGGGCACGAGGGTCCCGTGGGGGGACGCGCTGCTGTCCGGGATCGCCGCCGTGAGCTGGGCGTTGATCGGGATGGCGGGTACAGCGGCGCTCGGTCTGCATCTGCTGGAGGCCGACTCGGCGGGTTCGCTCGGGCCGATGACCGCGGCGGTGGTGGCTCTTGGGGCGGGTGGTTCGGTCACCCCGTCCGGGGACGTGTCCGCTTTCGGGTTGAAAGGCGCGGAGGCCCATACGGCCATCGAGATCACGCCACTGGGCGTGAGCCTGGTCGGAGCGCTGCTTCTGTCATGGTTCTTCCTACGGTCCCTGCGGGGGGCCGGAGTTGTGATCGCACCCGCCGAACTCCTCGCGCGCGCGGGCGCGGTGGTCGCGCTGTTCGTCGCGATGCTGGGCGGGCTGACCTGGGCGGGGCACGACGTCATCACGTTCGACGGGGGCTCGCTGGGGTTGAACGGCTTGACCGGTGGGGGTGGGTCCGGGGGCGGGTCCGGAGGTCTTGAGATTCCGGGGCTCGGCGATGTCGGGGACATCGGGGGGCTGTTGCCGGACCGGCTCGGAGATCTCGTCGACGCGAAGGCGGCGGTGGGGTTCACCGTCGACACGGCGCCCACCCTGCTCGGCGGGCTGTTCTGGTCGGCCGGGATCCTGCTGATCGCGCTGCTGGCCTCGCGCCGCACGCCGTTGCCGCGTGGCTGGGAAGCCGTGCATCGGGTCGTACGGCCGGCCGCGTCGGCCCTCGTCACCGTGCTGCTGATGTCGGTCGCCGCGGGGTTCGCCGCGGCCGGCTTCGCGGCGCTCTCCGACGACCACCCCCAGCGCATCGCGGGCGCGGCCCTGCTCGGCGCCCCCAACGGCACCTGGCTCGGCATCCCGATCGGCCTGCTCGTCCCGTGGGACGGCCGAGCGACAGGCCAGCTCGTGACCGTCCTGCCGGATCCGCTGGACGACCTGCTCCGCGTGTGGTCCGACCAGCCCGTGACGCTGGGCCGGCTGGCCGAGCTGGACGGGCGGGTGTGGCTGCTGGGGGTGGCTGCGGCGCTGATGATGTTGCTGGCGGGGGTGTTGGTGGGGGTGCGGACGCCGGTGGGGGGTGGGGTGTCCCGGGTTGGGGGCGGGGGTGTGCCTCGGGTGAGTGCTGGGGGTGGGTCCCGGGCCAGTGATGGGGGTGGGCCCCGGCTGGGGCACGGGGCTGGGGAGCAGGGAGTGCGAGGGGCGGAGGCGACGGGGTGGGGTGCGCCGGAACGGGGGGCGGGGGGCGCGGGAGCGGGATGGGGGCCGGGGCGAGCTGGGTGGGAGCCCGGTGTGGGTGGAAGCGGTGACGGAGGCGGGGCGGGGGTGGGGCAGTCGGGGGGCACTGGGGTGGGGCCGGGGTCCGGTGTGGGGGGAAGCGGGGCGGGCGTGGGACAGGCCGGGGACACTGGGGTGGCCTGGGGGCCCGGCGTGGGGGGAAGCGGGGCGGGTGCGGGCGAGGCGGGCTCCGGTGGAGGCGGGGCGGGTGTCGGTGGCGGTGGGGCGGGTGTCGGGGGCGGCGGGCAGGAGTCGGGGGCGCTGGGGTTTGCCGGGCGGTGTGGGCTGCGGCTGGGGATCGCGACCGCGCTGACGCTTCCGTTGCTCGCCTGGCTGACGGAGGTGTCCGTGAACGCCTCGCTGTCCGTGCTCGGCTTCGACGCGTTCGGCGCCGGGATCGCACTGCACGGGCACCTCGGCATGGCGCTGCTCCTCGGTGCCCTGTGGGGCGCGGGCGCGGGGGCCGCCGGTGCGCTGCTGGCGTACGCGAGCGGGGCGGCGGGGCGAGGGGCGGCGCCGCTTGCGGTGCGGGGTGTGCCGGAGGGGGCATCGGCTGAGGCCGCGGGGGCGGCGCGGCACGCCGGGGACTGGTCCGGCCCGTACACGCAGGGCAGGTCGTACCGGCCACCCAACCCGGACACCAACCCGTACCTGCGGGTGCCCCAGGAACTGCGCGAGCCGGAGGACACGCGGCCGCCGGGGTACTCCGGGGGTCCGCCCGCGCCGCCTGCCGACGGTTCGCCGCCGAAGGACGTCCACGGCGCCCCCACGGTCGTCCGCCCCATCGGCCCACCTCCGCCGCGGTCACCCGGACGGCCCTCCGGCCCCCGCCCCGGCAACCGGCCGACGCCACCGCCGGACGAGGGCCCTCCCCCACCACCGCCCCTCCCACCCCGGGGGGAGCCGATGGGCCCCCGGTAACCGGCCCGCCTCACAGCCAATCCAGCGATGCCACCGACCAGCCGGGGCGCCCCGCCAGCAGGCCCAGGGGGACAACCGACCACCCCGGGGCAATCGCCCGCCGACCATGGACGACCACCGCCCGGCCCCGGAAACGCCGACCAGCCCAAGGCAACCACCCATCGACCACGAGCAATCGCCGACCGGATCGCGGCAACCACCGCCGCCCCAGACCCCACCGCCCGTTAGCCCACCAGCCCTCAGCAACCACTAACCGGCTCAGCGCCACCACCCCCCAGCCCGGAGCAACCTCCCACCGCCCCAGACCCACCCCCTAGCCCACATGTGCCTCGGTGAACCCGCATGCGTAACGTTCGCTTCATCTGTTCGTCGGCCAGTGTTCCGTGTCCGCCAGGCGGACCTCAGGGGCGCCGTGCGCAGGGCGCCGGATACGGTGGACACACCATGAGCGCTTCGCAGACCCCGACCTCTGACGTGACCTCTGACGTCCCCACTCTCCTGGTCAAGATCTTCGGCAAGGACAGGCCGGGCATCACGGCCGGCCTCTTCGACACCCTTGCCGCCTACGCCGTCGACGTGGTCGACATCGAGCAGGTCGTCACGCGTGGCCGCATCGTGCTGTGCGCGCTGGTGACCGAGCCGCCGCGAGGCGTGGAGGGGAATCTGCGGGCGACCGTCCACAGCTGGGCGGAGTCGATGAAGCTGCAGGCGGAGATCATCTCCGGGCTCGGCGACAACCGGCCGCGAGGCCTCGGCCGCTCGCTGGTCACCGTGCTGGGGCATCCGCTCACCGCGGAGGCGACCGCGTCCATCGCCGCGAAGATCACCAAGGCGGGCGGCAACATCGACCGTATCTTCCGGTTGGCCAAGTACCCGGTGACCGCGGTCGAGTTCGCCGTGTCCGGTGTGGAGACGGAGCCCCTGCGCACCGCCCTGGTGATGGACGCCGCCGCGCTCGGCGTCGACATCGCGGTCGTCGCGGCGGGCCTGCACCGGCGGGCCCAGCGGCTGGTGGTCATGGACGTGGACTCCACGCTCATCCAGGACGAGGTGATCGAGCTCTTCGCCGCGCACGCCGGCTGCGAGGACAAGGTCGCCGAGGTCACGGCGGCCGCGATGCGCGGGGAGCTGGACTTCGAGCAGTCGCTGCACGCGCGCGTGGCCCTGTTGGAGGGGCTGGACGCGTCGGTCGTGGAGAAGGTGCGCAGCGAGGTACGGCTGACGCCGGGCGCGCGCACGCTGATCCGGACGCTGAAGCGGCTCGGGTACCAAGTGGGCGTCGTCTCGGGTGGGTTCACCCAGGTCACCGACGATCTGAAGGAGAGGCTGGGGCTGGACTTCGCCCAGGCCAACACGCTGGAGATCGTCGACGGCCGGCTGACGGGCAGGGTCACCGGCGAGATCGTCGACCGGGCGGGCAAGGCGCGGCTGCTGCGCCGGTTCGCCGCCGAGGCGGGTGTACCGCTGTCGCAGACCGTGGCGATCGGTGACGGCGCGAACGACCTGGACATGCTGAACGCGGCCGGTCTCGGTGTCGCCTTCAACGCGAAACCGGTGGTGCGGGAGGCGGCGCACACCGCGGTGAACGTGCCGTTCCTGGACACGGTCCTGTATCTGCTGGGTGTCACCCGCGAAGAGGTCGAGGCGGCGGACACGGTCGTGGAGCACTGAGCCGCCGCTCCGCCGAAAAGGCCAGGGGGACAGCCCGGCATCCCCAGCGATGCCGGACCCTCCCCCGTCACCTCACTCGGTCGGCGCCCAGTAGTCCAGCAGCGTGGCCACTCCCGGTTCCAGGCCCTTCCACGCGCCGTCGAAGGACAGCACGCAGAACGCGGCGGCCGGGAAGCCGCGGCCGTTCATCCGTTCGCGGGCGTCCTCCTCGGCGGAGCCGGCGAGGATCTCGGTCAGGGCCTGCACTCCGGGGTTGTGACCGATCAGGAGGACGTTCTGCGCGTCGTCGGGGACTTCGTTGAGCAGCGCGATCAGCTCGCCGGGCGAGGCCTCGTAGATCCGCTCCTCGTAGACGGTTTTCGGCCGGTGCGGGAACTCATGGACGGCGAGCTTCCAGGTCTCACGGGTGCGGATCGCGGTCGAGCACAGGGCCAGATCGAAGGGGATACCGGTGTCGGCCAGCTTGCGTCCGGCGACTGCGGCGTCCTTTCGGCCCCGCTCAGCGAGCGGGCGCTCGTGGTCGGTCACCTGTGGCCAGTCGGCTTTCGCATGCCGGAAGAGGACAATCCTGCGGGGTTCTGCGACGCTCATGTCACCCAGCTTCGCATGAAACAGGCCATGGGGCGCAGGGAGTTGACGAGCGGTTTTGCCGGTGTTCAGCGCGCCATCAGCTGCTGTACCCGCTCGACGAGGTGGGTGATCGCGGGGTCGCCGGTTGCCGCTTGCGCGTCCGCCGGGTTCAGTATCAGCAGCAGAAGGGTGACGAAGGCGAGCAGCGGCAGGGCGAGCGCCCACCAGGGCAGCCGGATGTCGACGCGGCCGCTGGTCGCCGGGTGGGGGCGGGTGTGCGTAGGGGCCGGCATCTGTGCCTCCGCGGGTCTTCGAGTGGTCCGTGGTCCGCCTTTCGCGGCCACATCTCGAAGTTACGGAACGCGCGGCCCCCAACCCATCCGGTGATCCACCCAGTTGACCCTGACACTCGCCCCCTAGGGGATGGGGGTGCTAGCCCCACCATCGGTCACGAAAGAGCGACCGTCACCAGAATGCGATCACCGGGTGCAAGCAACCGTCACGAAGAAGCGATCGTCACGGGGAAGCAACCGTCAGGGGGAAGCGATCGTCACGGAGAAGCGATCGTCGCGATGATGGCGATGATCACGAAGATGGCGAAGAACGAGCAGAAGACGAGCAGCATCTTCTTCTGCCCGTTCTGAGGGTTCGGATCGAGCACTGGCATACGGCCAGTCTCGCACCCCTCTCCCACGCCCGGCGCCCGGGGGCGAGGTCAGCGCCGTGCCTCGTCCTCGACCGTGCGGTCGAGTCCCGCCAGGACGCCCACGACCATCTGCGGGACCATGAGGGCGCTCATGAGCGCGATCGGCAGGCCCCAGCCGCCACTGTGCTGGTAGAGCACACCCACGAGGAGCGGCCCCGGGATGGAGATCAGGTACCCGGCGCTCTGCGCGAAGGCCGACAGCTGGGCGACTCCGGCGCCGGTCCTGGCGCGCATGCCGACCATGGTGAGGGCGAGCGGGAAGGCACAGTTGGCGACCCCCAGGAGCACGGCCCAGGCCCAGGCGCCGTCGGCCGGGGCGAGGTAGAGCCCGGCGTATCCGGCGAGCCCGCAGGCGCCGAGGACGAGCACGATGGGGCCCTGGTGGGGCAGCCGGGCGGCCACGCGCGGGATGACGAAGGCCAGGGGCACGCCCATCACCATGGTGACGGCGAGGAGCAGTCCCGCCGTCCCGGCGGGCACACCGGCGTCGCGGAAGATCTGTGCCATCCAGCCCATGGTGATGTAGGCGGCGGTGGCCTGGAGGCCGAAGAAGACGGCCAGCGCCCAGGCGGTACGGCTACGGGTGACGCGCAGGCCTGCCGACGGCTCCTCCCGCGCGGGGGCCCGGGTCGCGGGCTCCGCCCCCCGCTGCCGTACGAACGGGACCCAGGGCGCCACGGCCAGCGCGGCCAGGGCCGCCCACACGGCGAGTCCCGGCTGCCAGCCGCCGCCCAGGGCCTGCGTCAGGGGCACGGTGGCCGCGGCCGCGGCCGAGGTGCCGAGGGCCAGCGCCATCGAGTACAGGCCGGTCATGGAGCCGACCCGGTCCGGGAACCAGCGCTTGACGATGACGGGCATCAGGACGTTGCTGACCGCGATGCCCATGAGGGCGAGGGCGCTGGCGGCGAGCAAGCCTGCCGTGCCGCCGGCGTAGGGGCGTATGAGCAGGCCCGCGGTGATGGCGACCATGCCGGCGCACACCACCGCCCCCGGGCCGAAGCGGCGGGCGAGGCGGGGTGCGGTGACGCCGAAGACGGCGAAGCAGAGCGGGGGCACCGAGGTCAGGAGGCCGGCCACGCTGCCGCTCATGCCGAGGCCGTCGCGGACCTCTTCGAGGAGGGCGCCGAGGCTGGTGATGGCGGGGCGGAGGTTGAGGGCGGACAGCACGATGCCGATGACGAGCAGACGCGTCGTCCACGCGCGCGTGGCGGATGGGGCGCCCGTGTGGGGCGCGTGGGTCGTGGAGGGCTGGGAACTGCGTTCGGTCAGAGGTGGCGTTGTCGGTGGTGTGGTCCGGGTTTCCTCGCGCGCCATGCCTCCATCATAGAATCATAGGATGATTGGTTGTCCATCCCCGGGGCGTCCTCCCCGGCCCGTTCCGTGCGAAGGTGTGCCATGCCCCTGAGCCATCCGCGTCGCTCGGCACTGTCCGAGCAGGTCATCGCCGCGCTGCGCACCCAGATCACCTCGGGCGAGTGGCCGGTGGGTTCACGCATCCCGACCGAGCCCGAGCTGGTCGAGCAGCTGGGCGTGGCCCGCAACACGGTCCGCGAGGCGGTCCGCGCCCTCGCGCACAACGGCCTGCTGGACATCCGGCAGGGTTCGGGCACGTACGTCGTGGCGACCAGTGAGCTGGCCGGCGTGATGCACCGCCGTTTCGCGGGCACGGACCCCCGCCACATCGCCGAGCTGCGCTCCACCCTGGAGTCGGGCGCCGCCAAGCTGGCCGCCGAGCGGCGCACGGAGAAGGACCTCAAGCAGCTGGACGCGCTGCTGCTGCGCCGCGAGGAGGCGTGGGAGTCGGGCGACACGGAGGCCTTCGTGACGGCGGACTCGACGTTCCACATGGCGGTCGTGGCCGCGTCCCACAACGACGTGATGACGGCGATGTACGCCGACCTGGGCGAGGTGCTGCGGGACTGGCTGCGCGAGGACGTCGGCGAGAAGCTGACGCCGGGGTCGTACATGGACCACACCCGGCTGGTGGACGCGATCCGCGCGGGCGACGCGGAGACGGCGGCGGCCGAGGCGGCGGGCTACCCGATCCAGTGCCGGCCCGGACGGTTCACCCCTTCTGGTGGCTGACCCACGCCGAGCCCACTTCCTTCCAGCAACGGCCGCTGAGCCGTACCGTCATCGCGGGGTCCACCTCGGCCGGGGCGCTGTCGGTGTCGAGGTCCCACCACCGGTCGCACTCGATGTGCAGGCGCACGCGGTCGATGTCGACGTAGGGGTTGTGGCAGGAGGCGACCACGTGGGAGCCGCGGACGTTCGTCCGGCACTCCGCGCCGAACGGCTCCGGCTTCGCGGGCTGCCGTACCTCCACACGCGCGTGGGGCATCGCCTCGTACGGCAGGCACATGACGAGGGCGACGGCGAGAGCCGCGGTCACTGGGGCCAGGCTGCTGGACAGGCGCACAAGGGGGACCTCCTCGGCCGGGCTGGGGAGGGAAAACGCGAGGTGGACGCGTATTCCAGAGTGCCCGGTGGTCCCCGGTACCCGCCCGGCCGGGTGCGCTGAACGAGTGAGGGCACGTATGCCGAGGGCCCCCACCCGTTCGGGTGAGGGCCCGCCTGCCGCCGGTCAGGTGGCGGCGATCACGCGCCGATGGCGTGCAGCCCGCCGTCCACGTGGACGATCTCGCCCGTGGTCTTCGGGAACCAGTCGCTCAGCAGGGCGACGACACCGCGGCCGGCCGGCTCCGGGTCCTTGAGGTCCCACTCCAGGGGCGCACGGGTGTCCCACACGGACGCCAGCTCCGCGAAGCCCGGGATGGACTTGGCGGCCATGGAGCCGATCGGGCCGGCGGAGACCAGGTTGCAGCGGATGTTCTGCTTGCCCAGGTCGCGCGCCATGTAGCGGCTGGTGGCCTCCAGGGCGGCCTTGGCCGGGCCCATCCAGTCGTACTGCGGCCAGGCGTACTGCGCGTCGAAGGTCAGGCCGACGACCGAGCCGCCGTTCTGCATCAGCGGCAGGCAGGCCATGGTGAGCGACTTCAGGGAGTACGCCGAGACGTGCATGGCCGTGGCGACCGACTCGAACGGGGTGTTGAGGAAGTTGCCGCCGAGGGCGTCCTGCGGCGCGAAGCCGATGGAGTGCACGACGCCGTCGAGGCCGCCGAGCTCCTCGCCGACGATGTCGGCCAGGCGGCCGAGGTGCTCGTCGTTGGTGACGTCGAGCTCGATCACCTTGGTCGGCTTGGGCAGCTTCTTGGCGATGCGCTCGGTCAGGGTGGGCCGCGGGAACGCGGTCAGGATGATCTCCGCGCCCTGCTCCTGGGCCAGCTTGGCGGTGTGGAAGGCGATGGAGGACTCCATCAGCACACCGGTGATCAGGACGCGCTTGCCCTCGAGAATTCCGCTCATGGTGATCAGTGACCCATTCCCAGTCCGCCGTCAACGGGAATGACGGCTCCAGTGATGTACGAGGCGTCGTCCGAGGCGAGGAACCGCACCGTCGCGGCGATCTCCTCCGGCTGCGCGTACCGGCCGAGCGGCACCTGGGACACGATGCCCGCGCGCTGCTCGTCGTTGAGCACCTTGGTCATGTCGGTGTCGACGAAGCCGGGCGCGACGACGTTGAAAGTGATGTTGCGGGAGCCGAGCTCACGGGCGAGGGAGCGCGCGAAGCCGACGAGAGCGGCCTTGGAGGCGGCGTAGTTCGCCTGGCCGGGCGAGCCGTACAGGCCGACCACCGACGAGATGAGGACGACACGTCCCTTCTTGGCGCGCAGCATGGCACGGTTGGCGCGCTTGACCACACGGAAGGTGCCGGTGAGGTTGGTGTCGATGACCGAGGTGAAGTCCTCCTCGGACATGCGCATCAGGAGCTGGTCCTTGGTGATGCCGGCGTTGGCCACGAGCACCTCGACCGGGCCGTGCTGGGCCTCGATCTCCTTGTAGGCCTGCTCCACCTGCTCGTGGTCGGTGATGTCGCACTTGACGGCCAGGAAGCCCGACGGCGGCTCACCCGAGCGGTACGTGATCGCGACCTTGTCGCCGGCGTCGGCGAAAGCGCGGGCGATGGCGAGGCCGATGCCCCGGTTGCCTCCGGTGACGAGAACCGAGCGGCTCAACGGATCACCCTTTCGATAGGGGTCTGACACGTCCGCCCGACACCTGGGACGGCAGGCGGCTACCCGGAAAACCTATCGGTCCGGCTCCCTCGGGGGACATTCGGGCACCGACAGTGGCTCCGCCCGCCTCCTGTCGAGTCTCTACAGTTGGCCCGTCCTGGAGGCGCCCTGGCTCAGTCCGCCATTCCAGGGGCGTGAGCGGACAGCCCCTCGGCGCGAGCCGTCTCGAGCATCCTGCGGTCGTACGTCACCAACGCGGTCAGATCGTCCCGCAGCGACAGTGCGCTGGCCACATGGATCGCGTCCAGCGTCCTCAAGCGCCCGACCAGTGCAGCCGCCCCGTCACGCACCTCACGGGTGAGGAGGATCTCGGTGATCCGGGCATCCAGATCCTCCATCGCCTTCGGAAAGTGCCCCATGAGGTCCAGGGTCCGTACGGTCTCCACGAAGCCGAGCGTGCTGGTGGCGAGAGGCTCCGTGACTCGCTGCTGAAGGAAGGCGTCCAGCTCTGTCCAGTGGCTGCGGCGGGTCATCCATGTGACCAACGCCGATGTGTCCATGTAGATCATCGGTCGTCGTCCTCGCGCTCGGCCAGAAGCAGCGCGAGGGGGTCGACGTTCTCGGGAACTTCGTAGTGCGGCATGCTGTGCCGGTCGGCAGCCGTGACCGGCTTCAGCTTGATCTTCCCTTGTGCCACCAAGTGCGCGTACCGCTCCATGGGCCCGCCGGCCGGCGACAGTATGGCGATCACATTGCCATGCCGCGTGACCTGGATCGCTTCCCCCTTCTCGACGCGGGCGAAGACGGCACTCGGGTTGTACGAGAACTCACGCACGGAGATGGTGCTCATGGCCGGCTCCCTCACTGCCAGAGATTGCGCCTACATCTCTTCAACTGTACCTACATTCGAGGGGTCCCTTACCGGGGTCCCTTACCTTTGCATTCACCCGAACGCGGGATTTCCGCAGCACTTCTTGTACTTGCGCTCCGAGCCGCACCAGCAGGGGCCGTTACGCGGCGGCGGCCATGTGACCGCCTGCCCCCTACGGGCGAGTTCGGCGGCGTACGCGGATCGGGTGGACGCAGTGTCGGGTGATCCGCCGTCTCCCTCCCCGTGTGCCTCAAGGCCGGCCAGCGTGGCATGGCCGACCGCGAGATGCGTTCCGCCGTCGTCGGATACCTGCCGCAACGTGCGCTCGACCTGCCGCCGGTGGTCGGCATGGTCGCTTCCGTAGGCGTCCGTGGTCTTCGGCCAACGGGACAGAAGCCGGGTGAACTCGTCCGCCGGCCAGTACAGGACACACGTGCCTGTCAGGCCGCCACCCGCCGACCGGCTCCGGGACGGCGGCTCGTCCAGCACTGCCCCGATCCGCTCCTCCAGAGCGTCCGGGCCGCCTTCGGCGATCCGATTGAGGAAGTGCGGATCGTGCATCTCGTCCAGCGGCCGCACCCGGCCGAGGAAGGGAGCGGCACGCTGTTCGTGCACCGTGTCGGCCACCTCGTCCCAATCGTCGTGCTGCTCTCCGAGCAGCCGCCGCACCCGGTGACGTCCGATGACGAGCGTCTCGACGTCATACGGGTGCGGGTGCGCCCACACCCTGTCCACCGTCACCGGCTCACCTGCGCCGAGTGCGTGCGTGACGCCGGCCGTGAACCACTCGGCGGCCGCGGCCGTCTCCCCGCGCGCCTCGAATGCCTCCGCGACAAAGTTCCAGGCACCCGCGTCTCTGGGGTGACGCCTACGGAAGGCGAAGGCTGCCGCACGGGCCTCCTCGTCCCGTCCGGCGTCCCACAGGGTGCCGATACGGAAGGCGTCCACCAGGTCCGGCTCCGCGCAGCCTCCGCTCTCCGCTTCCAGCAGCCGTTCGTACAGGGCGATCGCCCGGCCGTACTCACCCGCGTCGCTCCACGCGTCGGCGGCTTCCAGGAGCAGCTTTTCGCGGTCTTCGGGGTGCAGCTCCGCCAGTTCTTCGCACTCCTGCGCCGCCTTGGCGTTATCGATCGCAGAAGGCGGTGCGGTGACCCAGGGGGTGGGCGCGGGCCTGCCGCCGTGCGCCTTCTTGTTCCTGCTGTGCTTGCCGCCGGTACGGCGCTTGCCAGACATGAAATCCACCGTAGTGCGGGCGGAGTCGGCGGCGCCGGGAAAGCCCGTGGGATCACCGCCCCGCAGCCGGCTCGCGTCGTCCTGCGTGAGGCACTCCTGGAAGACCATGCCGGCCTGGGGTGCGTCCTTCCGCAGGACGGCGGCGGCGGTGTGCGGGGCTCGGACGCAGGGTACGAGGTGGCGGCCGACGCACGGCAGGGGCGCGGGCGCAGCCAGGAGCGACCGGGCTCAGTCCAGGCCGACCGAGGTGATCGGCGTGAGCAGCCGCTGGACGGTCTCGTGCTCCTGGTCCCGGCCGTCCCCGGTCTCGGCGGCGGACATGGGCAGTGCACACTCGGCCCACACCGTCTTACCCGGTCCCGTTCGTTCGTCCACGCCCCAGCGCGCGGCGACGGCCTCCACAAGAAGCAGGCCCCTGCCGCTGTCGGCGTCCGCTGGGTCCTGGGAGGCCGGCTCGGGCAGCCCCGGGCGCGCCGGATGAGTGTCGGACACCTCGACGCGGACGAGACCGGCGGTCCGGTCGTACTTCAGCCGCAGCTCGAAGTCGCGGCCGGGGACGCGGCCGTGAAGGACCGCGTTGGCCGCGAGTTCGGCCACGACGAGGGCGATGGTGTCGGAGGCCGGGCTGCCGTACGGCACGTGCCACAGGTCGAGCCGGTGCGTGGCGAGTCTGCGGGCGAGGCGCGCGCCTCGGCGCGTGGCGGAGAACCGCTGAACGAACACACTTACGGTGACGGCCTCTTGGGCCCGTGGTGCTGGCATGCGCTCAGCGTTCCGGCGCCTTCCGCCCCGCCAACAGGTACGACACCCATACAGACGCGGTTGTACCCGTGCACACGCTGGACTGGGTGGGTAACTCCCCGTGACCCTGGGTGGGTTGGGCGGGGTTGGGTGAGGCGTGGAAACGTGAGCACGGGAGGCGCGCGGCAATGAGGGCGGACCACGGCGGAGGCGGCGGTACGAACAGCACTGAAGCGGAACTCTCCGACAGTCTCAAGACCTTCGGAGTGGTCCTGAAGGCGCTGCGGGAGGAATCCGGCCTGACACAGGAGGAGTTCGCGGTGCGAGTACGGTACTCGGCTGCCTACGTCGCCAAGATCGAGCAGGGGAAGCGGTTCCCGCCGGCGGATCTGCCCGCGCGGGCGGAGGAGGTACTGGGGCCGGTCGCGCTCAAGGTCCTCACGGCGGCGGCGAAGAGTCTGACGAGGAGGGCGGGGCTGGCGTCGTGGTTTCGGCAGTGGGCGGGGATCGAGGAGGAGGCGATCTCCTTGTACGCGTATGAGTGTCGGGCGGTTCCGGGGTTGTTGCAGCCGGAGGGGTACGCGCGGGCGGTGTTCGAGCGTCAGCTCCCGCCGTGGTCGGAAGAGCAGATCAGCCACAAGGTGGCGGCACGGCTTGAGCGCCAGGCTCTGCTCACCGAGCGGCCGAACACTGCCTTTACGTTCATCATCGAGCAGGCCATCCTGGAACGCGGCGTCGGCGGCGCATCGGTCACCAGGGCTGTCATCGACCAGCTGCTGAGCATGGGCGACCGGACCAACGTCGAGATCCAGATCATGCCCCTGCACCAGGAAGACCACTGCGGAGTCGATGGTCAGCTGTACATGGCCGAGACACCGGGACACCAGTGGTTCGGATACACCGAGGGGCATCGGTCGAGCAGTCTGATCGCTGATCCCGGAGAGGTCAGCGTCCTCCATCAGCGCTATGGCAAGCTGCGTTCCCAGGCCCTGGACTGCCGGGCTACGGTGAACCTCCTGGAACGGATGCGAGGAGCGCTATGAGCACCACCCCTGAGCTGGACTGGTTCAAGAGCAGTTACAGCGGCGGAGACGGGGACAACTGCGTCGAGGTCGCCGTACGCACCGAGGCAGTCCACATCCGTGACTCCAAGGACAAACGCATCCGTCCTCTCGTCGTCACGCCGACCGCCTGGGCGCCGTTCACGGCACTTGCCGCGGGCTCGTCGCTGGACGGCTGAATCCGCCTCGTACGCGATGTGCACGGGCGGGCACGGTAGTCGGCGTCTTTTTTCCTGGGGATCCGAGGAGCGAGACATGATTCACTGCCTCGGACGGTCACCACAGGCAAGCGCCCGAAGGGATCCCCACCCGTGCTCCATGAAGTCGATCAGTCATTCCTGGCGCTCCCCCTACGCGCCCTGGCCGACGCAGCCCTGGCACGCGCCCGTGCCCTGGGCGCCGAGCACGCGGACTTCCGGTTCGAGCGGGTGCGCAGCGCCTCGTGGCGGCTGCGGGACGCCAAGCCGTCGGGTTCGTCGGACACCACCGACCTCGGGTACGCGGTACGGGTCGTGCACGGCGGTACGTGGGGCTTCGCGTCGGGGGTGGACCTCTCTCTGGACGCCGCCGCCAAGGTCGCCTCGCAGGCGGTGGCGATGGCGAAGCTCTCCGCCCAGGTGATCAAGGCCGCCGGGTCCACGGAGCGGGTCGAGCTCGCCGACGAGCCCGTGCACGCCGAGAAGACGTGGGTCTCGTCGTACGAGATCGACCCGTTCACCGTGCCCGACGAGGAGAAGTCGGCGCTGCTCGCGGACTGGAGCGCGCGGCTGCTCGCGGCCGGAGCGATCAACCACGTCGACGCCTCGCTGCTCACCGTGCACGAGAACAAGTTCTACGCCGACACGGCCGGGACCGTGACCACGCAGCAGCGGGTCCGGCTGCACCCGCAGCTGACCGCGGTGTCGGTGGACGAGTCGAGCGGCGAGTTCGACTCGATGCGCACCATCGCGCCGCCGGTCGGGCGCGGCTGGGAGTACCTCACGGGCACCGGCTGGGACTGGGACGCCGAGCTGGAGCAGATCCCGGAGCTGCTCGCCGAGAAGATGCGGGCGCCGAGCGTCGATCCTGGCCTGTACGACCTGGTCGTCGACCCCTCCAACCTGTGGCTGACCATCCACGAGTCCATCGGCCACGCCACGGAGCTGGACCGGGCGCTGGGCTACGAGGCCGCCTACGCCGGTACCTCCTTCGCCACGTTCGACCAGCTCGGCAAGTTGAAGTACGGCTCCGAGCTGATGAACGTCACCGGCGACCGCACGGCCGAGCACGGCCTGGCGACCATCGGGTACGACGACGAGGGTGTCGCGGGGCAGAGCTGGGACCTGGTCAAGGACGGCAGGCTCGTCGGCTACCAGCTCGACCGGCGCATCGCGAGGCTGACCGGCTTCGAGCGCTCCAACGGGTGCGCGTTCGCCGACTCCCCCGGACGTGTGCCGGTGCAGCGCATGGCCAACGTGTCGCTCCGGCCGGACCCGGCCGGGATGTCCACGGAGGACCTGATCGGGAGCGTGGACCGCGGTATCTACGTCGTCGGGGACCGGTCCTGGTCGATCGACATGCAGCGCTACAACTTCCAGTTCACCGGGCAGCGGTTCTTCAGGATCGAGAACGGGCGGATCACCGGGCAGCTTCGGGACGTGGCCTACCAGGCGACCACGACCGACTTCTGGGGCTCCATGGCCGCGGTGGGCGGCCCGCAGACGTACGTCCTCGGGGGCGCCTTCAACTGCGGCAAGGCCCAGCCGGGCCAGGTGGCGGCGGTCTCGCACGGCTGCCCGTCGGCCCTGTTCAAGGGCGTCAACATTCTGAACACCACCCAGGAGGCCGGTCGATGAGCGCCCGTGTGCCCAACGGCATTACTTCGTTGACGAACAAGCCGTACGAGATCGTCGAGCGCGCCCTCGAGCTGTCCCGGGCCGACGGGTGCGTGGTCATCGCCGACGAGCAGTCGACCGCCAACCTGCGCTGGGCGGGCAACGCGCTCACCACGAACGGTGTCACGCGCGGGCGCACGCTCACCGTCATCGCGACGGTCGACGGCAAGGAGGGAACCGCCTCCGGGGTCGTTTCGCGCTCCGCGGTGACCGTGGACGAGCTGGAGTCGCTGGTCCGGGCCGCCGAGGCCGCCGCGCGCGGGGCCGGGCCCGCCGAGGACGCGCAGCCGCTGATCACGGACGTGCCCGAGTCGCCCGACTTCACCGACGCGCCCGCCGAGACCAACTCCGCCGTGTTCGCCGACTTCGCGCCGGCCCTCGGGGAGTCCTTCGCACGCGCGCGTGCGGGCGGCCGCGAGCTGTACGGTTTCGCCAATCACGAGCTGGTCTCCAGCTATCTCGGCACCTCGACGGGGCTGCGGCTGCGGCACGACCAGCCCAACGGGACGCTGGAGCTGAACGCCAAGTCCCCGGACCGTACGCGCTCGGCGTGGGCGGGCCGCTCCACCCGGGACTTCAAGGACGTCGACCCGGCGGCGCTCGACGCGGAGCTGGCCGTACGCCTCGGCTGGGCCGAGCGGCGCGTCGAGCTGCCCGCCGGGCGGTACGAGACGCTGCTGCCGCCGACGGCCGTCGCGGACCTGCTGATCTACCAGATGTGGTCGTCGTCGGGCCGGGACGCGGCCGAGGGCCGCACGGTGTTCTCCAAGCCCGGCGGGGGCACCCGCCTCGGCGAGAAGCTGACCGAGCTGCCGCTGACGCTGCGCAGCGACCCGTACGAGCCGGGCCTGGAGTCCGCGCCGTTCGTGCTCGCGCACTCCTCCGGGGGCGATCAGTCGGTGTTCGACAACGGGCTGCCGATGGCCGCCACGGAGTGGATCCGCGACGGCGAGCTGCGTCAGCTGCTGACCAGTCGGCACAGCGCGGCCCTGACCGGGCTGCCCCTGGCGCCGGGGATCGACAACCTGATCCTCGACGGGGGCGAGGACCGCTCCCTGGAGGAGATGGTCGCGAGCACCGAGCGCGGGCTGTTGCTGACCTGCCTGTGGTACATCCGCGAGGTCGACCCGGCCACGCTGCTGCTCACCGGCCTGACCCGGGACGGCGTCTACCTCGTGGAGAACGGCGAGGTGACCGGCGAGGTGAACAACTTCCGGTTCAACGAGTCACCGGTGAACCTGCTGGGGCGGGCCGTCGAGGCCGGCCGCACGGAGAAGACGCTGCCGCGGGAGTGGAGCGACTGGTTCACCCGGGCCGCGATGCCCGCGCTGCGCATCCCCGATTTCAATATGAGCTCTGTCAGTCAGGGCGTATAACCTCGTAGGCGGCTGTCACTCGACCGCCCCAGGATCATCCAAGGAGTACGAGAACCGTGACGGACATCGTCGACGAGCTGAAGTGGCGCGGGCTGTTCGCCCTGTCCACTGACGAGGACGCTTTGCGCAAGGCGCTCGCGGACGGTCCCGTCACGTTCTATTGCGGCTTCGACCCGACCGCGCCGTCCCTGCACGTGGGGCATCTGGTGCAGGTGCTCACCGTGCGTCGGCTCCAGCAGGCCGGGCACCGGCCGCTGGCGCTGGTCGGCGGGGCCACGGGCCTGATCGGCGACCCGCGCCCGACCGCGGAGCGCACGCTGAACGACCCGGAGACGGTCCGCGGCTGGGTCGACAAGCTGCGCGGCCAGATCGAGCCGTTCCTCGATTTCGAGGGTGAGAACGCGGCCGTGATGGTCAACAACCTCGACTGGACCGAGGGCCTGTCCGCGATCGAGTTCCTGCGCGACATCGGCAAGCACTTCCGCGTCAACAAGATGCTTACGAAAGACTCGGTCGCCCGCCGCCTGGAGTCCTCCGAGGGCATCAGCTACACGGAGTTCAGCTACCAGCTCCTGCAGGGCATGGACTTCCTCCAGCTCTACCGGAGGTACGGCTGCACGCTCCAGCAGGGCGGCAGCGACCAGTGGGGCAACCTCACGGCCGGCCTGGACCTGATCCACCGGCTGGAGCCGCACGCCGACGTGCACGCGCTGGCGACGCCGCTGATGACCAAGGCGGACGGCACCAAGTTCGGCAAGACCGAGGGCGGCGCCGTCTGGCTCGACCCGGAGATGACGACGCCGTACGCGTTCTACCAGTTCTGGCTGAACGTGGACGACCGGGACATCTCCACGTACCTGCGGATCCTGTCCTTCAAGTCCCGCGAGGAGCTGGAGGAGCTGGAGAAGCAGACCGAGGAGCGTCCCCAGGCCCGGGCGGCTCAGCGCGCGCTGGCCGAGGAGCTGACGACCCTGGTGCACGGCGCCGACCAGACGGCCGCGGTGATCGCCGCGTCGAGGGCCCTCTTCGGCCAGGGCGAGCTGGCGGACCTCGACGACCGGACGCTGGCCGCGGCCCTGTCCGAGGTGCCGCACATCCAGGTCGCCGAGCTCGGCCCGGTCGTGGACCTGTTCGCCGAGGTCGGCCTGGTCGCCAGCAAGTCCGCCGCGCGACGGACCGTGAAGGAGGGCGGGGCGTACGTGAACAACGTGAAGGTCACCGCCGAGGACGCGGTCCCCGCCAAGGAGGACCTGCTGCACGGCCGCTGGCTGGTGCTGCGCCGGGGCAAGAAGAACCTGGCGGCGGTCGAGGTCACGGGCGGCTGAGCGGATGAGCACGGCGAAGGGGGCGGCGCCGCTTCGGCACCGCCCCCTTCGGCGTTCAGGGCCTGCGCTCAGGCACTTCGCTGCATCTTTTTGTTGCCCCACAACTGCATGTACAGCGCGTCACCGGCCGCGACGATCACGATCGCGGCGATCAGCTGGAAGATGTGACGGCTCCAGTCGATGCCGGACGTCTCCTCGACATCGAACCCGCGGGCCATCGCGTTGCCGACGACGGCGCCGAGCATGCCGAAGATGGTGGTCAGCCAGAGAGGGCTGTGCTGCTTGCCCGGGATGATCGCCTTGGCGATCAGACCCAGCACGAATCCCACGATGATGGCCCAGAACCAGCCCATGGCTGCCTCCTCGTACGCCTCGACGTGAGCACTGCACCCAGTCTCGGCCCGTGGGGCGTACGGCGCATGTCGGGTGCGGCCCTACGTGGTGCGGCGCAGGGCGTTCGCACGGACGGGAGCCGACCCGGCCTCGAAGGCGGCCCGGGCGCGGCGTACCGTGGGATCCAGGGTTTCCATGCGAGCGGCGTGTAGGCGGATGGTGGAATGTGATGCGGAAGCAGCATGGCGGCAGCAGCCAGGTGTTCCGGATCACCGGAGCCCGGCAGGGCCTCCAGGACGATGTACGCGGCAGGCAGCGACGGTACGTCATCTCGATGTCGATCCGTACGGTGGCGGTGGTCCTCGCGGCGGTGCTCTGGAACGTGGAACGGCACGTCGCGATCGTGGCGCTGGTGCTGGGCGCGGCGCTCCCCTATATCGCGGTGGTGATCGCCAACGCCGGGCGGGAGAACGCGCCGGGGCTTCCGTCGACGTTCGTGACGACGCCGATGCGGCCGATGATCAGCCCGGGGCGTGAGGCGGAGGGGGCGGCGGAATCCGTCCCGGACGACAGCGTGGGTGAGGCGGCTGAGCATCGGCCATGAGTGTGCTGTGCGCCAAGCTCAAGAAAAGCTCAGATCAATCATGTTGTTCCAGTGCCCGGGGACGGGTGACCCGTGACATACTTCGTACGCGCTCCGCATCCCCCGTCGGAGCGACGGACCGACGCCGGGCAGCTCCCCCCGTGGCTGCTCGGCGTCGCCTTTTTGTGAGACTGAGTTCGTGACTGAAGCTGCTGTTGAGACGCCTGTTTGTTCCGCCAAGGGGTGCCGCGAGGATGCGGTGTGGGTGTTGGCGTGGAACAACCCGAAGATTCATACGCCGGAGCGGCGGAAGACGTGGCTCGCGTGCGAGGAGCATCGTGAGCATTTGTCGGAGTTTCTTGGGGTGCGGGGATTTTTGAAGAACGTGGTTCTTCTGAAGGACTGGGAAGCACCGGACGTCTGAGGTTTTCGGCTGCGGGTCCGTGGGCGCTGGGCGCGCAGTTCCCCGCGCCCCTTGATCAGCCGCCGATTGCTGACATCGGGCGGTCCGGTTGCACGAACGACGGGTCGTCCAAGCCTGCGCCCGCCTTCTTGCCCCACATCGCCAGGCGCCAGATGCGGGCGATCTCCTCGTCGGGGGCGTCGGAGCGCAGGGCCGCTCGGAGGTCTGTCTCCTCGGTGGCGAAGAGGCAGGTGCGTATCTGGCCGTCGGCGGTGAGGCGGGTGCGGTCGCAGGCCGAGCAGAACGGGCGGGTGACGGAGGCGATGACGCCGACTCGGTGGGGGCCGCCGTCGACCACCCAGCGTTCCGCCGGGGCGGAGCCGCGTTCGTCCTCGCCCTCGGGGGTCAGGTCGAAGCGGGTGCGCAGGGAGGTGAGGATGTCGCCGGCCGTCACCATGCCCTCGCGCTTCCAGCCGTGCTGGGCGTCCAGGGGCATCTGCTCGATGAAGCGCAGTTCGTAGTCGTGCTCGACGGCCCAGGCCAGAAGGTCGGGGGCCTCGTCGTCGTTGAGGCCCGGCATCAGGACCGTGTTGACCTTGACGGGGGTCAGGTCAGCTTCGCGGGCGGCCTGGAGGCCTTCGAGGACGTCCTTGTGGCGGTCGCGGCGGGTGAGGGCCTTGAAGACCGCCGGGCGGAGGGTGTCCAGGGAGACGTTGACGCGGTCCAGACCCGCCGCCTTCAGGGCGGTCGCGGTGCGCTTGAGGCCGATGCCGTTGGTGGTGAGGGACATCTGGGGGCGGGGGGTGAGGGCCGCGACACGCTCGACGATGCCGACCAGGCCGGGGCGCAGCAGGGGCTCGCCGCCGGTGAAGCGGACCTCCTCGATGCCGAGGGAGGTGACCGCGATGTCGATCAGGCGGACGATCTCGTCGTCCGTGAGGAGGTCGGGCTTGGCCAGCCACTGCAGGCCCTCCTCGGGCATGCAGTACGTACAGCGCAGGTTGCACCGGTCGGTCAGCGAGACCCTCAGGTCGGTGGCCACCCGGCCGTAGGTGTCGATGAGCACGTGGGCCCCCTCCCTCGTCGCGGATTCAATCTTGTTCCGTCACCTGCGAGCCTACGCGACCGCACTGACAACGGCGGCGGTCCGATCCCACGAGGTACGACGCGGCCGCGTCGTAGGGTTCCACGATCCCCACGACGCGGCCGTCGAGTCGGTGGTGCTCAGCCGGTCAGTGCGCGCCGGTGCCGGTCAGCGACCGTACCTCCAGCTCCGCGTACTTGCCCTCGTCCGGCTTCTCCTTGGACAGCAGGGTGCCGAGGATGCCCAGCAGGAAGCCGACCGGGATCGAGATGATGCCCGGATTCTCCAGCGGGAACCAGTGGAAGTCGACGTCCGGGAACATCGAGGTGGGCTTACCGGAGACGACCGGCGAGAACAGCACCAGGCCGACTGCCGTGACCAGACCGCCGTAGATCGACCACAGGGCTCCGGAGGTGGTGAACCGCTTCCAGAAGAGGCTGTAGATGATCGTCGGCAGGTTGGCGGAGGCGGCGACCGCGAAGGCGAGGGCCACCAGGCCGGCGACGTTCAGGTCGCGGGCGAGAGCGCCGAGGACGATGGAGACGGCGCCGATGCCGACGGTCGCCCAGCGGGCCGCGCGGATCTCCTCCTTCTCCGTGGCCGCGCCCTTCTTGATGACGTTGGCGTAGATGTCGTGGGCGAACGACGAGGACGAGGCCAGGGTCAGGCCGGCGACGACCGCGAGGATCGTGGCGAAGGCGACCGCGGAGATGGTGGCGAGCAGGATGGCGCCCCAGTTGGAGTCGACCCCGCCGAGGTGGAGCGCGAGCAGGGGTGCCGCGGTGTTGCCCGCCTTGTTGGAGGCGATGATCTCGTCGGGCTTGATGAGCGCGGCGGCGCCGAAGCCGAGGGCGAGGGTCATCAGGTAGAAGGCGCCGATCAGGCCGATGGCCCAGATGACCGACTTACGGGCGGCCTTGGCGGTGGGCACCGTGTAGAAGCGGATCAGGATGTGCGGCAGGCCGGCCGTGCCGAGGACCAGGGCGATGCCGAGGGAGATGAAGTCCAGCTTGGTGGTGCCGGTGACGCCGTACTTCAGGCCGGGCTCCAGGAAGGCGGCGCCCTTGCCGCTGTTGTCGGCGGCGGAGCCGAGCAGGTCGGAGACGTTGAAGTCGAACTTCAGCAGCACCAGGAAGGTCAGCAGCAGGGCGCCGGCGATGAGCAGCACCGCCTTGACCATCTGGACCCAGGTGGTGCCCTTCATGCCGCCGATGGTGACGTACACGATCATCAGGACGCCGACCAGCGCCACGATGCCGATCTTGCCGCCGTCGCTGGTGATGCCCAGCAGGAGGGAGACCAGGACGCCCGCGCCCGCCATCTGGGCCAGCAGGTAGAAGATCGAGACCACGATCGTGGAGGTGCCGGCCGCCGTACGGACCGGGCGCTGGCGCATGCGGTAGGCCAGCACGTCGCCCATGGTGTAGCGGCCGGAGTTGCGCAGCGGCTCGGCGACCAGGAGCAGGGCGACGAGCCAGGCGACCAGGAAGCCGATGGAGTAGAGGAAGCCGTCGTAACCGAAGAGGGCGATGGCGCCCGCGATGCCGAGGAAGGACGCGGCGGACATGTAGTCGCCGGAGACGGCGAGGCCGTTCTGGAAGCCGGTGAACTGCCGTCCGCCCGCGTAGAAGTCGGCGGCGTCCTTGGTCTGGCGGCCGGCCCAGACGGTGATGACGAGGGTCGCGACGACGAACACCGCGAAGAGGCTGATGATCAGCGGCCGGTGCTCGCTGGCCTCGCCGGCCGCCAGCACGCTCTGCTGCGCGATGCTCATGCGCCGCCCTCCATCCGGGACTTGATCGCCTCGGCCTTGGGGTCGAACTTGGCCGCGGCGATGCGCGAGTACCACCAGGCGATGAGGAACGTGGTGAGGAACTGGGCGAGACCGAGGACGAGGGCCACGTTGATGTTGCCGACGACCTTGGTGCCCATGAAGTCGCCCGCGTAGTTCGACAACAGGACGTACAGCAGGTACCAGGCGATGAAGGCGACGGTCAGCGGGAAGGCGAAGGAGCGGTAGGAGCGGCGCAGTTCACCGAACTCCGCGCTCTCCGAGACCGCGACGAACTCCTCGGTGGAAGGGAGTTGGGCTGGGGTTTTCGAGGGGGGCGATGTCTCGGTGGCCACGGATTCTCCTCGGTGACGGGTGGGGCGACAACAGACGGGGGCGAGTGTCCTCGCGCTCCCTGTTCAACGTCACGGCGCCGCGCTAGGAGCGGTTCAACTCCGCTGGTCTCTTTCCGAAGTCGCCTCGATCAAGCATTGCTGGCCAGGGACTTCGGGAGATAGCTTCGGCCTGCACCACCCGTCATGTACCTGCCCGATCACCACCTGTGTCTCGGGCCGGTCTCGTTTCCGGATGATGTGGAGATCCCATGGCTCATCTGCGCTCCAGACACCGTCTCGCCCTCGCCGTGCCCGTCGTGCTGTCGCTGACCGCCTCGCTCGGCTTCCTGCCGGCGGCGGCCTCGGCCGCGCCGCTCGCTCAGTCCTCCGCGCAGACGGCGGACGCGCCGAACCTTGCGTACGTCGTCAACACCAGGACGGACCACCGCACGATCGCGTCGGTGAAGAAGGCGATCGGCAAGGCCGACGGCACCGTCGTCGCCACGTACGCCAAGATCGGCGTGATCGTCGTCCACTCCGCGAACCCCGACTTCGGCAAGCAGATACGCGCCGTACGTGGCGTGCAGTCGGCCGGTGCGACGCGGACCACGCCGCTCGTCGCGGCCGGGACGACGGACGAGGGCGCCGCCGACTACCTGACGGCCGCGGAGGCCGCCAAGGTGAAGGCCGCCTCGGCGGACACGCCGGGCAGCGAGCCTCTTGAGGCCGACCAGTGGGATCTGCGCGCCATCGGCGCCGACAAGGCCGCGACGATCAACCCGGGCAGCAAGAGGGTCACCGTCGGCGTCATCGACACGGGCGTCGACGACACCCACCCCGACCTCGCCGCGAACTTCTCCGCGTCCCAGTCGGCCAACTGCGTGGGCGGCGTCGCCGACACCAGCGAGGGCGCCTGGCGTCCGTACACCGCCGAGGACTACCACGGCACGCATGTCGCCGGTGAGATCGCCGCGGCCCGCAACGGCATCGGCGTGGCCGGTGTCGCGCCGGGCGTGAAGGTCTCCGGCATCAAGGTGAGCGACCCGAACAACGGCCTCTTCTACCCCGAGAGCGTCGTGTGCGCCTTCGTGTTCGCCGCCGACCACGGCGTCGAGATCACGAACAACAGCTACTACGTGGACCCGTGGCTCTACAACTGCATGGACGACCCCGACCAGAGGGCGATCGTCGACGCGGTCAACCGGGCCCAGCTGTACGCCCAGAAGAAGGGCACCCTGAACCTGGCGTCGGCCGGCAACTCCAACCACGACCTGGACTCGGACGCCATCGTCGACAACACCAGCCCCGACGACTCCACTCCGGTCGAGCGGACCATCGACCCGCACGAGTGCTTCGACGTGCCGACCCAGCTGCCGGGCGTGGTCACCGTGAGCGCGACGGGCGTCCAGAACCTCAAGTCGTACTACTCCACGTACGGCAAGGGTGTCGTCGACATCGCGGCGCCGGGCGGCGACCGGAAGTACCAGCTTCCGGACACCCCGTCGAAGGACGGCCGCATCCTGTCGACCATGCCGAACAACCAGTACGCCTTCCTGCAGGGCACGTCGATGGCCTCGCCGCACGCCGCGGGCGTCGCCGCGCTGCTGAAGTCCACGCACCCGTGGGCGGGCCCGGCCCAGCTGCAGGCGCTGCTGAAGGCGCAGGCCGACAAGACCGCCTGCCCCGAGTCCTACGACCAGGACGGTGACGGCACCCAGGACGCCACCTGCGTGGGCGGCAAGCGCGTCAACGGCTTCTACGGCTTCGGCATCGTCAACGCGCTGCGCGCCGTCAAGTAGCCCGCAGTCATGGTGACTTCCCGCACGCACAGCCTGTCGCCGGCCGGCACGGTCCGCGCGTACCGCGAACGAGACTGGAGAGACTGACACATGACAGTGCCTCACCCGCGCTACCGCCGTGCCCTGGCGATCCCGGTCGGGACGGCTCTGGCGACGGCACTCGCGTTCCTGCCGAACGTCTCGGCCTCGGCCGCTGACCAGGACGCCCCGCGGGCCACGACGGCCGCGGACGCGACCGCGCTCAGCTACGTCGTCAACGTCCACCCCGGGCACGGCGTTCCCCGGCACGTGAAGAAGGCGATAGCGAAGGCCGGCGGCACGATCGTGACGTCGTACGACCGGATCGGCGTGATCGTCGTCCACTCGTCGAACCCCGACTTCGCGAGGAGCATCCGCAAGGTGCCCGGGGTCGACTCGGCCGGCAACACGCGCAACGCGCCGCTGCCCGCGCAGTCGACCGGGGACCTGGGCGCGCCGAAGGTGCTCAGCGCCGCGGAGGTGGCCGCCGCCGAGGCGGCCGACGGCAAGGATCCGCTGGAGCCGTTGCAGTGGGACCTGCCCGCCATCAAGGCGGACAAGGCGCACGAGAAGACGCTGGGCAGTTCGAAGGTCACGGTCGCCGTGATCGACACCGGTGTCGACGACACCCACCCGGACATCGCGCCGAACTTCGACCGGGCCGCGTCGGTCAACTGTGTGACCGGCAAGCCGGACACCGCCGACGGGGCGTGGCGGCCGAGCGCGGCGGAGAGCCCGCACGGCACGCACGTGGCCGGTGAGATCGCGGCCGCGAAGAACGGGGTCGGCATGACGGGCGTGGCGCCCGGTGTGAAGGTCGCCGGCATCAAGGTGTCCACGACCGCCGGCTACTTCTACACGGAGGCCGTGGTCTGCGGCTTCATGTGGGCGGCCGAGCACGGCGTCGATGTGACGAACAACAGCTATTACACCGACCCGTGGTACTTCAACTGCAAGGACGACCCGGACCAGAAGGCGCTGGTGGACGCCGTCGCCCGGGCCTCGCGGTACGCGGAGAAGAAGGGCGCGGTCAACGTCGCGGCGGCCGGCAACGAGAGCTACGACCTCGCGGCCGACGAGATCACCGACCCGGTCTCACCGAACGACGGCACCCCGTCGGAGCGGGTCGTCGATCCGTCCGAGTGCTACGACATCCCGACCCAGCTGCCGGGTGTCGTGACGGTCGCGTCGACCGGGGCGAAGGGCGTCAAGTCGTCCTTCTCCAACTACGGTCTGGGTGTCGTCGACATCGCCGCACCCGGCGGCGACTCGACGAGCCTGCAGCCCCCGGCCCCGCCGGCCACCAGCGGTCTGATCCTGGGCACGCTGCCCGGCGGCAAGTGGGGCTACATGGCCGGTACGTCGATGGCGACCCCGCATGTCGCGGGCGTGGCCGCGCTGATCAAGTCGACGCACCAGCACGCCTCCCCGGCCCTGGTGAAGGCGCTGCTGTACGCCGAGGCGGACCGCGCGGCGTGCACGGATCCGTACGACCTCGACGGCGACGGCAAGGCCGACGCGGTGTGCGAGGGGCCGAAGAACTACAACGGCTTCTACGGCTGGGGCACCGCGGACGCGTTGGACGCGGTGACCAGGTAGGGCTTTTGTGAAGACGGACCGGAGCGGGCGGGGCCACCCGCCCGCTCCGGCCGTCCGCACGGCATGATCACTGTCATGCTCGAGTACGAAGATCCCGCGACCTGGGGGCCCGAACCGGTCCGCTCCCGTCGGCGGTTGACGATGCGTTTCCTCGCGACCGTGGTGTGCTTTCCGGTGCTGTGTGTGCTGGGCCTCGTAACCTTGCTGGTGTTCCTCGCGCTGGGCCTGCTGACCGAGGTGATCGCCGCGGTCAGCACGCGCTACGAGCGCGGCTTCCTGGCGATGATGGACGCGGCCCTGGACCGGATCCGCCGCCTGGGCTCGTGGTTCGTGACCTGGCCGCAGATGCGGCACGAGGGCGACACGGCCTACTACCGGGCGCGCGTCGAGAAAGCGGTCGCGAAGTGGACGGCGCGGGCCTCGGCTCCGCCTCGGCCGAACCAGGCGAGGCCGCCGGTGGAGTGCGCGATACCGCTTTCCGTCTATCGAGGTGTGGGCGGGTGGTACGTCGCCGAGGTCGCTCTCGCCCAGGGGTGGGAGCTGCGGCCGACGGACGTGCGCAAGGAGGTGCGGCTGTGGTGGACGGCCGCGTCCCACATTGATCGAGTCAATACTGCATAGTGCAGTCATGACTGACATCGAGGTGGCATGGTCTGCGCTGGATGGCGATCCCGCACTGCTCTCCCGCGTGTCGACCGTCACGCGCGGGGATGCCCTCATGGGTCGCCTTCCGGTACGGGAGCTCGCGCGGGCCTGCGTCGGCGCGTGCGCGCTGGCCGCCGCCGAGCTGGGGGCGCGGCGGGCCGGGCGCGGGCAGGTCCCCGAAGTGCGGGTGGACGACGGGGCCGTAGCGACGGCGTTCGTCAGTGAACGGCATCTGCTGGTCGACGGGCGGGCGCCTGTCACCTTCGCGCCGCTGTCGCGGTTCTGGCGGACAGCGGACGGCTGGGTGCGCACCCACGCCAACTATCCGCACCACCGGGCCCAGTTGCTCCGCGCCCTGGATGTACCGGAGGACGTGGCCGCCGTCGAGTCGGCCCTCGCCGAACGGTCCGCCGTGGAGGTCGAGGAGGCCGTGTACGCGGCCGGGGGCCTGGCCGTGGCGCTGCGTACACCCGAGGAGTGGGCCGCGCACCCGCAGGGCGCGGCGGTGGCCGCGCGTCCCCTGGTCGAGCACGAGCGGCTGGACACGGCACGCGCGCGTGTACTGCCGCCGCTCGATAGCTCGCCTCTGTTGCCCGCCGCCGGACTGCGCGTCCTCGACCTGACCCGCGTCATCGCGGGACCGGTCGCCACCCGCACGCTCGCCCTGCTGGGCGCGGACGTGCTGCGCGTGGACCCGCCGCAGCTGCCCGAACTGCCCGACCAGCACGCCGACACGGGCTTCGGGAAGCGCTCGGTGACGCTTGACCTGCGAGCCGACCGGCGCACCTTCGAGGAGCTGTTGTCGGCGGCTGACGTCGTCGTCACCGGCTACCGGCCGGGCGCCCTGGACGCCTTCGGCCTCTCCGCCGAGGCGCTGACCGAACGCCGTCCCGGCCTGGTCGTGGCTCAGCTCTCGGCGTGGGGCGCGTACGGGCCGTGGGGCGGCCGTCGCGGCTTCGACAGCCTGGTGCAGGTCGCGACCGGCATCGCGGCGATCGAGGGGTCGGCCCAGCACCCGGGCGCACTGCCGGCGCAGGCCCTGGACCACGGCACCGGATATCTGCTCGCGGCGGCCGTACTGCGGGCGCTGACGGAGCAGTCGTACGAGGGTTACGGCCGGGTCGTACGGCTGGCATTGGCACGGACGGCGGGCTGGCTGACGGGCGGGATCGTGGGCGGCGGGGGCGCGGAGGGCCTCCCGTACGACGGCCCGGGTGCCTGGCTCACCGAGAGCGCCAGCGACCTCGGGCGACTGCGGTACGCCCGGTCGCCCGTGTCCTTCGAGGGGAGTCCGGTGGACTGGGGGCGGCCTCCGGGGGCGCTGGGGGCCGATTCGGCTCACTGGGACTGAGCCGCACCGCAAGGCCGGACCACAGCGGGAAAATCAGTGGCGCACACGACGGGGCCCGGCCTACATTCGTGATCGCGGGGGCGGCTCCGCAAGTGTGCTTCCTTCTCCTTCTTCCAATGAATCCGTAGCGCGCTCACTCTCCGTCCCCGCTTCATCAGACTTCTTTCGCTTCGTTGCTCCGGGGGACTCCGCTTGTCCGTACTCGCGTCCGTGCTGCTCCGTCGTCTCCGTACCGTCTACGTCGACCAGGCAGGGCCACGGCCGGGCGACCCGTCGACGCAGGAGGGGCTCGTCGCGCTCGAAGCGGAGTTGCTGGACCGGGGGTTCGCGCCGACGGCTGAGTTGCGGGAGGCGCTGGCGTGGCTGGGGCCGCGGGGGCTGGCGGACGCGGGACGGCAGCTGGTGCGGAGTATCGACGTCGAACTGGGCGCCGACCGTACGCACATGCCGCTGTTCCGCAGCTTCCCGGCCTCGGTGCCGGACAACACGTTCCAGCTGTTCGTCGACCGGGTCTTCACGCTGCTGCTGCAGTGGCCGGCCCAGCCGTGTGTGCTGTGTGGCACGGTGGGCAGCGTTCAGCCGGTGCGGCCGTGCGCGCATCTGGTGTGCGGGGAGTGCTGGGACGGCGCCGAGTACTCGGGGTGCCCGATCTGCCACCGGCGGATCGATCCGGAGGACCCCTTCCTGAAGCCTCAGCCGCCGCGTCACCGGCGTGAGGTGTCCGTCGGACCGCTGAAGCTGCTCGCGCTCGGTACGGACGCGAAGGCCGATGCCGTGACGGCCCTGCTGACGCTGCTGGCCCGGCGTACGCCGCTGCCGCCGCAGGACCGCGCGGACGTGAAGATCCTGCTGGGCAACGCCCCGGCCGACCTCGGCTGGTTCCCGGACGACATCCCCGTCCGCGAGACCAAGGCGCTGGTGCTCGGCAACCTCCTGCTCGGCCGGAACACGCGCGTGACCGCGGTCGAGCTGCTGGACACGCATCTGACGACCGCGACGGACGTGCTGCGGCTGCTGGCCGTGCGGTCCGGCGGCGAGGCCGATCTGATCGAGCCGCCGCGGATGCGGTCGCTGCCGCGCGCGCTGCGCCGGCGGCTGCTCGCGGTGCTGAACGGCCTGCCCGTGCCGTCGCTCGTCGAGGACGTGCTGCGGCACCCGGTCACCTGGAAGCGCGCCGCCGAGATCCTGCACCCCTTCGAGCAGCACGCCCGTCACCCGAGGGCAGCGCTCGCCTTCGCGGTGCTGCGCGCCACCGACACCTCGGCGAGCGAGCTGGGTGAAGCCCTGCTGCGTACGGCGGCCGCGCACCCGGACGCCGTACGCGTCGACGGCCCCCGCATCAAGGCGGCCACCTGGGGCGCCCGCGTCGAACAGGCGCTGCACGAGAAGGACGTACCGGCCGCTCTCGCGTTGCTCACCCAGCGCCCCGGCGAGCTGCTGCGACGGCTCGACCACCTGCTGCGGCTGCGCGAACTCGACGCCCTGCCCGAGGACTTCGCGGCAGTGCTGCGGCGCGTCCTGCCCAAGGCGGGCCCCGGGCCGCTGCTCGCCGCGCTCGGCCGGATGAGGATCCGTCATCTGCCGAACGAACGGCGGGTGTTCTTCCCGCGCGGCCAGGTCACGCGCGCGCAGTCCGTCGACGACGACCGGCCTTTGCTGGCACCCGAGGTGACGGGCGAGATCTGCGCCCTGCTGGAGGCCGAGGCCGTGCGCCGGCTCACCGCCGCCCCGCGCGTGGAACTGGCCGTGCTGGACTCGGCGCTCGACGGCCTTGCGGTGCCGGCCACCGAGCGCGCCGACACCAAGGCGCTCGTCTCCGTGCCCCGGGGCAGCACCCAGCCGCTGCCCGCCGGCGAGGTCCTGCGGCTGTTCCTGCACTGGACCGAGCCTGCGAAGACCCGCGTGGACCTCGACCTGTCGGTGGCCCTGTACGACGAGGAGTGGACCTTCGTCGGCCTGTGCGACTACACCAACCTCGTCCACGGCGACCGGTGGGCCGTCCACTCCGGCGACCTCACCTCGGCGCCCGCGCCCGCCGGCGCGACCGAGTACGTCGACCTGGACCTCACCTCGCTCGGCGAGCAGGGTGTGCGCTACGCGGTGCCCGTCGTCTTCAGCTTCAACAACATCCCCTTCGAACGGCTCCTCGACGCCTTCGCGGGCTTCATGACGCTGCCGTCGGCGGCCGAGAAGACGCGCGACGCGTCGTACGACCCGCGTACGGTGCGTCAGCGCTACGACCTGGTCGGCGACTCGCGCGTCCACGTCCCGATGCTGGTCGACCTGCGCAGCCGGACGTTTCTGTGGACGGACCTGCACCTGTCGGGCTCCGACGGCTACCACGACGTGATGCGGCACCGTGACGACCTGGGCCGCGTCGGGCGGGACCTGTACGAGTACTTCGCCTCCGGCCGTACGACGCTGTGGGAGCTGGCGGTGTGGCATGCCGCCGCCCGCGCCGACGAGGTGGCGGTGGTGCGGCGCGCGCCGAGCCCGGGCGCTCCCGAAGAGCTGTGGCACTACCGGCGGCACGCCGGGGAGCCGGACACCGCGTTCGCGACCCGGGTACGGCTGCTTCAGCCGCCGGAGCGACAGGAGCGCGCCGACGGCTCGACGGCGGCGGCGCTCGCCGGTGAAGCCGCCGCGAAGAAGCGCGTGTTGCTGGCCTTGGTGGACGGCGGTGTGGCGCCGGAGGGGGCGAGCGGGTCGGTGTACCGCCTGCTGCCGGGCCCGGTCGACGGCTGCGGTCTGGAGGCCCTGGCGGCGGGCGACCTGGTCGCGGCCCTGGGCTGAGCACCCATCAGACCGGAGTCGAACAACAGTCAGGCAAGTCGGGCGAACCGGACGAACTTCCGTACCGTGTCCATTCCTTGCGCGCACCACGCGTGCGTGGCCTGTCAGTCGTGGCCCGTATCCTCAGGGACCATGCTCGAAGACGTCACGACCGCAGCCTCCCCCGCCACGGAGTGGCCGACCGCGTATCCCCAGGGATACGCGGTCGTTGACGTGGAGACCACCGGCCTGGCCCGGGACGACCGCATCATCTCCGCTGCCGTCTACCGTCTGGACGCGCGCGGCGAGGTCGAGGACCACTGGTACACGCTGGTCAACCCGGAGCGGGACCCCGGCCCGGTGTGGATACACGGTCTGACGAGCGAGGTACTCGAAGGGGCACCCCTGTTCAGTGACGTCGCCGAGGAGTTCGCGACCCGCCTCGACGGTCGGGTGCTCGTCGCGCACAACGCCGTCTTCGACTGGCAGATGATCGCCCGGGAGTACGCGCGCGCCGAGCGTGAGGCACCCGTGCGGCAGCGACTGTGCACCATCGCGCTCTCCAAGGAGCTGGGGCTGCCGCTGCCCAACCACAAGCTGGAGTCGCTGGCCGCGCACTTCGGTGTCGTCCAGCAGCGGGCGCACCACGCCCTCGACGACGCGCGCGTGCTGGCGGAGGCGTTCCGGCCGAGCCTGTGCGCCGCGGCGGCGGGTGGCGTGCGGCTGCCGCTGCACGAGTGCCGGCCGCTGACCGAGTGGACCGACCGGTCCGCGCCCCACATCGGCCGGCAGGCGAGCGGCGGCCAGGGCGGCTACCGGCCCACCAGTTGGCGCCCGTCCCGTAAACGGCCCGCATGCCCCTACCCCAACCCGGGCCGCTACGAGGAGGGCAAACCGCTCAAGCAGGGCATGCGGGTCGCCTTCTCGGGTGACACCTCGGTGGAGCGCGACCTGCTGGAGGACCGCGCCACCGAGGCCGGGCTGCACGTGGCGACGAGCCTGTCCCGCCTGACGAGCCTGCTCGTCACCAACGACCCCGACTCGGGGACGTCGAAGGTGGTCAAGGCACGCCAGTTCGGGACGCCGGTCGTCGACGAGGCGGCGTTCGGGCAGTTGCTGCGCGATGTGGAGCCGGCCGACGGGTGACCCGTACGTATGGGTGATTGCCGCGCGACTCGCCCGTGGGCCGCTCGCCCGCGCGACGGTGACGGCTCACCCTGTGGCGCATGGCGAGATGCGAAGTATGCGGCAATGACTACGGGATGACCTTCGAGGTCCACGCTCAGGGTGCTGTACATGTGTTCGACTGCTTCTCCTGTGCGATCCACCGTATGGCCCCCATCTGCGAACACTGTCGTGTCCAGATCATCGGCCAGGGTGTCGAGGTCGAGGGCCACTGGTACTGCGGCGCACACTGTGCGCGGGCCGAGGGGAAGGCGGGCATCGTCGACAAGGTGTGAGCCGGCACCCCGCTGAGAGCGCCCCACGACCGAGATGTACGGTCGTGGGGTGTACCGCTTCCTGTTGTCCCGGCAGTGGGTGATCATCACACTGGTCGCCTTCCTCCTCATCCCCACGATGATCAGGCTGGGCATCTGGCAGATGCACCGCTACGAGGAGCGCAGCGCCCGGAACCAGCTGGTCGCCGACGCGCTCGGTGCCAAGCCGGTACCCGTGGAGAAGCTCAGCTCCCCCGGGCACGCCGTCACCACCCACGAGCGGTATCGCAACGTGACCGCCGTGGGGCACTTCGACACCGACCGGGAAGTCGTCGTCCGGCGGCGCGTCAACGCGGACGATGAGGTCGGTTTCCATGTCCTCACCCCGTTCGTCCTGACGGACGGCAAGGTGCTGCTGGTCAATCGCGGCTGGATCCCCGCCGACGGGCCGAGCCAGACCGCGTTCCCCAAGATCCCCGCACCGCCCGGCGGGCAGGTCACCGTCATCGGGCGGCTGATGCCCGACGAGACGACCGCGGCGAGCGGCATCAAGGACCTCAAGGGGCTGCCGGACCGGCAGGTCATGCTGATCAACAGTGAGCAGGAGGCACGCCGCCTCGGCGCCTCGGTGCTCGGCGGCTATGTCGTACTGACGGCGCCGGAGCCCAAGGGCGACACACCGGAACTGCTGGGGAAGCCCGGCGAGGAGAACGCCCCGCTGAACTACGCGTACGCCATCCAGTGGTGGCTGTTCGCCGCGGGCGTCCCCGCCGGTTGGGTGGTTCTGGTCCGCCGGGAGATCCGTGACCGGGCGGCGGCGGAGAAGGAGACTGCGGCGAAGGCGGAGGAGCCGGCGGCGGTCTGACCTGACCGGCCGGGTCGAGGGTCAGTGGCCGTCGTCAGGTGGTCTCGCCTCGGGCTGCCCGCAGCTGCGCGGCCGAAGGGTGAGCGCCGGCCCAGCGGCGCCACTGCCCGCAGCTCGGCGGACTGAAGGTGCCGCCGCCGGGCTGCGTCAGCAGCAGCGGCTCTGGGGGTGTTCCTCCCTGTGCTGGGTGCGCAGCACCTCGTACTCGCGTCGGGTTGGAAGGGGAGCGTCCGGGTGGTGTTGGCGGTGGCGGGCGCAGTAGTGGTCGTACTGCGACTGGCCCGTCAGCTCGCGTAGGTACCAGCGCACTGCCCTGGCCCAGCGCACCCCCAGGGCCAGGGCGGCGGCTCGCCGCATCAGTGGGCCTCCTCCAGGATGCGGGACTCGACGTAGGGCGCCTCGGTCGTCGGCAGGGTGCCCGGGGAGCGGATGGCGCGGACGCAGACCACCGCCGCGTTGACCAGGACGACCGCGACCAGGAGGAGGAAGAGGGCGATCAGGACGCCGTCGACCGTGGAGTTGGTGACGACGGTGTGCATGTCGTCGAGGGACTTGGCCGGTGGGACGACCTGGCCCGCGTCGATCGCGTCGGCGTACTTCGCGCGCTGGGCGAAGAAGCCGATCTTGGGGTCGTCGGAGAAGATCTTCTGCCAGCCGGCGGTGAAGGTGATCGCGACGACCCAGGCCAGCGGGACGCCGGTGACCCAGGCCCAGCGCAGGCGGCCGGACTTGACCAGTACGGTCGTGCAGACGGCGAGGGCGATGGCGGCGAGGAGCTGGTTGGCGATGCCGAAGAGGGGGAAGAGCTGGTTGATTCCGCCGAGGGGGTCGGTGGCGCCGGTGTAGAGGAAGTAGCCCCAGGCCGCCACCACGAGGGCGCTGCACAGCCAGATGCCGGGCTTCCAGTTGACCCGGCCGACCGGCTTCCAGACGTTGCCGAGCATGTCCTGGAGCATGAAGCGGCCGACCCGGGTGCCCGCGTCCACCGTGGTCAGGATGAACAGCGCCTCGAACATGATGGCGAAGTGGTACCAGAAGGCCTTCATGGCCGTACCGCCGAAGACTCCGGAGAAGATCTCCGACATGCCGACCGCCAGGGTCGGGGCGCCTCCGGAGCGGGCGATCAGAGTCTGTTCCTCGACCGCCTTCGCCGCCTGCGTCAGCTGGTCGGGAGTGATGGTGAAGCCGAGGCCCGCGACCGCGTGGGACGCGGACTCGGCCGTCGCGCCGAGCAGGCCCGCCGGTGCGTTCATCGCGTAGTACAGGCCCGGCTCCAGCGTCGCCGCGGCGATCAGCGCCATGATCGCGACGAACGACTCCATCAGCATGGCGCCGTAGCCGATCAGCCGGACCTGGGACTCCTTCTGGATCAGCTTCGGAGTGGTGCCGGAGCAGACCAGGGCGTGGAAGCCGGACAGTGCGCCGCACGCGATCGTGATGAACAGGAAGGGGAACAGGGATCCCGCGAAGACCGGGCCCGCACCCGAGGTCGCGAAGTCGCTCACCGCGTCCGCCCTGAGCACGGGCGCGGCCACGACCACGCCGACCGCGAGCAGCGCGATCGTGCCGATCTTCATGAAGGTGGAGAGGTAGTCGCGCGGCGCGAGCAGCATCCACACCGGCAGGACGGAGGCGACGAAGCCGTACCCGACCAGGCAGAAGACGAGGGTGGTGGGGCTGAGGGTGAAGGTGTCGGCCAGGGAGGAGTTCTGCACCCAGCTGCCGCCGACGATGGCGAGCAGCAGCAGAGCGACGCCGATGAAGCTCGTCTCGACGACCCGGCCGGGGCGGATGCGGTGCAGCCAGAAGCCCATGAAGAGGGCGATGGGGACGGTCATCGCGACGGAGAAGGTGCCCCACGGGGAGTGGGCGAGCGCGTTGACGACGACCAGCGCGAGCACGCCCAGCAGGATGATCATGATGGCGAACACGGCGATCAGGGCCGCTGCCCCGCCCGCGCGACCGATCTCGTCGCGGGCCATCTGCCCCAGCGACTTGCCGTCGCGTCGCATGGACAGGAACAGCACGACCATGTCCTGCACGGCCCCCGCGAAGATCACTCCGGCGACGATCCACAGCGTGCCGGGCAGGTAGCCCATCTGCGCCGCGAGCACCGGTCCCACCAGCGGTCCGGCGCCGGCGATGGCGGCGAAGTGGTGGCCGAGCAGGACGCGTCGGTCGGTGGGGTGGAAGTCGACGCCGTCCTCGAGGCGTTCGGCGGGGGTGGCCCGGCTGTCGTCCGGCCGCAGCACACGGCGGACGATGAAGCGGGAGTAGAAGCGGTAGGCGATGGCGTACGAGCCGAGGGCTGCGACCACCAGCCAGACCGCGGAGATCTTCTCGCCCCGGGCCAGCGCGAGGACGCCCCAGGCGACGGCGCCGAGCAGGGCGACGACGGTCCACAGCAGGACGGACCGAGGTGATATGCGCGACTTTTCGGGCGCTGGCAGGCCGGTTTCGGGCAGGGTGGACGTAGGCATGGCGGCTCCTCACCGGGGCGGTGCGGGACACCTCGTGACACGAGGTGCCTGGAGATCAGCGAAACGGCGGCTCTCCCGCTCGCTGTCGGTCTGTGCAAGAGTTGCCCACCCGCCGGAACCGGTTGACAGCGAATTTCCAGAGGATTTCCCGCCGGTTCTGTGTCCTCCGATCGGGGCCGCCGCGCAACTCCCCCGTGAGGGTTCAGGCACACCAAGGACGGTGACCCATGGCCGACGGCGCCATGACCGCGACGTTCCTCGCCGTGATCGGCGGGGCGTCGCTGCTCGCCGTGACCGCGCGTCGCCTGCGCCCCAGCGACCGGCTGCCCTCACTGGAGGGCTGGGCGCTGGCCGACCGCAGCCTCGGCCCGGTGTGGACGTGGCTGCTGCTCGGCGGCACGATCTTCACCGCGTACACCTTCACCGCCGTGCCGGGCCTCGCGTACGGCAACGGGGCGCCCGCCTTCTTCGCGGTGCCGTACACGGTGATCGTCTGCCCGCTCGCCTTCGTGCTGCTCAGCCGCCTGTGGGCGGTGGCCCGCCGGCACGGCTACGTCACCGCCGCCGACTTCGTGCGGGGCCGGTACGGGTCGCCGCCGCTGGCTCTGGTGGTCGCGCTGACGGGGATCCTGGCGACGATGCCGTATCTGGCGCTGCAACTGCTCGGCATACGGGCGGTGCTGACGGCGGGGGGTGTCTATCCGCGGGGCGCGGCCGGCGACCTGGTGATGGTGGCGCTGTTCGCGGGGCTCGCGGTGGCCACGTACCGGCACGGGCTGCGGGCGCCCGCGGTGATCTCGGTGCTGAAGGCGGTGGCGGTCTTCGTATCGCTGACCGCCGTGTGCTGGCTGGTCCTGCGACGGCTCGGCGGCCCCGGCCCGGTCTTCGAGGGCGCGGCCCGGCGGCTGGGCGGGGCCGACGTGGCCCACTCCCCGCTGGTCCTCTCCCCCGCGCAGCAGCCCGCGTACGCCACACTCGCGCTCGGCTCGGCGCTGGCCCTGCTGATGTACCCGCACGTACTGACCGCGGGTTTCGCCGCCGACGGGCCGCGCACCCTGCGCAAGGTCTCCGTGGCGCTGCCCGCCTGGACGGGGCTGCTGGCCCTCTTCGGCTTCCTCGGCATCGCGGCCCTCGCGACGGGAGTTCAGGCTCCGAAGGGCGGGGCCGAGGCCGCCGTGCCGATGCTGGTCGACCGGCTGATGCCGGCGCCGCTGGCCGGGCTGGTGTTCGCCGCGATCACCGTGGGCGCGCTGGTGCCGGCCGCCGTGATGTCGATCGCCGCGGCGACGAGCTTCGTGCGGAACGTGTACGTCGAGTACGTGCATCCGACGGCCACGCCCAAGCGGCAGGTACGCATCGCCAAGGCGGTGTCGCTCACCGCGAAGGTGGGGGCGGTGGCGTTCGTGTTCGGGCTGCGCGACCAGGACGCCATCAACCTGCAGTTGCTCGGCGGGGTGTGGATCCTCCAGGTCTTCCCGGCCGTTGCCGTGGGGCTGTTCACCGGGCGGCTGCATCCGCGGGCGCTGCTCGCGGGGTGGGCCGTGGGCATGGTGGCCGGGACGCTCATGGTGGTGCGCGAGGGGTTCTCGTCCATCGTGACCCTGGGTTTCGGCCCGCTGGAGGTCTACGCCGGGCTCGCGGCGCTCGTGCTCAACCTCGTCGTCGCGGTGGCCGGCACCGCGTTCCTCGACCGTCTCGGCGTCCCGCGCGGCGCCGACGCCACCGACCTGCCGTCCCGCCTGAGTGTCAGGCGCCGCCCCGAGACGGGAGCGAACCACCCGTGAGACGCAGACACCCCATCCCCGTACCGGAGCCCTGTCTTGAGCCCGCGGCGGTGCCGTCGCCCGAGCCTCTCGCCCCCGCGGTGACCGACCCGGCCGAACTGGAACGCGAGGCGGGCCTGGCCCGGCTGTTCGAGGTGCACTACTCCTCGATGCTGCGTCTGGCCGTGCTGCTCGGGGCCGACGACCCGGAGAACGTCGTGGCCGAGGCGTACTACCAGATCTACCGCAAGTGGCGGCGGCTGCGGGACGTCCAGGCGGCGGAGGCGTATCTGCGCTCCACGGTGTGCAATCTGACCCGGATGCGGATACGCCACCTCCAGGTCGCCCGCAAGCACGTGGAGAACCCGCCGGTGCCGCCGGACGAGACCGTCGCGTCCGCCGAGAGCACCGCGCTGCTGCGGGACGACCAGCGGGTGCTGATCGACGCGCTCCAGCAGTTGCCGGCCCGGCAGCGCGAGGCGCTCGTGCTGCGGCACTGGCTCGGGCTGAAGGAGGGCGAGATCGCCGCCGCGATGGGCATCTCCGGCGGTTCGGTGAAGACACACACGGCACGCGGCATCGCCGCTCTGACCCAGGCGATGGAGGCGCGGCGATGAACGACACCGGACCGGACCGCACGGACGGGACGCGCACGGACGGGACCCGTGCTGACGGGGCCCGCACGGAGGGGAGCCGCACGGACGCGAACCGCGCTGACGGTGCCCGCACGGAGCGGGAACTGCGTGAGGCGCTGGAGGCGCTGGCCGGTGGCGTGCGCGCCGCTCCCGACGCCTACCGCACCGCACGCGGCGAGTGGCTGCGCCGCGAACGCAGGCGACGGCTCGTGCTGGCCGTGCTGATCACGGTCGTCTTCGCACTGGCCACGCTGATCGGTCTGTGGGTGCTGAACCAGACCCCGTCGGACCCCGGCGTGATCTTCTCCGGTGCCGGTGACGCCGTGAGCCATGCGTCACTCGCCCGGCCCCACCCCTGATTGCCCCGCCGACCCGCCGGGAACCCGAATCGCTGTGGACCCCCGTATCGAGGACTACGCGCTGATCGGTGACGAACAGACGGCGGCCCTGGTCGGCATGGACGGTTCCGTGGACTGGCTCTGCCTGCCGCGCTTCGACTCGGCGTCCTGCTTCGCCCGGCTGCTCGGCAACGAGAACGACGGGCACTGGCGCATCGCCCCCAAGGGCGTCGAAGGCCCCTGCACCCGCCGTGCGTACCGCCCCGACACACTCGTCCTCGACACCGAGTGGGAGACCGACGAGGGTGCCGTACGGGTGACGGACCTGATGCCGCAACGCGAGCGCGCACCCGATCTGGTGCGCGTCGTGGAGGGCCTGAGCGGCCGGGTGACCGTGCGCAGCACGCTCCGGCTGCGCTTCGACTACGGCTCGGTCGTGCCCTGGATGCGCCGCGCCGACGGCCACCGCGTCGCCGTCGCGGGACCGGACGCGGTCTGGCTGCGCAGCGAACCCCCGGTGCACACCTGGGGCGAGGACTTCGGCACGCACTCCGAGTTCACGGTCGCCGAGGGCGAGAAGGTCGCGTTCGTCCTCACCTGGCATCCCTCGCACGAGCCGCGCCCGCCGCTGGTCGACCCGTACGAGGCGCTGCGCACCAGCGTCGCGGACTGGCAGGCGTGGGCCGCGCGCTGCCGCTACTCCGGCCCCCACCGGGACGCCGTCGTCCGCTCCCTGATCACCCTCAAGGCCCTCACCTACGCCCCCACCGGCGGCATCGTCGCCGCCCCCACCACCTCGCTGCCCGAGGAACTCGGCGGAGTGCGCAACTGGGACTACCGCTTCTGCTGGCTGCGCGACGCCACCCTCACCCTGGGCGCCCTGCTGGCGGCCGGCTACCAGGAGGAGGCCGAGGCCTGGCGCAACTGGCTGGTGCGCGCGGTCGCGGGCGACCCGGCCGACCTCCAGATCATGTACGGCCTCGCGGGCGAGCGCCGACTGCCCGAGTTCGAACTGCCGTGGCTGTCCGGCTTCGCCGCCTCCAGGCCCGTACGCATCGGCAACGAGGCCGTCAAGCAGCTCCAGCTGGACGTGTACGGCGAGGTCATGGACTCCCTGTCGCTGGCCAGGATTTCGGGCCTGCCCGCCAGGCCGCACATGTGGTCGCTGCAGGTCGCGCTGATGAGGTGGCTGGAGAAGGAGTGGCGCCGACCCGACGAGGGGCTGTGGGAGATGCGCGGCGGGCGCCGCCAGTTCGTCCACTCGAAGGTCATGGTGTGGGTGGCCGCCGACCGGGCGGTGCGCACGCTCGAACGCGAACCGGAGCTGCACGGTGACCTGGACGCCTGGCGGGCGATGCGGGACGAGGTGCACCGCGAGGTCTGCGAGAAGGGCTACGACCCCGGGCGCAACACCTTCACCCAGTCCTACGGCTCCCAGGAACTCGACGCCTCCCTGCTGCTCATCCCCCGCGTCGGCTTTCTGCCGCCCGAGGACCCGCGCGTGACCGGCACCGTCGACGCGGTCCTCGCGGAGCTCGGCCACGGCGGCCTCGTGCGCCGCTACAGCGCCGAGGAGAGCTCCGTCGACGGGCTGCCGGGCGGCGAAGGAACCTTCGTCGCCTGCTCGTTCTGGCTCGCGGACGCGCTGCACATGACGGGCCGTACGAAGGAGGCACGCGAACTGTTCGAACGTCTCGTCGGCCTCACCAACGACGTGGGGCTGCTGTCCGAGGAGTACGACCCCGTGGGCGGCCGGCAGCTCGGCAACTTCCCGCAGGCCTTCAGCCACATCGCCCTGGTGAACACCGCCCTCGCCCTCCACGGGGACGAGGAGGCAGGATAGGGGCCATGGATCTTGGACTGAAGGACCGGGTGTACGTCGTCACCGGGGCCACGCGCGGCCTCGGCAACGCGGCCGCGCGCGAGCTCGTGGCCGACGGGGCGAAGGTGATCGTCACCGGACGGGACGAACAGCGCGCCGCCGAGGCCGCGGCCGGGCTCGGCCCCGACGCGGTCGGCGTCGCCGTGGACAACGCCGACCCCGAGGCGCCGACGCGGCTGATCGCGGCCGCACGCGGGCACTTCGGGGGCTTCGACGGCATCCTCGTCAGCGTCGGCGGGCCGCCGCCCGGCTTCGTCGCCGACAACACGGACGAGCAGTGGCAGGCGTCGTTCGACTCGGTGTTCCTCGGTGCGGTGCGGTTCGCTCGCGCGGCGGCGGCGGAGCTGGAGGCCGGCGGGGTCATCGGGTTCGTGCTGTCGGGGTCGGTGCACGAGCCGATTCCTGGGCTGACCATCTCGAACGGGCTGCGGCCGGGGCTCGCCGGGTTCGCGAAGTCCCTCTCCGACGAGCTGGGGCCGCGCGGGATCCGGGTCGTGGGGCTGCTGCCGGCCCGTATCGACACGGACCGCGTGCGCGAGCTGGATGGGTTGTCGGCGGATCCTGCGGCCACTCGTACGGCCAACGAGTCGCGGATTCCGTTGCGGCGGTATGGAACGCCTGAGGAATTCGGTCGGGCGGCGGCGTTCTTGCTGTCCCCGGCGGCTTCTTACCTGACGGGGATCATGTTGCCCGTCGACGGTGGGATGCGGCACGGGTTCTGAGGTCGGGTGCGGGCCGTGGTGGGTTCTCGCGCCCACGCGGCCAGTCCGCACATCGATACAGCCCCGCGCCGCTCTCAGGGCGCTTCAACTCACCCTTTCCTCACCATGCTTGACCGCCCTCAACCTGACCTCTGCCGGGAGTGACGCCAGGCCCGCCGAACTGCGTGCGTGGGCCAGGGCCTCTGTCGTGAGCTGGTGCAGGGCCGTCGCCGGGTCCACGTGAGGTTCCAATCGGAGCCTCACCCGGGCCTCCGGAGCCGTACGGCGGCCCGTGAGGTGGGCGTGGGCCTGGGACACTCCGTCCAACTCGGACGCCTCCCTGGCCAGTACGGACTGCAGGGCGCGGCCGCGGAGGAGGGCGCCCGCGCCGTCGCCCGTGTCGACGAGGACCTCGGCGAGCCGGCGTCGGCGCAGGACCCCGGTGAGCCACCACAGGACGAGGAGCAGGAGGACGGCCAGTACCGCGATGACGACCGGCCACCACCAGCCGGAGTCCTTCCAGCGGGTGCGCTCGGAGTCGCTGAGGAGCACGTCGTGGCGGTCCTGGTGGATCCACCAGGACGGTGCGGGAGCGCCGAGGCCGACGGCGAGCACGGAGCCGCCCAGTACGACCAGCAGGAGGCCGACGACCCCGATCAGCACCCGGTTGACGGTCCTGAGCATCGTCCTCACCCCTTCCGGCCGGGCCGCCGTACGTGCACCGACAGCGCGGGCGGCCGGGTCAGACCCAGCCCCCGGATCGCGTCGGCGAGCACGGCGTCCAGGTCTTCGCGTACGTCGTCCAGTTCACGGAAATGGGAGAGCGCGTGCACGTCGGCCTTGCGTCGGCGGACACGCGCGCGTGCCGACTGCACGCCGGCGACCTCCATGGCCCGGTCGCGCAGCACCATCGCGGCGGCGCGCCGGTGCAGTCCGGGGCGTACGTCGGGGTGCGTGCGCCGCATCGGCAGGACGTCCCGCAGGCCGGGCGTGATCGCCAGCACGATCAGCCAGAGGCCGAGTGCGGCGGCGACAGCGGCGCCGAGCAGCACCCAGATGTCGTCCAGGGGCCGTTCGGCGAGCTGTCCGGCCAGTTCCTTGCGCCAGGCGAGGGCGGAGCGGCCCGCGCGCACGGCGACGATGTCGTAGAGGAAGGCGCCCACTGCGACCAGGAGCAGCAGCGCGACGATGCCCGCGGGGACGCGGCGCGCGGACCAGAAGCGGCGGTTGCCGCCGTCCTCGCCGTCCACGAGGGGTGGCGGCGGTTCGTACTCCGCCGCGGACGCCGACTGGGCCGGCCGGCCCGTGCCGGTGTCGGTCTCGGCGCCGGTGTCGTCTCCGACGTCCTTCTCGATGACCGGCAGTCGTTGTGTGGTGCCCTCGGAGCCCTGGGGCTCGCTCATCGCGTCCTCCCCTGTGCCAGGCCGTGCGCCGCCGCCGGATGCAGCCGTTCGACGTACACGGCGACCTCCGGCACCTGCATTCCCACCAACGCGCCTACCCGCTCGGTGACATGCCGACGCACCTGACGGCTCCGGGTACCGACGTCGCACGGGTACTCGAGTTCGAGGTGCACGCTGACGTGGGCGGCATCGGTCGAGATCCGCCCCGTCGACGCCGGCCCGGCGGCGTGGGGGCGCACCACCACCGTGGCGTGCGGGGGCGAGGCGTCCGAGGGCAGTGGACCGACCGCCTCGCGCGCCGCCTGTGAGGCGATCTTCGCCACGACCCGGTCCGCGATCCGGGTGGCGCCCCGTTCACCCGGCGGGACGGCTGCCGGGCGTCCGTCGGGCGCGCCGGTCCCTTCACTCACCGGACGTCACCGCCGCCGCTCCTCGCGCGTGTGGAAGAAGTCGCCGAGTTCCCAGGCCCCTTCCAGGAACCGGCCGACGACGAAGCCGACGGCGCCCAGCGCCGCCACCAGCAGGAAGGCACCGAAACCGCCGAAATACCCGGCGAAGCCCAGTGCCATGCCGGCGATCATGCCGACCACTGCCATGCTCATGGTGCGCTCCTCAGCCTGTCCGTCTGTCGGCCGGCCCGCCCACCGGTCCGGTTCCGGGATGGGTCACTGGAGCCGGGTCTCCGGCTCCTCTTCCTCTTCCTCGGGCAGCTTCACGTCGCTCACCGCGATGTTGACCTCGACCACTTCGAGGCCGGTCATCCGTTCGATGGCCGCGATGACGTTCTCGCGCACCGCCTGGGAGACGTCGGTGATCGAGACGCCGTACTCGACGACGATCTCCAGATCGAGCGCGGTCTGCACCTCGCCGACCTCGACCTTGACGCCGCGTGTCACGGACTTCGTCCCGCCGGGCACTCGGTCCCGCACGGCTCCGAAGGTGCGCGACATTCCGCCGCCCATCGTGTGGACGCCCACGACGTCCCGTGCCGCCATTCCGGCGATCTTCTCCACCACCCCGTCGGCGATCGTGGTCCGCCCCCGGGTTGCCGGATCCCCGCCGCCTCGCCTGGTGGTCTTGCGGGTCTGTACCGGCGTGTCCCTCTCGCCTTCGGAGGTCTGCGTCCGGTTCTGCTCCGTGATGTCGGCCATCGCCGCACGTCCCTTCCGATTTGTCTTCCTTCGACCACGGTAAGCGCCGTTGCGCTGTTCCGCGCCAGGGATGCGGCAGGCTGGAGCAATGACGGCGGACGGATGGACGCAGACGGTACGGCAACAGCTACGCCTCGGCAGGCTCCTGCCCCTGGGCGGCTTGAGCGACGGCGCTTGGATCGCGGAGAACGCCGCGGAGGCGGTGCTACGGCAGGGCGTGCGGGGTGTGCGCGGGGTGCGCCTCGGTGCCCTGCGGATCGGGTCGGCGGACCCTGAGGGGGCCTACGAGGCCGCCGTCCCCCCGCCGCCGAGCGCCCTGCCACCAGGCCCCCTCCGAGTGACGGCGGACTTCGCCGCAGCGGCCCCGTCCGAGCCGCTGCCCACAGTCGCCTCCCGCCTGCGCGCGGCCCTGGCGACGACCGCCGCGGAACGCCTCGGCCTGACGGTGACGGAAATCGACCTGCGGGTGACGGCCCTGCTGGATGCCTTGCCCGAACCCGAACCCGTACGCCCACCCGAGCCAACGGAAGCCAGACCGGACATGGCCCCCGACGAGTCCCGCGCCGCCACAGCCGCCCTGGCCGTCCCCGGCGTAACCCGCCTGACCGGCACCCTGGGCGGCCTGGGCCGGGCGATCCACTTCGAGGAGCGCGCCGACGACACGACGGCCCTCCCCCGCCGCCACGCGCGCGTGGAGATCGCCGTACAGGCGGACCACCGCGCACTGGACGTGGCCCGCGCGGTACGCACAGCGGTATGGGAGTCGCTGCAGGATCACCCGACGGTGGCGGTACTGGTCACAACGGTGAGCTGACCACCGGCTGTGCTCCGCCTCGCCGTGGGCAGGCGTTCCGCGGGGCGATGGGCCCCCCGCTCGAGTGAAGCCGAGAGCGGGGAAGGGCAGGCGCAGCGACCAACGCCGGGTGCCTGTCGACGCAGGGCATCATTCGCCGACGCCGGCCAGCTCCCGCAGCCGCCGCGCCTGCGCAGCACGCTCAGCCGCACGCTGCTCGTCGTACCCACGACCCCCCGCACCACGCAGCAAGGCCTTGGTCTCGATCACCGCATCCCGCGGCGCGGCCAAAACCGCCCCGGCCAGGTCCGCCACCGCCCCGTCCAGCTCCTCCGACGGCACCGCAAGATTCGCCAGCCCCGAGCTGACCGCCTCCTCCGCACGCACGAACCGCCCGGTCACACAGATCTCCACCGCACGGCCGTACCCGACCAGCGAAACCAGCGGATGCGTGCCCGTGAGGTCGGGCACGAGCCCGAGACTGGTCTCGCGCATGGCGAACTGCACGTCGTCGGCGACGACGCGCATGTCACAGGCGAGCGCGAGCTGGAAGCCCGCACCGATGGCATGCCCTTGGACGGCGGCGATGGACACGATGTCGTTCCGTCGCCACCAGGTGAATCCCTCCTGGAACTCGGTGATGGCCGCGTCCAGTTCGGCGTCGGCACTGCGGGCGAGATCGATGAACGACGGCTCGCCCTCGATCCCCTCGGGCGTGAACATCTGCCGGTCGAGCCCTGCGGAGAAGGACTTGCCCTCACCGCGCAGCACGACCACACGGACGGAGCCCGGCAGCAACCGCCCGGCCTCGGCGAGCGCCCGCCACAAGGCGGGGCTCTGTGCGTTGCGCTTGGCCGGGTTGGTCAGCGTCACCGTGGCGAGCGCGTCGTCGACGGTGAGCCGTACGCCGTCCTTGTCGAGCAGGGGAACGAGTTCCTGGCCGGACGTGGCCATGGGGCGCCTCCGATGAGTGCGGTCAGCAGAGCGAAGCTAAGTGACTGCACAGTAACCACCCGGCCGATCAATCAATCGACCGGGTGGCCACCATCGAAGCCGATGGGCCGCCCGGAGTCAGGACGATGCGGCCTTCTTGCCCCGCGTTGCTCCGCCACGCCCACGCAGCGTGACGCCCGACTCGCTGAGCATCCGGTGTACGAAGCCATACGAGCGGCCGGTTTCCTCGGCCAGTGCTCGGATGCTCGCACCGGAGTCGTACTTCTTCTTCAGGTCTGCCGCGAGCTTGTCGCGCGCGGCGCCGGTCACCCGGCTGCCCTTCTTCAGAGTCTCGGCCACCCGGTCCTCCTCATGGGAAGTGCGCTCTGGTCCCCTCATGATCACCCCTCCGGGGCTTCCTGGCCACCCATTCGGCAAGGTCCGTGCGACAGGGTTTTGACGACAGGAGTGCGTCCCCACAAACGGAAGCGACGATTCCACCCGTTCGTGTCCGTACCGCCGAACGGGTTCTTTCGCGAAATGCCAGGTCAGGGACGCACGACGGCCGATCCCTTGTCGACAAAGGGATCGGCCGCGAAATCGATGTAGGACACACCTCGATACGAGGAGATCTCACACAGATGATGGATCACGGATAGGCCGAATGATCCATAGGCAGTGGATCAAGCCATGAGAAGCCTCGGGAAGCCGCAGTGGATCACGCCAGGGCGACGAGATCGGCGTAGTCGGCACCCCACAGGTCCTCGACGCCGTCCGGCAGCAGGATGATCCGCTCCGGCTGGAGCGCCTCGACCGCGCCCTCGTCGTGGGTGACGAGGACGACCGCGCCCTTGTAGGTGCGCAGCGCCCCGAGGATCTCCTCGCGGCTGGCGGGGTCGAGGTTGTTGGTCGGCTCGTCGAGGAGCAGCACGTTCGCCGAGGAGACCACCAGCGTGGCGAGCGCGAGACGGGTCTTCTCACCGCCGGAGAGGACACCGGCCGGCTTGTCGACATCATCGCCGGAGAACAGGAACGAGCCCAGCACCTTGCGGACCTCGACCAGGTCCATGTCGGGGGCGGCCGAGCGCATGTTCTCCAGGACCGTGCGCTCGGGGTCGAGGGTCTCGTGTTCCTGGGCGTAGTAGCCGATCTTGAGCCCGTGGCCGGGGACGACGGCGCCGGTGTCCGGCTGCTCGACACCGGCGAGGAGCCGCAGCAGGGTCGTCTTGCCGGCGCCGTTGAGGCCGAGGATGACGACCCGGGAGCCCTTGTCGATGGCCAGGTCGACGTCGGTGAAGATCTCCAGGGAGCCGTACGACTTCGACAGGCCCTCGGCCGTCAGCGGGGTCTTGCCGCAGGGCGCGGGCTCGGGGAAGCGCAGCTTGGCGACCTTGTCGGAGACCCGTACCGCCTCGAGTCCGGCGAGCAGACGGTCGGCGCGCCTGGCCATGTTCTGCGCGGCGACGGTCTTGGTGGCCTTGGCGCGCATCTTGTCGGCCTGGGAGTGCAGTGCGGCGGCCTTCTTCTCGGCGTTCTGCCGTTCCCGCTTACGGCGCTTCTCGTCGGCCTCGCGCTGCTGCTGGTACAGCTTCCAGCCCATGTTGTAGACGTCGATCTGGGCGCGGTTGGCGTCCAGGTAGAACACCTTGTTGACGACCGTCTCGACCAGGTCGACGTCGTGGGAGATCACGATGAAGCCGCCGCGGTAGGTCTTGAGGTAGTCGCGCAGCCAGACGATCGAGTCGGCGTCGAGGTGGTTGGTCGGCTCGTCGAGGAGCAGGGTGTCCGCGTCGGAGAACAGGATCCGGGCCAGCTCGACACGGCGGCGCTGACCACCGGAGAGGGTGTGCAGGGGCTGGCCGAGCACCCGATCGGGCAGGTTCAGCGCGGCGGCGATGGTGGCGGCCTCGGCCTCGGCGGCGTACCCGCCCTTGGTGAGGAACTCCGTCTCCTGGCGCTCGTACTGCTTCATCGCCTTGTCGCGGGTGGCGCCCTGGCCGTTGGCGATGCGCTGCTCGTTGTCGCGCATCTTGCGGATCAGGGTGTCCAGGCCGCGCGCGGAGAGGATGCGGTCGCTGGCGAGGACGTCGAGGTCGCCGGTCCGGGGATCCTGCGGGAGGTAGCCGACCTCGCCGGAGCGGGTGACCTGGCCCGCCGCGGGGATGCCCTCGCCGGCGAGGACCTTGGTGAGGGTGGTCTTGCCGGCGCCGTTGCGGCCGACCAGGCCGATGCGGTCGCCCTTGGCGACTCGGAACGTGGCGGACTCGATGAGGACGCGGGCACCGGCGCGCAGCTCGATGCCGGAGGCGGAGATCACGGACAGACTCCAGTGCGGGGTCGTTGGCGGGATGGGCGGCTGAGGACGTTCCCGCCGTCTAATGCGCGAGGAGAATGGCCATGGGGGCCATTCTACCGGGGCCGTGCAACCACTTTTTCTGTGTTCAGGCGTTCTAGCCGAGGGGCCGCAGCTTCCGGGGGCCGTTGTCAGTGGGCGCTGCGAGACTGGATGGCGAGGGGATTTCCGGCAGGGACCACAGCAGGGGTCGCAGCAGGGATCACAAGGGAGTGATCGGCATGGCAGGCAGGAGCGGCGGACGCCCGAGCTTGTACCCGACGCTGGTGTACTCGGACGCCAAGGCGGCGATCAGGCAGCTCACCGAGGCCTTCGGTTTCACGGAACTGTCCGTGTACGAAGGCGAGAACGGCCTGGTGCTGCACGCCGAACTCACCCAGGGCAACGGCGCGGTAATGCTCGGCTCGAAGGGCACCGGCGGTGTCTTCGACACCGCGATGAAGGGCGCGGGCCCCAGCGGGGTGTACGTCGTCGTGGACGATGCCGACGCACACCACCGGCGGGCCGTGGAGCACGGCGCGGAGATCCTGATGCCCCCGACGGACCAGGACTACGGCTCGCGGGACTACATGGCCCGCGATCTCGAGGGCAACATCTGGAGCTTCGGCACCTACGCCCCGGAGATGACGGGCTGACACAGGGCCGAGGCCGGGCCGTTCAGCTGCCCCCGGTGTGCACCTGGAAGGCCGCGCGGCGCACGGCCTTGGCCAGGGCGGGATCGGGGTGGGCGGCGGCCAGCGCGACGAGGACCTGCACGGTGCGGGGGTGTCCGACGGCGCGCACCTCGTCGAGGAGCGCGGGCACGGTCGGCTGCAGCGCGGACTCCAGATGCCGTACGAGCATCGGTGCCTCGCCGTGGTCGGCGACTGCGGCGGCGGTGTCGACCCACAGCCAGGTGGCCTCCTCGCGGGTGAGCACCTCGTGGGCGTCCTCGGGGTCAACGCCGTCGTGCTCGGCCAGCCACAGCAAGGCGTAGGGCCGCAGCGCCGGATCCTCGACGACGGCCCGTACGTCGGGCTCGGCGGGGGCGCCGACGACGCGCAGCGCCTCGAAGGCGAGGCCGCGCAGCAGGGCGTCCTCGCCGCGGGCGGCGACCAGCAGCTCGGTGACGGCGTTGCCGACGGGGCGGGCGGCGAGCCAGGCGCGGTACTCGGCGCGGGCCGCGTTGGGGCGCAGTTGGGCGCAGCCGCGCAGCATGTCCTCGGCGGCCTGCTCGATGTTCCCGGCGGGGCTCTGCGCGGCCACGCAGATCTGCTCCAGCTTCACCCAGACCGCCCAGCTGCCGAGCGGCGTGAGGGTGGCCTGCCCGTCGCCGTAGGTGAGCGCGCCGACGGAGCCGAGGGCCCGCAGGGCCCAGTCGAGGAGGGGGGCGAGCTCGGTGTCCTCGGCGGGCTGCGCGGGGTGGGCGTCGGGCGCGGGCCCGGCGGGCTCGGCCGCGGCGAGGGACATCGGCTGCCGCTGTGGGCCGTAGGGGATCTCGCAGCGTTCGGTGCGCAGTTCGGTGACGCGCTGCTGGAGGAGGTCCAGGAGCTGCGGCACCGGGACGGGGCCGGCGGAGAGCTGGAGGAAGGAGAGCACCTGCGGCATCGCCGAGACGACCTCGGCGACGGCGGCGGGCTCGTGACCCTCGGAGTCCCCGGGTTCCGGGTAGGCGAGCGACCAGGCGTCGAAGAGGGCGACCCAGCCGCGCAGTACGGCGCTGTCGTCGCGGTCCCAGGCGCGCAGCCGCCAGCCGGGGCGGGCGCTGTCGCCGTGCACCTCGACGAGGCCGGCCAGGCGGGCCGTGTCCCAGTCGGCGCGGACCTGATCGGCGGTCAGGCCGAGTTCGCGTGCCGCCTGTTCGGCGGTCGCGTCGGCGAGGGTGGCCTTGCCGTCGGCGGTGGCGCCGTGGCGGCCGGGGCCGAGGGAGCCGTCGGCCCAGCGGGCGAGACGGGCTGCGGCGGCCAGTCCGGAGCGAGCCATTCTGGCCAGCTCCGCGGGGGCCGGCGTGCCCTCCGGAGGGCGGGGTGCGGGGCGGTGCGGGCGCCGCTGGTTCACGGCTCTGGGGGCGGCGGCCAGGGGTCGCGGACGGACGAGTCGAAGCCTGGAGTCGCGCGGGATACGGGACGTCACGGGTGCAGTCTTCCGGTTGACGGTCCGAAAACCCAAACGGAATGTCACGGGGGGCGACGGGGATGGCCAACGCAAGGGGTCCCGCGGGGGACTCAGGGCCGAGATCAGGCCAGTGGTACGGCCTTAAACGGAATGAGGACGACCGGTGTGGAACGGGGGCGGCGCAGGGGGGAACAGGGGTGTGGTGCGGGAGGGTCCGGCACCGCCGGATGCGTGCGTGGGGGCTGAGCACCGTTGCCACGGGAAGTGGGGAGCGGCGCTGCACGGGGGCAGGGGGTGGCAACAGCGGGAACGCCGTGCGGCAAGGGGCGAGGGCTACATCAGGCGAGGGCTACATCAAGGGGGTGAGGAAGCGGCGTAGGGCCTCCTCGTAGCCCTGGGGATCGGCGTTCCACATGGCGCCGTGGGGGGCCTGGGGGACCGTGTGGAGGGTCACCAGGCCGGGGCGGCGGGCGGCGAGTCGGCGGGAGGTGGCCCAGGGGGCGATCGTGTCGTCGGGGCCGTGGACGATCAGGGTCGGCACCCGGAGCCGGCCGGGGTCGGCGGCCTCGGCGATGCGGCGGCCGTCGAGACCGGTGCGGCCCTGCGCGGCCCGTACGGCCAGCGGAAGCAGCGCGCCCGGCGTCCGACGGGCGGCGGCGAGCGCCCGTACCGTGGCCTCCCAGTCGAGGACGGGGGAGTCCAGCACCAGCCCCGACACCCTCTCGCGCAGTCCGGAGTGCGCCGCGGCGCGCAGCGCCATGGTGGCACCGGTGGACCAGCCGTACAGGACGACGCGCTCGGCGCCGTACCGCACCGCGTACCGGATCGCCGCGTCCACGTCGCGCCACTCGGTCTCCCCGAAGTGGTGGAGGCCGTCCGGCGAACGGGGCGCGCCGAGGTCGCCGCGGTAGGCGAGGGCGAGCACCGACAAGCGGTGGCGGTGCAGGAACTCCATGACGTTCATCGTGTGTTCCCGGGTGGCGCCCAGGCCGTGCACCGCGATCACCCAGGTGTCGCGGGCGCCGGGCACGAACCAGGCCGGCAGTGCGCCGAGCTCGCCGGGGACGTCGACGTCGGCGTGGTCCAGGCCGAGGGCGGCGCTCGGGTTGCCGACGTGGACGTTGGGGGTGAACCACACCGCGTCGCCGGGGTTCAGGGTGCCGTGGGTGACGCGTTCCAGGCGGCGTACGACGGTGTCGGCGGTGTGCGGGGTGCTGTCGAGGACGGCGCCTACGACCGCGTGGGAGCCGTCACCGGCGAGGCCGTAGGTGCCGGGGCGCTGGGAGGCCAGGGCGCGGGTGAGGGTGATGCGGCCCGCGGCCGTGCCGTGCACGGTGAGCCGGGGCTCCGTGGGCAGCGGCCTGCCCGGCGTCGGACGGAGCGCCGCGTCGCTCGCGAACCGGCCGGCGGCGACGCTGGCCGCGCCGGCTGCCAGGACTGCGGTGACGACGGCGGCCGTCGCTTTGACAGTACGCACGGCTCCAGTGTCCCGGCGCACCCCGTCACCGGCCAGCGGTACGGCGGTTCGGAGTGACGCGAGAGGTGGCGCGAGGTGGGACGCGAGGTAGGACCCGGAGCGTGGCGCAGGGCGCGACAGGGGACGCGCTGCGGGGGCTGCCCCGGAGAGGCGACGGCGCACGGCGACGAGAAGGCTCACTCCATTGCGGTACCCCGGCAGGCGCCGACCAGGCTCGCCCCGTCACCCGTCACCCGTCACCCCCGCTGCCCGTACCCCCTGAGCCGCTCCCCCGCCTCCGCCACCTGTTCCTCCGACAGCAGGCTCGGGGTCAGACCCGGCACCGACGACGCCGTGAGCCACAGGCGGCACATCCACTCGAGTTGGGCCGTGCGGTCGTAGGCCTGGTCGAGGGTGGTGCCGTAGGTCAGGGTGCCGTGGTTCTGGAGGAGGCAGCCGGAGCGGTCGGTCAGAGCGACGCGTACGTTCTCGGCCAACTCGTCGGTGCCGTAGGTCGCGTAGGGGGCGACGCGGACGGGCCCGCCGAGGGCGCCGACCATGTAGTGGACGGACGGGAGTTCGGTCACGAGCGTGGAGACGGCGGTGGCGTGCACGGCGTGGGTGTGGACGACCGCGCGGGCGTCGGTCGTGCGGTACACCGCGAGGTGCATGGGCAGTTCGCTGGTCGGCACCAGCGTGCCGAGCACCTGCCGTCCGTCGAGGTCGACGCCGGTCACGTCGCCCGGCGTCAGCCGGTCGTACGGCACGCCCGAGGGTGTCACCAGGACGGTGTCGCCGACGCGGACCGACACGTTGCCGGAGGTCCCGACGACCAGGCCGTCGGCGACGGTCCGCCGGGCGGTGGCGACGAGCGCCTCCCAGGCCGTCGCCTCCTGCGCGCGCCCCTGCGCACCCCGTACATCCCGTTCACCCCGTTGGTCCCTCGACTGCTCAGCCATGCGGTGATCTTGCCAGGGCGGGCCCCGGTGCGCCTCGGTGCTGGGCACTTCAGGCCGGAAGCCACACCTTCGGCAGGGCGTATATCCGCATAAACCGCTTTCCTCACGGGTTGGCCGGATAGTGACGGAGTTTCACCGATCCTCAAGTACCCTTCGGGGGATTTGTCTGCACATCACCACATCACCACATCGCACCATCGCCACGTCGCCATTCCGGGGGGAACCATGGCCCGTGACCGTAAACCGTCCCGTCACCGCGTCCCCATGTTCGCGGCGCACGTGACGGCCCTCGCCATCGGGTGCACCGCACTCGTCGAGATACCGGCATCGGCGGCGGCCCTGCCGAAGGGGCACGACGTCTCGTCGCACCAGAAGATCGTGGACTGGCAGAAGGCGAAGGCCGAGGGCGCCCGGTTCGTCTACATCAAGGCGACCGAGTCCACGGACTACCGCAACCCGCACTTCGACCAGCAGTACAGCGGCTCGCGCGACGCGGGCCTGATGCGCGGCGCCTACCACTTCGCACTGCCGGACACGTCGTCAGGCAGGGCGCAGGCGGCGCATTTCGTACGCAACGGCGGCGGCTGGACCGCGGACGGCTGGACGCTGCCGCCCGCGCTCGACATCGAATACAACCCCTACGACAAGAAGCACAAGTGCTACGGCCTGAGCAGGGCGAGCATGGTCGGCTGGATCGCGTCGTTCAGCGCCGAGGTGAAGCGGCTCACCGGCCGCCGTCCGGTGATCTACACGACCACGCACTGGTGGAACACCTGCACCGGCCGCAGCCGCGCCTTCGCCGCCGATCACGCCCTGTGGATCGCCCGTTACGATGCGGCCGACGCCGGGGCGCTGCCCGCCGGCTGGTCGTTCTGGACGTTCTGGCAGTACGACAACCGCGGCAGCCTGCCGGGTGACCAGAACGTCTTCAACGGCTCCGGCAGCGGCCTGCGGGAGCTCGCCCGGGGCTCATGAGCGGAGGGCGTGCGGGCCGCCGTTTCGGAACGGAGCCGCGGCCTTCCGTTTGCGACACTTCGACGCCTGCCTCAGTTCATCTTCCGTTCACTCAGGTTACTTACGGTCGTTCAGCCAATGACCTCGAACGATTGCCTGGGTAAATGGAAAGCTTCTCGCTGATCCTCGCGATTGTGGTAGTAACCGCACTCGCGTTCGATTTCACGAACGGTTTCCACGACACCGCCAACGCGATGGCCACAACCATCTCCACCGGTGCACTCAAGCCCAAGGTCGCGGTGGCCATGTCCGCCGTGCTCAACCTTGTCGGCGCCTTTCTCTCGGTGGAGGTCGCCAACACGATCTCCAAGGGTCTCGTCGACGAGACCGGCATCCGTCCCGAGGTCATCTTCGCCGCCCTGGTCGGCGCGATCCTCTGGAACCTGCTGACCTGGCTGGTGGGCCTGCCCTCCAGTTCCTCGCACGCCCTGATGGGCGGTCTGATCGGTGCCACGATCGCCTCGGCGGGCGTCGGCGCGGTCCACGGCGACGCGCTCGTCACCAAGGTCCTGATCCCGGCGATCGCGGCTCCGATCGTCGCGGGCGTCGCCGCGATGCTCGCCACCCGCCTGTCCTACACCCTCGGGAAGAAGGCCGACGGCAAGGCCGCCGAGAAGGGCTACCGCGCGGGCCAGATCGCCTCCGCCGGCCTGGTCTCCCTCGCGCACGGCACGAACGACGCCCAGAAGACGATGGGCATCATCACCCTCGCCCTGGTCGCCGGCGGCGCCGTCGCCCCCGACTCCGACCCGCCCCTGTGGGTCATCCTCTCCGCGGGCCTCGCCATCGCGCTCGGCACCTACCTCGGTGGCTGGCGCATCATCCGCACCATGGGCAAGGGCCTGACCGACCTCCAGCCGCAGCAGGGCTTCGCCGCCCAGACCAGCGCCGCGACGGTCATCCTGGCCTCCTCCCACCTGGGCTTCTCCCTCTCCACCACCCACTCGGTCTCCGGCTCGGTGATGGGCGCGGGCCTCGGCCGCAAGGGCGGCGTCGTCCGCTGGTCGACCGCCACCCGCATGTTCGTCGCCTGGGGCCTCACGCTCCCGGCCGCGGCCCTGGTCGGCGCGCTCGCGGAGTACGTGACCGGCTTCGGCGACTGGGGCACGGCCGTCGTCGCCGTCTTCCTCGTCGCCTCCAGCGCCGCGATCTGGAAGATCTCGCGCCGCGAGGTCGTCGACCACAGCAACGTCAACGACTCCGAGGAGCCGCCCGGCGTGGTGACCACCGCGATCGCCGTGGTGAGCCCGCCGCCCGCGGGCACGGTCGCCGAGGACCTGTCGGCGACGATCCCGGCCTCCGCGGCCGAGTCCGCCCCGCCGGCCACCACCACCGTCTGAGCCGCATCCGGTCCGTACGCCAGGTATGAAGGAAGAGACAGCATGAAGATCGACTGGGCGGCTCTCGGCTCCGTCTTCGGGGTCAGCCTCGTGGTCACCGTGGCCCTCGTGGCCCTGTTCACCCTCGGCATCACCGGCCTCTCCCGGCGCGAGCGGGCCGCGGCCCAGGGCGGCTCCGCCGCTCTCGCGGTCACCGGCGCGTACGTGTGCTTCGCGGCGTGCGCGGCGGCGGTGGCGTACGGGATCTCCCTGATCATCGCCTGATCGCCGCCTGACCGGCGGCACACGGGCACCACGTGGGGTGCGGGACGGATCGTCGTCCCGCACCCCACGTGCGCGTGTGACGCCCTCGACGGCCCGCGTGTGGGGTTCTCCACACTCTCCCGTCGCAGGTCAACAGCAAGTTGACGGCTCTTCCGGGGCCGTGGTGGACTGCCGGAGCCATGTACGGCGGCAGGAGAGGAAGCCGGTGAGAATCCGGCGCGGTCCCGCCACTGTCACCGGGGTAGGAAGCCCCGGGAGCCAGGAACTCTCACCGCCGGTCTCGTCGAACCAGGGCGCGGACACCCTGAGTGAGGACATATCGCCATGCGCGGCTGCCGATTGAGGGCCAGTACCAGCTTGTTGCCCGACCCCACGGACGGCTGAGCCGATGGGTGCCGATCGCGTCTTCGCGTACGGCGCCGCCGCCGGCCTCCTCGGTGACCTGCTCCTCGGCGATCCCCGCCGCGGACACCCGGTCGCCGCGTTCGGGCGGGCCGCGGGTGCCGTCGAGCGGGTGCTGTGGCGCGACCACCGGGGGTGGGGGGCGCTGCACACCGCGGTGTGCGCCGGTGGCGCCGTCGCCCTCGGCGCCATGGCCGCTCGTGCGGTACGCCCCTCCCCGGCTGCTTCCGTCGCGCTGACCGGTGCCGCCACCTGGGCCGTCGTCGGGGGGACTTCACTCGGCCGGGAAGCCCGGACCATCGGGCGGGCGCTCGAAGCGGGGGACGTCGACGCGGCGCGGGCACGACTGCCGCATCTGTGCGGGCGGGACCCACAGGCCCTCGACGCGGACGGGATCGCCAGGGCCGTCGTGGAGTCCGTCGCGGAGAACACGTCGGACGCGGTGGTGGGGGCGCTGGTGTGGGGCGGGATCGCGGGCGTGCCGGGGCTGCTGGGGTTCCGGGCGGTCAACACGCTGGATGCGATGGTCGGGCACAAGTCGGCCCGTTATCGGCGGTACGGGTGGGCTTCTGCGCGGCTCGACGACGTCGCCGGGTGGCCGGGGGCTCGGGTGACCGCGGTGCTGGCGGCTGTGGCGGGGCCCGATCCGCGGGGGGCCGTACGGGCCTGGCGTGCGGATGCGGCCAAGCACCCGAGTCCCAACGCCGGGCCTGTGGAGGCGTCGTTCGCGGGGGCGTTGGGGGTGCGGCTGGGCGGGACGTTGTCGTACGAGGGGCGTGTGGAGCATCGGCCTGTGCTGAATGGAGAGGGGCGTGCGGTGGAGGTGCGGGACATCGAGCGGGCTGTTCGGTTGTCGCGGCGGGTGAGTTGGCTGGCGCTCGGGGTGAGTGCGGCGGGGGCGTTGCTGCGGGGGCGGGTTACGAGGCGCCCGGCGCTGCAGACCGTGGCCACCCTCCCCCACTCTCGGCTTCACTCGAGCGGGGGCACCCCCATCGCCCTGCCGAACGACCGCCCACAGCCGGTAGGAGGTCTCTCGTGAACGGGCGCGGGTTGCTCGTCGCCGGCACCACCTCCGATGCCGGGAAGAGTGTCGTCACCGCCGGGATCTGTCGGTGGCTGGTGCGCCAGGGCGTCAAGGTCGCGCCGTTCAAGGCGCAGAACATGTCGCTCAACTCGTTCGTCACACGGGAAGGTGCGGAGATCGGGCGGGCGCAGGCCATGCAGGCCCAGGCCTGTCGGGTCGAGCCGACCGCGCTGATGAACCCGGTGCTGCTCAAGCCCGGCGGGGAGCAGAGCAGTCAGGTCGTGCTGCTCGGGAAGCCCGTGGGTGAGTTGAGTGCGCGTGGCTATCACGGTGGGCGGCAGCAGAAGCTGCTCGGGACGGTGCTGGACTGTCTCGCCGAGTTGCGGGGCACGTATGACGCGGTGATCTGTGAGGGGGCCGGGAGTCCCGCCGAGATCAATCTGCGGCGGACGGACATCGTGAACATGGGGATCGCCCGCAACGCGCGGCTCCCCGTGCTCGTCGTCGGCGACATCGACCGCGGCGGGGTCTTCGCCTCCTTCTTCGGGACCGTCGCCCTGCTGTCGCCCGAGGACCAGGAGTGTGTCGCCGGGTTCCTGGTCAACAAGTTCCGCGGTGACGTCTCCCTGCTCGAACCCGGGCTCGACATGCTGCACGGGCTCACCGGACGGCACACGTACGGGGTTCTCCCGTTCCGGCACGGGCTCGGCATCGACGAGGAGGACGGGCTGAGGGTGTCCCTGCGGGGCACGGTGCGGGAGTCGAACGTCGCCCCGCCCGTCGGCGAGGACGTGCTGCGGGTCGCCGTCTGCGCGATTCCCCTCATGTCCAACTTCACCGACGTGGACGCGCTGGCCGCCGAACCGGGTGTCGTGGTGCGGTTCGTGGACCGGCCGGAGGAACTGGCCGACGCGGACCTCGTCGTGATTCCGGGGACGCGGGGGACCGTACGGGCGCTGGAGTGGCTGCGGGAGCGGGGGCTCGCGGAGGCCATCGAGCGCAGGGCCGCCGAACAGCGGCCCGTCCTCGGCATCTGCGGTGGCTTCCAGATCCTCGGCGAGCACATCGAGGACGAGGTCGAGAGCCGGCTCGGGCACGTCGACGGGCTCGGCGTGCTGCCCGTGCGGGTGCGGTTCGCCCGCGAGAAGACCCTCACCCGGCCGGTGGGGGAAGCCCTCGGCGAGCGGGTCGAGGGGTACGAGATCCATCACGGGGTCGCCGACGTCCACGGAGGGGAAGCGTTCATCTCCGATGACCAAGGACACAGCCTCGACGGTTGCCGGGTCGGACAGACCTGGGGAACCCACTGGCACGGTTCGCTGGAGTCGGACGGTTTCCGGCGGGCCTTCCTGCGCGAGGTGGCGGCCGCCGCGGGCCGCCGTTTCGTGCCGGCCCCCGACACCTCGTTCGCCGCGCTGCGCGAGGAGCAGCTCGACCGGCTCGGCGACCTGATCGAACAGCACGCGGACACGGACGCGCTCCGGCGGCTCATCGAGTCGGGCGCGCCGCAAGGACTGCCTTTCATTCCACCGGGAGCGCCCGCATGAGCACAGTGTTGTTGTTGTCGACCGCCGACACGGACCTGCTGGCGGCGCGGGCCGCTTCCGGTGCGTCGTACCGGATCGGCAATCCGACCCGGGTGGACGCCGCGGAGGAACTCCCCGGCCTCATCGAGGGCTCGGACATCGCCGTCGTACGACTGCTCGGAGGCAAGCGGGCCTGGGAGGACGGGCTGGCGGTCCTGAAGGCGTCCGGCATCCCGACCGTGCTGCTCGGCGGAGAGACCGTGCCCGACGCGGAGTTGATGGCCGAGTCGTCGGTGCCCGCCGGTGTCGTGGCGGAGGCGCTGAGGTACCTCGTCGAGGGCGGGCCCGCCAACCTGACCGAGCTGGCCCGGTTCCTCTCCGACACCGTGCTGCTGACGGGTGAGGGGTTCGTCGAGCCGCAGAAGATGCCCGAGTACGGCGTCCACGGCGAGCGTGCTGTCGTGGACGGCCGTCCCACCGTGGGCGTGCTCTTCTACCGGGCGCACGAACTGAGCGGCAACACCGCCTTCGTGGACACGCTCTGCGACGCGATCGAGGCGCGGGGCGCCAACGCGCTTCCCGTGTACTGCGGTTCGCTGCGCGGTGCGGACGCCGGGCTGTACGAGATCCTCGGCCGGGCCGACGCCCTCGTCGCCACCGTCCTCGCCGCCGGCGGCACGCACGCCTCGCAGGCCTCGGCGGGCGGCGACGAGGAGTCCTGGGACATCGGGGCGCTCGCCGACCTGAACATCCCGGTGCTGCAAGGACTCTGCCTCACCTCCTCGCATGCCGCCTGGGACGAGTCCGACGCCGCCCTCTCCCCCATGGACGCGGCGATGCAGGTCGCGATCCCGGAGTTCGACGGGCGCCTCATCACCGTGCCGTTCTCCTTCAAGGAGCAGGGCCCCGACGACGTCCCGGTCTACGTCGCCGACCCCGAGCGGGCCGGGCGGGTCGCCGGGATCGCCGTACGGCACGCGCGGCTCAAGCACAAGCCGAACGCGGAGAAGAAGCTCGCGCTGGTCTTCACCGCGTATCCGACCAAGCACTCGCGGGTCGGCAACGCGGTCGGGCTGGACACGCCCGCGTCGGCGGTACGCGTGCTCGACGCGCTGCGGGACGCCGGATACGGCCTGACCCAGTACCCGGACAACGGCGACGAGCTGATCCACCGTCTCATCGAGGCCGGCGGTCACGACGTCGAGTGGCTGACAGAGGACCAGCTGGCCGCCGCGCCCGCGCGTGTGCCGCTCGCCGACTACCGGGCGTGGTTCGACAAGCTCGACCCCGAGCTGCGGGACGCCATGCTGGAGGCGTGGGGTGAGCCGCCGGGCAGCCTGTACGTCGACGGGGACGACATCGTCCTCGCCTCCCTCCAGTTCGGGAACGTCGTCGTGATGATCCAGCCGCCGCGCGGCTTCGGGGAGAACCCGATCGCGATCTACCACGACCCCGACATGCCGCCGTCGCACCACTACATGGCCGCCTACCGGTGGCTGGAGAACAGTTTCGGCGCCGACGCGATCGTCCACATGGGCAAGCACGGCACGATGGAGTGGCTGCCGGGCAAGGGGCTCGGCCTGAGTGGCGGGTGCGCGCCGGACGCGGTCCTCGGCGACCTTCCGCTGATCTACCCCTTCATCGTCAATGACCCCGGTGAGGGCACCCAGGCCAAGCGGCGCGGGCACGCCACGGTCGTCGACCACCTGGTGCCGCCGATGGCGCGTGCCGACACCTACGGCGACCTCGCCAAGCTGGAGCAGCTCCTCGACGAGTACGCGCTCGTCTCCGACCTGGACCCGACCAAGGCACCGGCCGTACGGGCCCAGATCTGGACGCTGGTCAAGGCGGCCGAGCTCCACCACGACCTGCACGTGGCCGAGCAGCCCGGCGACGACGACTTCGACGAGTTCGTCATGCACATCGACGGCTATCTGTGCGAGATCAAGGACGTGCAGATCCGGGACGGGCTGCACATCCTGGGCGGCGGCCCGGTCGGTGAACCGCGCGTCAACCTCGTGCTGGCCGTGCTGCGCGCCTCACAGGTGTGGGGCGGCAAGGCGAACGCGCTGCCGGGGCTGCGGGCTGCGCTCGCCGCGCACTTCGGCCTCGTGGAGAAGGAGCTGCTGGCCGAGCCGGGCGCGCCGGTGAAGCTGCCGGTGGAGCTGACGGACCTGGTGGAGGGTCCGTCCCGCACGGGGGCCGACGCGATCGACCTGCTGGAGCAGTTGTGCCGGCGGATCGCGGAGGGGATGGAGTCCCGGGCGTGGGACGTGACGGCGGCCCCGGCTCTCGTCCGTGAAGCACTCGGCACCGAACTCCCGGACGCCGTCGCGGTGTTGGAGTTCGCCTGCACCGAGGTCGTACCGCGGCTGGAGAAGACCACCGACGAGATCGGGCACATCCTGCGGGCCCTCGACGGCGGTTACGTCCCGGCGGGCCCGTCCGGTTCGCCGACGCGCGGGCTGGTCAACGTGCTGCCGACGGGCCGGAACTTCTACTCGGTCGACCCCAAGGCCATCCCGTCGAGGCTGAGCTGGGAGGTCGGCCAGTCGCTCGCGGACTCGCTGGTGCAGCGCTACCTCCAGGACACGGGCGAGTACCCGAAGTCCGTCGGTCTGACGGTCTGGGGTACGTCCGCGATGCGCACCCAGGGCGACGACATCGCCGAGATCCTGGCACTGCTGGGCTGCCGTCCCGTGTGGGACGACGCGTCGAGGCGCGTGACCGGCTTCGAGATCGTTGCGCTGGAGGAGCTGGGCCGGCCGCGCATCGACGTGACGGTCCGTATCTCCGGGTTCTTCCGGGACGCGTTCCCGCACGTGGTCGGGCTCATCGACGACGCGGTGCGGGCGGTCGCCGAGCTGGACGAGCCCGCCGACGGCAACTTCGTGAAGGCGCACGCCGACGAGGACACCGCCGAGCACGGCGACCGACGCCGGGCCACGGCCCGTGTCTTCGGCTCCAAGCCGGGCGCGTACGGCGCGGGTCTGCTGCCGCTGATCGACGCCCGCAACTGGCGCTCCGACGCGGACCTCGCCGAGGTGTACGCGGTGTGGGGCGGCTACGCCTACGGGCGCGGGCTCGACGGGCGGGCGGCGCGGGGCGACATGGAGACGGCGTTCAAGCGGATCGCCGTGGCCGCGAAGAACGTCGACACCCGTGAGCACGACCTCGTCGACGCCGACGACTACTTCCAGTACCACGGCGGCATGGTGGCGATGGTGCGCCATCTGACGGGCGCCAGCCCCGAGGCCTACGTGGGTGATTCGGCCACCCCGGATCAGGTGAAGACGCGGACGCTGGGCGAGGAGACCCACCGCGTCTTCCGCGCCCGCGTGGTCAACCCGCGCTGGATGGCGGCGATGCGGCGGCACGGCTACAAGGGCGCCTTCGAGATGGCGGCGACCGTCGACTACCTCTTCGGCTACGACGCCACGGCGGGCGTGGTCGACGACTGGATGTACGAGAAGCTCAGCGCGGAGTACGTCTTCGATCCGGAGAACCGTGACTTCATGAAGAAGTCCAACCCCTGGGCCCTGCGCGGCATCACGGAGCGGCTGCTGGAGGCCGCCGACCGTGGTCTGTGGGCCGAGCCCCACGCGGACACGCTGGAGCGGCTGCGTGCCACCTACCTGGAGCTGGAAGGCGACTTGGAGGGCGACGACAAGTGAGTACCCCGTTTCCGTTCACGGCTGTCGTCGGGCAGGACGACCTGCGGCTCGCGCTGCTGCTGAACGCCGTCTCCCCTGCCGTGGGTGGTGTGCTGGTCCGAGGGGAGAAGGGCACCGCGAAGAGCACCGCCGTGCGGGCGCTTTCCGCGTTGCTGCCCGAGGTCCCCGTCGTTCCCGGGTGCCGTTTCTCGTGCGACCCGGCCAAGCCCGACCCGGCGTGCCCGGACGGGCCGCACGAAGCCGGCGGCGGCGTCGAGCGGCCGGCCCGGATGGTCGAGTTGCCCGTCGGTGCCTCCGAGGACCGGCTGGTCGGCGCGCTGGACATCGAGCGGGCGCTGGCTGAGGGCGTGAAAGCCTTCGAGCCGGGACTCCTCGCGGACGCGCATCGCGGGATCCTGTACGTCGACGAGGTCAACCTGCTCCACGATCACCTCGTCGACCTGCTGCTGGACGCGGCCGCGATGGGCGCCTCGTACGTCGAACGCGAGGGTGTCTCCGTACGGCACGCCGCCCGTTTCCTGCTCGTCGGCACCATGAACCCCGAAGAGGGCGAGCTGCGGCCGCAGTTGCTGGACCGGTTCGGGCTGACGGTGGAGGTGGCTGCCTCCCGGGAGCCCGACCAGCGGGTGGAGGTCGTGCGACGGCGGCTCGCCTACGACGACGACCCGACCGGGTTCGCGGCGAAGTGGGCCGACGAGGAGGCCGCCGTACGGGCGCGGATCGTGGCGGCGCGGGAGCTGTTGCCGTCGGTGCGGCTGGGCGACGGGGCGCTGCGGCAGATCGCGGCGACCTGCGCGGCCTTCGAGGTGGACGGCATGCGTGCCGACATCGTGATGGCGCGTACGGCGACCGCGCTGGCCGCCTGGGCCGGGCGGACCGATGTGCTGGCTGAGGACGTACGGCAGGCGGCGCTGCTCGCGTTGCCGCACCGCAGGCGGCGCAATCCCTTCGATGCTCCGGGGCTCGACGAGGACAAGCTGGACGAGACGCTGGAGGAGTTCGGGGACTCCCCCGAACCCGATGACGACCCCGACCCCGACCCCGACCCCGACTCCGGTCCGGACGGGCCCGGTGGGGGCGGCGGGGAGCCGTCGCCCGAGGAGGGGCCGCAGGGCGGTGACACGGGCGCGCAGCCCGAGGCCGGTGAGGGAGGCGAACCGCAGGCTTCGGGAGCTGGTGAGCAGTCCGCCGTACGGGCCTCCGAGCCGTTCCGTACGAAGGTGCTGAGCGTGCCGGGCATCGGCGAGGGTGCCGCCGGGCGGCGTTCGCGGGCGCGGACCGAGCACGGGCGGACGACCGGTGCCCGACGGCCCCGGGGAACGCTCACCAAGCTGCACCTGGCGGCGACCGTACAGGCGGCCGCGCCGCACCAGCGGGCGCGCGGCCGGTCGGGGCCGGGGCTCGTGGTGCGCCGGGACGATCTGCGGCAGGCGACCAGGGAGGGGCGTGAGGGCAACCTCGTGCTGTTCGTGGTGGACGCCTCCGGATCGATGGCGGCGCGGCAGCGGATGAGTGCCGTGAAGGGTGCCGTGCTGTCGCTGCTGCTTGACGCCTACCAGCGGCGGGACAAGGTGGGTCTGGTGACCTTCCGGGGGTCGGCGGCCGATGTGGCGTTGCCGCCGACGTCGTCCGTGGACGCGGCGGCGGCCCGGCTGGAGACGCTGCCGACCGGCGGGCGGACGCCGCTGGCGGCCGGACTGCTCAAGGCGCACGACGTGCTGCGCGTGGAGCGGTTGCGGGATCCCGCGCGGCGGGCGCTGGTCGTGGTCGTGACGGACGGGCGGGCCACCGGTGGGCCGGAGCCCGTCGCGCTGGCGGGGCGGGCGGCTCGGCTGTTCGCGGCCGAGGGCACCGCCTCGGTCGTCGTGGACTGCGAGTCGGGGCCCGTGCGGCTGGGGCTCGCGGGGCAACTCGCCGGTGAGCTGGGGGGTACGGCCGTGACGCTGGACGAGTTGCGGGCCGACTCGATCGCCGGGCTGGTCAGGGATGTGCAGGGTTATTCGAGGAGGGCCGCGTAATGCCGCAGGGGCAGCCGAGTGTAGTGCCGGACGACGGGCTGACGACGCGGCAGCGTCGTAATCGGCCGCTCGTGGTCGTGCACACGGGCGTGGGGAAGGGCAAGTCGACCGCCGCTTTCGGGCTCGCTCTGCGGGCCTGGAACCAGGGGTGGCCCATCGGGGTGTTCCAGTTCGTCAAGTCGGCGAAGTGGAAGGTCGGCGAGGAGAACGCGCTGCGGGTGCTGGGGGCGTCCGGGGAGGGCGGCTCCGTCGACTGGCACAAGATGGGCGAGGGCTGGTCGTGGGTGCAGCGGGATCAGCAGATGGACAACGAGGAGAAGGCCCGTGAGGGCTGGGAGCAGGTCAAGCGGGACCTGGCCGCCGAGACGTACAGGCTCTACGTGCTCGACGAGTTCGCCTACCCCATGCACTGGGGGTGGGTCGACACCGATGAGGTGATCGATGTCCTGCGGAATCGGCCCGGCACCCAGCATGTGGTGATCACCGGGCGGAACGCGCCCGAGAAGCTCGTCGACTTCGCCGACCTCGTGACCGACATGTCCAAGGTCAAGCACCCCATGGACGTCGGGCAGAAGGGGCAGAGGGGCATCGAGTGGTGACTTCTTCCGTCCCACGGCTGGTCATCGCCGCGCCCTCCTCGGGCAGCGGCAAGACCACCGTTGCCACGGGGTTGATGGCCGCGTTCGCCGCGCGGGGGCTCGCCGTGTCCCCGCACAAGGTCGGGCCGGACTACATCGATCCCGGGTATCACGCGCTCGCCACCGGGCGCGTGGGGCGGAACCTCGACGCGTACCTGTGCGGGCCGGAGTTGGTCGGGCCGCTGTTCGCGCAGGGCGCGCGCGGGTGTGACATCGCCGTCGTCGAGGGTGTGATGGGCCTGTACGACGGCGCGGCGGGGGAAGGGGAGCTGGCGTCCACCGCTCATGTCGCGAAGCTGTTGCGGGCGCCGGTGGTGCTGGTCGTCGACGCGTCGTCGCAGTCGCGGTCCGTCGCGGCGCTGGTGCACGGGTTCGCTTCCTGGGATCCGGAGGTCCGGGTCGGGGGCGTGATCCTGAACAAGGTCGCGTCGGACCGGCATGAGGAGTTGTTGCGGGAGGCGTTGGATTCGGCGGGAGTGCCGGTGCTGGGGGTGCTGCGGAGGGTTCCGCAGGTGGATACGCCTTCGCGGCATCTGGGGTTGGTGCCGGTCGCGGAGCGGCGCTCCGCTGCGGTCGACGCCGTCGAGGCGATGGCGGCACAGGTGTCCCGAGGGTGCGACCTGGAGGCGCTGACGGCGCTGGCGCGGAGTGCTGGTGCGTTGGAGGGTGCGGCTTGGGACGCGGCTGAGGCTCTGGCTTCTGCGCCCCCGCCGCCCCTGCCCGTCCCGCCCCTGGGGGCCGCAGCCCCCGGGCCCCCGATGTCGGCCCTGGAGGGGCCTCGCCCTCACACGCCCGGGCCGGTCATTGCCGTCGCCGGTGGAGAGGCGTTCACGTTCTCCTATGCCGAGCATGCCGAGCTTCTCGCCGCCGCCGGTGCCGAGGTGGTCACCTTTGATCCCCTGCGGGACGAACAACTCCCGGAGGGCACCGCCGGGCTCGTCATCGGCGGCGGTTTCCCCGAGGTGTACGCCGCCGAGCTCGCCGCCAACGAGCCTTTGCGCAAGGCCGTCACCGAACTGGCCCTGAGTGGCGCTCCCGTGGCGGCGGAATGCGCCGGACTGCTGTATCTGTGCCGGGAGTTGGACGGGCAGCCGATGTGCGGCGTGCTGGATGCCACCGCGCGGATGTCGGAGCGGCTCACTCTGGGGTATCGGGACGCGGTGGCCGTGAGCGACAGTGTGCTCGCCGCGGCGGGCACGCGGTTGCGCGGGCACGAGTTCCACCGCACGGTCGTCGAGCCCGGCGCCGGAACGGCCCCCGCCTGGGGGGTGCGCACCCCCGTCAGGCGCGTCGAAGGTTTTGTACAAGGTGGTGTGCACGCGAGTTATCTGCACACGCACTGGGCGTCCGAGCCCAGTGTGGCCCGTCGGTTCGTGGAGAGGTGCCGGACGTCATGAGCAGCAGGCTGATCGGAGTGGGGGTCGGGCCGGGCGATCCGGAGCTGGTGACCGTGAAGGGGGTCAACGCGCTCCGCGAGGCGGATGTCGTCGTCGTGCCGGTGATGGCTGCGCCTGATGGAAGAGATGGCGGAGAGCGCGGGCGGGCCGAGGCGACCGTGTTGCACTACGTGCCCGAGGAGAAGGTCGTCCGGGTGGTGTTCGCGTTGAACGAGCGCACCGACCGGGAGCGGCGGGAGGCCGCGTGGGACGCGGCGGGTGAGCGGGTGGCGGGGCTGTTGCGGGAGCACGGCACGGTCGCCTTCGCGACGATCGGCGACCCGAACGTGTACTCCACGTTCACCTATCTCGCGCAGACCATCGCCGAGCTGGTGCCGGGTGTCGGCGTCGAGACCGTGCCCGGGATCACCGCCATGCAGGATCTGGCGGCCCGGTCGGGTGCCGTACTCACCGAGGGGACGGAGCCGTTGACGCTGGTGCCGGTGACCGCGGGGTCCGCGGTGCTGAAGGACGCGCTCGCCGGGCCCGGGACGGTCGTCGCGTACAAGTTCGGGCGGCAGGCGGGCGAGGTCGCGGAGGCGTTGCGGGAGACCGGGCGGCTCGGTGACGCCGTGTGGGGGTCGGCACTCGGGCTCACCGACGAGTCGATCCGGGCGGCCGCCGACCTCGACGGGGCTCCCCTGCCGTATCTGTCGACGCTGATCGCGCCCGCGCGGCGCGACGGCGGGCGGGGCGGCAAGCTGTGAACTCCGCCGGGGTGAAGCGCTCAGCCGGCCACGCCCACCACCAGCCAGATGAAGCCGACGCCCGCGACCGTGCACAGCAGGGTCGAGTGGGCGGGGTGTTCGTGGTGGGCCTCGGGGAGGATCTCGGCGGCGGCGAGGTAGAGGAGCGCGCCGCCGAAGAGGCCCAGATAGCCGCCGAGCACGTGCTCCGGGATGGTGACGAACGAGGTCGAGGCCGCGCCCACGACCGGGGCGATCGCGTCGGCGAACAGCATGGCGAGCGCCCGGCGGCGGGCGTTGCCGTACAGGCTGGTGAGTGTGTAGGTGTTGAACCCGTCCGCGAAGTCGTGCGCGATGACCGCGAGGGCCACCGCCACGCCCATGCCGCCGCCCACCTGGAAGGCCGCGCCGATCGCCACGCCGTCCATGGCGCTGTGGCCCACCATCGCGGCGGCGGCCGTCAGACCCACTTCGGGCGTGCGACCGGTTGCCTCCTCGCCTCCGTGCGCGGCCTGGCGGTGGGCCAGCAGGCGTTCCACCAGGTGGGCCAGGAGGAAGCCGGCCACGAACAGGAGCAGGGCCGCGGGGACGCCGTGGATCTCCCGGCCGGCCGCCTCCAGGGCCTCCGGCAGCAGGTCCAGGCCGACCACGCCCAGCATCAGGCCGCCGGCCAGGCCCAGCACGAGGTGACGGCGGTCCGTCACACGCTGTGCCGTCCAGCCGCCGGCCAGCGTCATCAGGAACGCGCCGAGCGCGACGAAGACGGCCATGTGCTCTTGCTATCCGATCGACCCGCGCTGACGCACACCCGGCCGTAGCCGCCGTACTCGCAGGACTTTGCTCGTAGGACTTGTAGGAGAGGACAGATTCTCATGGCCGATGCCCCCACCGGCAAGGTGACCTTCGTCGGTGCCGGCCCCGGCGCCGCCGACCTGTTGACGTTCCGTGCCGCGCGTGCCATCTCCGACGCCGACGTCGTGATCTGGGCGGCGAGCCTGGTCCAGGCGGAGGTCCTCGAGCACGCGCGCGAGGGCGCGGAGATCCTCGACTCGGCGACCATGTCGTTGGAGGACGTCGTCGCCGTGTACGAACGGGCGTTCGCCGAGGGGCTCAAGGTCGCCCGGATCCACTCCGGCGATCCCGCGCTGTGGGGCGGCACGCAGGAGCAGGTCGACCGGTGTGCCGAGATCGGCATCGAGACGGAGATCGTGCCGGGTGTCTCGTCGTTCTCCGCCGTCGCCGCGCTCGCGCAGCGCGAGCTGACCGTCCCGGAGGTCGCCCAGTCCGTGGTCCTGACCCGGCTCGGCGGCGGCAAGACGCCGATGCCGCCGGGCGAGGAGGTGCGGGAGTTCGCCAAGCACGGCACGACCATGGCGATCTTCCTGTCGGCGGCCCGCAGCGGCCAGCTGGTGCGGGAGCTGCTGGAGGGCGGCTATCCGACGTCCACGCCGGTCGTGGTCGCCTACCAGGCGACCTGGCCCGAGGAGCTGGTCGTGCGGTGCACGATCGGCACGCTGGAGGAGACCGTCAAGGAGCACAAGCTCTGGAAGCACACCCTGTTCCTCGTCGGCCCGGCCCTCGACGCGCACGGCACCCGCTCGCACCTCTACCACCCCGGTCACTTCCACGGCTTCCGCAAGGCCGACCCGCAGGCCCGCCGGGCGCTGCGCGAGCGCGGGGCGAGCACGTGATCACGGTCGTCGGTACGGGCACCGGCGCGCCGGTGGCCGAGGAGGCCGAGCATCTCCTCGCCGGGGCCGAGCTGGTCGTGGGCGGGCGACGGCACCTGGAGGCCGTACGGCTGCCGGAGACCGCCGAGCGGATCGTGCTCGGGCCGCTCGCCCCCGCGCTCGACGCCATCGAGGAGTACGTCGTCAAGGAGCGGCCGGTCGTCGTGCTGGCCTCCGGGGACCCCGGGTTCTTCGGGATCGTGCGGGTGCTGGCCGAGCGGTTCGGGGCAGAGCGCCTGGAGGTGCGGCCGGGGGCGTCCTCCGTGGCCACCGCGTTCGCTCGACTCGGGCTGACCTGGGACGACGCCGTCGTGGTCAGCGCGCACGGGCGGGATCCGCGTACGGCCGTCAACGTCTGCCGGGCGCATCCGAAGGTCGCCGTGCTGACCGGGCCCGGTGCCGGGCCGGCTGAGCTGGGCGCCGCGCTCGCGCGCACCGCGCCCGGGCGGATCCTCGTCGTCGCGTCCGCGCTGGGCGACCCCTCGGCTGAACGCGTGGAGCGGGTCTCCCCCGCCGAGGCCGCGGCGCGCGACTGGGGTACGACGGTGAGTGTCGTGCTCTGCCTGGACGAGGCGCGGTCGGTCGGTCCCGTACGGACCCTCGCGGGACCCGGTGAACGGCCCGCCGGATGGGCCCTGGACGAGTCCGCGTTCGCGCACCGCGACTCGATGATCACCAAGTTCGAGGTGCGGGCCCTCGCCCTGGCCCGGCTCGGACCGCGCCCCGGCGATCTCGTCTGGGACGTGGGGTCCGGCTCGGGTTCCGTGGCCGTGGAGTGCGCGCGGCTCGGCGCCGCCGTCAGCGCGGTGGAGAAGGCCGGGGACGGTGTCGGGCGGATCCGTGCGAACGCCGACGCGCACGGCGTCGACGTGCACGTGGTGCGGGGCGTGGCGCCGGACGCGCTGAGCGGACTCGCCGATCCCGACGCCGTGTTCGTCGGGGGCGGCGGACGCGAGCTGCCCGACATCGTCGGCGCGTGCGCGCGCCGGGCCCGGCGGACCGTGGTCGTCGCCCTGGCCGCGCTGGACCGGGTGCCGGCGGTGCGTTCCGCGCTCACGGGTGCCGGGCTCGACTGCGACGGGGTGCTGTTGCAGTCCTCGCGGCTCGCGCCGCTGCCGGGGGATGTGACCCGGCTGGCGGCCACCAATCCTGTTTTTCTGCTGTGGGGTGTCAGAGGTGTCGAAGACCCCGACTTTCGAGAAGGAGTTGCCCAGTGATCGGCCTTATTTCCGCCACCGCGGCGGGGGCGGCGGCGCGCGACCGGCTGGCCGCGGCCTGGCCGGAGCGGACGCGGGTGTACGACGGGCCCGTCGGGGACGCGGTACGGCGGGCGTTCTCGGAGTGCGAGCAGCTCGTGTGCTTCCTGGCGACGGGGGCTGTCGTACGGCTCGTCGCGCCGCTGTTGGGTGACAAGGCGTCCGACCCCGGTGTGGTGTGCGTCGACGAGGGCGGGCGGTTCGCTGTCTCCCTGGTCGGGGGGCACGGCGGTGGGGCGAACGAGCTCGCCGTCGAGGTGGGGGAGTTGCTGGGGGCGGAGCCCGTGGTGACCACGGCGACGGATGCGGTCGGAGTGGCCGGCCTGGACACGCTGGGGCTCCCCGTCGAGGGGGATGTCGCGGGGGTCTCCCGAGCGGTGCTCGATGGTGAGCCCGTCGAGCTGAACTCGGAGTTCGCCTGGCCTCTGCCCGCGCTGCCGTCGAACGTGGGGCGCCCGGCACGGCGAGGACCGGCGATTCACGTCACCGACCGCCTTCTCGCCCCCGGTGACGCCCAAGTGATCCTCCGCCCGCCCTCCCTCGTCGTCGGCGTCGGTGCCTCCAAGGGTGCCCCCGGCGAGGAGGTGCTGGAGCTGATCCGCGGCGCGCTGCGAGACGCGGGGCTGTCTCCTCGTAGCATCGCCGAACTCGCCACCGTGGATGCCAAGGCCGAGGAGCCGGGGATTCTGGAAGCCGCCCGGCGTCTCGGGGTTCCCCTGGTGACCCACTCCGCCGAGGAGTTGGCCGGGGTCGAGGTCCCGAACCCCTCCGAGGCTCCCCTCGCGGCCGTCGGCACCCCCTCCGTCGCCGAGGCCGCCGCGCTCGTGGGTGGGGGCGAACTCCTCGTTCCCAAGCGCAAGTCGACGCGGGAGGACGGGCAGCCCGCGATGGCGACCTGTGCCGTCGTACGGCGGCCCGCGCGGGGGCGGCTCGCGGTCGTCGGGCTGGGACCCGGCGCCCGGGATCTGCTGACGCCGCGCGCGAAGGCGGAGCTGCGGCGGGCGTCCGTGCTCGTCGGGCTCGACCAGTACGTGGACCAGATCCGCGATCTGCTGCGGCCCGGTACCCGGATCCTGGAGTCGGGACTGGGCGCGGAGGAGGAGCGGGCGCGGACCGCTGTGGCCGAGGCGCGGAAGGGGCAGGCGGTCGCCCTCATCGGCAGCGGGGACGCCGGCGTGTACGCGATGGCCTCGCCCGCGCTGGCCGAGGCGTCCGACGACATCGACGTGGTCGGGGTGCCCGGTGTCACCGCCGCGCTCGCGGCGGCCGCGCTCCTCGGTGCGCCGCTCGGGCACGACCATGTGTCGATCAGCCTGTCCGACCTGCACACGCCGTGGGAGGTCATCGAGCGGCGGGTGCGGGCGGCGGCCGAGGCGGACATCGTGGTCACGTTCTACAACCCCCGTTCCCGGGGCCGGGACTGGCAGTTGCCGAAGGCGCTCGCGATCCTCGCCGAGCACCGGGAGCCGACGACGCCGGTGGGTGTCGTACGCAACGCCTCACGCCCGGACGGGACCGCCCGGGTGACCACCCTCACGGACCTGGACCCGGCGACGGTCGACATGATGACGGTCGTGACTGTCGGCAACACGGCGACCCGGGACATCGCGGGGCGCATGGTGACGCCGCGCGGCTACCGATGGCAGGACGCTGCATCGATGAGCGGCTCCGCCGCGGGTCAGGAGGAAGCCAAGTGAACCGTGTGGTCCACCCGATCGAGCAGGAGTCCTTCCGGCGGCTGCGCGCACGCCTGGACACCTCGCACTTTTCTCCGCTGACCCGCGCGGTCGTGGAGCGGGTCATCCACTCCGCCGCCGACCTGGAGTACGCGAGCGATCTCGTCATGGACGAGGGCGACCTGGAGAAGGCGCACGTCGCCCTGCATTCGGGGGCGCCCGTCGTCGTGGACGTGGAGATGGTCGCGGCCGGGATCACCCGGCGCGAGACCGTCTGTCGCCTCAAGGAGGCCACCGCCGGTCCCGGGCTGACCCGTTCCGCGCACGCGATCCGGCTCGCCTACGAGCAGGTCGGGCCCGGTGCGCTGTGGGTGATCGGCTGTGCGCCGACCGCTCTGGAGGAGTTGCTGACGCTGGACGCCTCCCCCGCGCTCGTGATCGGTCTGCCCGTCGGGTTCGTCGGAGCGGCCGAGTCCAAGGCCGCGTTGCGCGAGAGCGGGCTGCCCGCCGTGAGCAACGTGTCCGAGAAGGGCGGTTCGGCCGTGGCCGCGGCCGCGCTGAACGCCCTGCTGTACCACCCCCTTTCTGCTGAGGAGCAACCGTGACCACCCCGCCGCCCGCCCTGCTCATCGCCGGCCATGGCACCCGGGACGATGCCGGAGCCGAGGCGTTCCGCGACTTCGTACGGGAGTTGGGCCGCCGCCACCCCGAACTGCCCGTCGCGGGCGGCTTCATCGAGCTGTCCCCACCGCCGCTGGGTGAGGCGGTGACCGAGCTGGTGGAGCGGGGGGTACGCCGTTTCGCCGCCGTTCCGCTGATGCTGGTGGCCGCCGGGCACGCCAAGGGGGACATCCCGGCGGCGCTGGCCCGGGAGAAGGAGCGGCACCCCGGGATCACGTACACGTACGGACGTCCGCTGGGCCCGCACCCGGCGCTGCTGAGCGTGCTGGAGCGACGCCTGGATGAGGCCCTCGGGTCTTCCGGGCGCACGCCGGGGGACCGCTCGGACGTGACCGTCCTGCTCGTCGGCCGCGGCTCCACCGACCCGGACGCCAACGCCGAGGTGTTCAAGGCGGCGCGGCTGCTGTGGGAGGGGCGCGGGTACGCGGGTGTGGAGACGGCGTTCGTCTCGCTGGCGGCACCGGACGTGCCGAGCGGTCTGGACCGGTGCGTGCGCCTGGGTGCCAGGCGGATCGTCGTCCTGCCGTACTTCCTGTTCACGGGCATCCTGCCCGACCGGGTGCGGCACCAGACGGAGGGCTGGGCGGCCGCCCACCCGGAGGTCGAGGTCCGGTCGGCGGACGTCATCGGGCCCGAGCCGGAGCTGCTGGACCTGGTGATGGAGCGGTACGAGGAGGCCGTGAAGGGCGATCTGCGGATGAACTGCGACTCGTGCGTGTACCGCATCGCGTTGCCGGGGTTCGAGGACAAGGTGGGGCTGCCCCAGCAGCCGCACTTCCACCCGGACGACGACGGACACGACCACGGTCACGGGCATCACCACCATCACGGAGGGCACGCGCACTCCCATGCACACTGACGGGCACGATCTGCGCCACCACGGGGACGCCGAGGTCCGCGACGACGGCTCGGCCCTGGTCGACCTCGCTGTGAACGTCCGCGCGGACACCCCACCGGAGTGGCTGCGCGCGCACATCGCCGAGTCGCTGACAGCTCTCGCGGCCTACCCGGACGGGCGGGCCGCGCGCGCGGCGGTGGCGGCGCGGCACGGACTGCCGGTGGAGCACGTGCTGCTGACGGCGGGCGCGGCGGAGGCGTTCGTGCTGGTGGCGCGGGCGCTGAAGGTGCGCCGCCCTGTCGTGGTGCACCCGCAGTTCACGGAGCCGGAGGCGGCGCTGCGGGACGCGGGCCACTCCGTCGACCGGGTGGTGCTGCGCGAGCAGGACGGCTTCCGTCTGGACCCGGCGGCGGTCCCCGAGGACGCCGACCTGGTGGTGATCGGCAACCCGACGAACCCGACGTCGGTGCTGCACCCGGCCGCCGTCATCGCGGAACTCGCCCGCCCCGGACGGACGTTGGTGGTCGACGAGGCGTTCATGGACGCCGTACCCGGTGAGCGGGAGGCGCTGGCCGGCCGGACGGACGTACCCGGGCTGGTCGTCCTGCGCAGCCTCACCAAGACGTGGGGCCTGGCCGGGCTGCGCATCGGCTACGTCCTGGCGGCCCCGGAGACGATCGCGGAGCTGGAACGGGCCCAGCCGCTGTGGCCGGTGTCCACGCCGGCACTGGCCGCGGCGGAGGCGTGTGTCTCCCCGCGGGCCCTGGCGGAGGCGGCCCACGCGGCCCATCGCATCGCCGCGGACCGGGCCCACCTCGTCGCCGGACTCACCGAGTTCGCGTCGGACGGCGTCCAGGTGGCCGAGCCCGCCGAGGGCCCCTTCGTCCTCATACGACTCCCCCGGGCCCCCGCCGTCCGCCGCCACCTGCGCGACCTCGGCTACGCGGTCCGACGCGGGGACACCTTCCCGGGCCTGCACGAGGAATGGCTACGGCTCGCGGTCCGGGACCGCCAGACGGTGAACGGTTTCCTGCAGGCACTGGACCAAGCGATCACGCTGGCGTCGGGCTGAGAGGGAGCGAGAGCGGGAGCGGGCTCAGGATGGTGGCGGCACGGTCTCCGTCGTGGCGTCCGGGAAGCGGATCGTCACCGTTGCGTCGGGCGCGACCCGCGCGCTCGCACCCGCCCACCGGGCGGGCGGATCGGCGCTGAGCAGTACAAGGGTGACCAACAGGCTTGCCCCCTCAGATCGTTGGAGGACGGGTGTCGCCGAGCAGCGGCCGACGGCGTTGGCGTCGACGTCCTGGATGACCGTGTCCTCGGTGTCGCCCCAGCCGTAGAGGCCGACGAGCGCGCTGGTCAGACCGTCCGCACGGCGGGCGACGGCCAGCGCGGGGCCGGTCTCCCCCACCGGCGCCACGGTGTCGTCGGCGACGGCCCAGCCGCCCTCCCGCACGGATGTGCCGGGGGGCGCGTCGAGACGGTGCACCCGCACTTCCCACGGCCCGTGCACCACGCTCACGGTCTCGATGCGGTGCCCCTCACCGGTGTCCTCCGGCACCCGTGCCCGGTGCCACGAAGCCGCCCGGCGGCCCTCGGCGCCGAGGGGATGGATGCGGCCTCGCGGGGACGGCGTGCCGTCGGCGGCGAGCAGGGCGATGTGGTTGTCGGGGCCCGTGGCCGTCCCCGGAGTCTCGGGCGCGGTGACACTGGAGTAGGCGAGACGGGCGTAGTGAGGGCCGTCGTCGGCCGTGGCGGGCGAGGGCGGGAGCCGGTCGCTGCCGTGGTTGACGAGCCGTACGATCCCGTCGGCGGCGGTCGAGTGCAGCAGCCAGCCCGGAGCGGACAGCGCGAGGGTGGTGTCGGCCGTGTCCACGGGTGCCGCCTCCTCCGGCGCCGCCCACACAGGATGCTCGGCGGGCAGCAGCAGACCGAGGAACGCCTTGCTCGCCCAGTACGGGGAGGCGGGCCCGGAGTAGCGCTGGGTGACGGGGAGGAAGGGCCGGTACCAGCCGAGGCTGAGCAGTCCCCGCTCGTCGGGCGCGCCCTGCTCGGCGAAGTGCTTCAGCGCGCCCGACGCGAGGCGGCGGGTACGACCGGGCGGCAGCGGCGTGGCGTCGGCCAGCGCGCCCGCCCACAGCGGGGCGGTGGTCGCGAACCGGTACGTCAGGGAGCGGCCCTGATGGACCGGAGCGCCGTCGGAGCCGAAGAAGTACTGGTGCGCGGTGAGGAACTCACTCAGTCTCGCCCGGTGCCGGGCCACCGTGCCGGCGTCCGCGATCCGCGCCCACAGCACCGGATACAGATGCAGCGCCCAGGCGTTGTAGTAGTCGAACTTCTTGCCGTCACCGTCGGTGTACCAGCCCCCGCCCCGATGCCAGTCGTCGAGCCGGGCGAGCCCCGCGTCGATCTCGGCACGGCGGTACGGGGCGCCGACGGAAGCGAGGAACTCCTCCACGATGACTTGGAACAGCCGCCAGTTGGAGTCGTTGACCTCCGCACCGACGAACCCGCCCAGCCAGTCGGCGACCTGCGCCCGGACGGGGTCGTCGAGGTGGTCCCACAGCCAGGGGCGTGACTCGTGCAGGGCGACGGCGATCGACGCGGCCTCGACCATCGGCTGAGCGCGGTCGGTGATCGGCGGCCAGTGTTCGGGATGGTACGGATCGGTGCCGGCGGCGAGCCCGGCGGCGTACCGCTCGATGAGGGCAGGGCCCACGCGGCCGCTCGAACCGGCGATACGGAAGGCCGCAAGGAGGAAGGAACGCGCGAACCCTTCCAGCCCGTCGGACCAGGCCCCGGAGTGACTGGGCGGCCCGGGCAACCGGTACTGCGCGAGCCCCGGGGACGCGTAGGGCACCAGCCCCTCCAGCGCCGAGCGCGTACCGCTTGCCTCCGGTGGCCCGCTTGGCCACGGCGGCGAAGTCGCCGGCGGTCCAGCCCTCCTTCATGCCCGCGTCGGTGAACATGCCCTGGTTGAGCCAGAGAGTGGAGCCGGGCAGCGGGCGCTCCAGCGGGATGCCGTAGATGCGGCCGCCGACGCGGCCCATGTCCTTCCAGGGGGATGTTGGCCAGGTTGGGGTGGTCGGCGATCGCCTCACCGGACAGGTACGGCGTGAGGTCCTCGGCCCACCGCTGCACGAACTCGGACTCGCGGGGCAGGACGAATCCGGAGAAGAGGTTGATGATGTCGGGCAGGGCGTCGGGATCGGCGGCCGCATTGGGCAGTCAACAGCCCTGACCCGGAACGGCCGCCGCTTCTCGAAAGTTTTCGGAGTCCGCCGGGTCTTTCTGGTCGCTCTAGTCGACGACCCGTCCGTCGAGTACCACCCGGCGCGGAGACGCCAGCACCCGTACGTCCGCACGCGGATCGCTCTCGTAGACGACGAGGTCAGCCGCCGCGCCCTCCTCCAGCCCGGGTCGGCCGAGCCATCCGCGGGCCGCCCAGGCGGTCGCCGCGAGCGCGTCGACCCGGGGGATGCCGGCCGTGACCAGTTCGGCGACCTCGGCGGCGACCAAGCCGTGGGGCAGACTGCCGCCCGCGTCCGTGCCGACGTACACCGGGATGCCGGCGTCGTAGGCGTTGCGGACGGTGTCGTAGCGGCGTTCGTGCAGGCGCCGCATGTGGGCCGACCAACGGGGGTACTTCGACTCGCCGCCGTCGGCGAGCGAGGGGAAGGTCGCGATGTTGACCAGGGTCGGCACGATCGCCACGCCACGCTCCACGAAGAGCGGAATCAGGTCGTCGGTGAGGCCCGTGGCGTGCTCGACGCAGTCGATGCCCGACTCGACGAGGTCCCTCAGTGAGTTCTCGGCGAAGCAGTGGGCGGTGACCCGGGCGCCGAGGCGGTGGGCCTCCGCTATAGCCGCCTCGACCGCGGCCCGCGGCCAGCAGGGCGACAGGTCGCCCACCTCGCGGTCGATCCAGTCGCCGACCAGCTTCACCCAGCCGTCGCCCCGGCGGGCCTCCTGGGCGACGTACGCCACCAGGTCGTCCGGTTCGATCTCGTGGGCGTAGCCCCGGATGTAGCGTCGGGTGCGGGCGATGTGCCGGCCCGCTCGGATGATCTTCGGCAGGTCCTCGCGGTCGTCGATCCAGCGGGTGTCGGAGGGCGAGCCCGCGTCGCGGATCAGCAGGGTGCCGGCCTCGCGGTCGGTCAGCGCCTGCTTCTCGGCGACGTCCGTGTCGACCGGGCCGTGTGCGCCCAGGCCCACGTGGCAGTGGGCGTCGACCAGGCCGGGCAGGGCCCAGCCCTCCACCGTGCGGACGTCGCGGGCGCCCGCGGGCCGGTCGTAGGAGATCCGGCCGTCGACGACCCACAGCTCGTCCCGGACATCCTCGGGGCCGACCAGAACCCGGCCCTTCACGTGCAGCACCGCGCGATCGCTCATGTACCGCACCCTAGTCAGTCGTCTTGCGCGCCTGCTCCGAGGTCTCCTCCTCCACGTCCGCCATCGCGGGGTCGAGGAGACGGGAGAGGAAGTGGCGGGTGCGGTCGTGGGTGGGGTCGCCGATGACCTGGGCGGGGGTGCCGTCCTCGACGATCACGCCGTCGTCCATGAAGACGACCCGGTCGGCGACCTCGCGGGCGAAGGTCATCTCGTGGGTCACGACCATCATCGTCATGCCCTCGTTCGCCAGCATGCGCATGACCGCCAGTACGTCGCCCACGAGCTCCGGGTCGAGCGCCGACGTCGGCTCGTCGAACAGCATCACCGAGGGGCCCATCGCGAGGGCGCGGGCGATCGCGACGCGCTGCTGCTGGCCGCCGGAGAGGGAGGAGGGGTAGGCGTTCGCCTTCTCGGACAGCCCCACCCGTTCCAGGTTCTCCGCCGCCACCTTCGCGGCCTGGGCCTTGTCCCGCCTGAGCACCCGGCGCTGGGGCAGGGTCAGGTTCTCGGTCACCGTGAGGTGCGGGAAGAGGTTGAACTGCTGGAAGACCATGCCGATGCGGCGACGGGCCGCGTCGATGTCGACATCGGGGTCGGTCAGTTCGGCGCCGCCCACGAAGACCTGGCCCTTCGTCGGCTCCTCCAGGAGGTTCACGCAGCGCAGCAGCGTCGACTTGCCCGACCCCGACGGGCCGATGACACAGACGACCTCGCCCTGGGTGATCTCCAGGTCGATGCCCCGCAACACCTCGTTGTCGCCGAAGGACTTGTGCAGCCCGCGTACGTCGATCTCGGGTCGGCTCATTTCACGGCCTCCTGGGCCTTGGCCTCCATACGGCGTACGACGAAGCCGAGCGGGATGGTCACGAGCAGGTAGCACAGGCCGGCGACGAGGATCGGCGTGGAGTTGGCGGTCTGGCTGGCCAGGTCGCGCCCGTACTTGGACAGTTCGCGCTCCTCCAGGGTGACGCCGAGGAACAGCACCAGGGAGGAGTCCTTGAACAGCAGCACCAGTTCGTTGGTGAGCGGCGGGAGGATGATCCTGAACGCCTGCGGGATGATGATCGAGATCATCGCGCGGGCCGGTGAGAAGCCCAGGGAGCGGGCGGCCTCCATCTGGCCCTTGGGCACCGCCTGGATGCCGGCGCGGATCGTCTCCGCCATGTACGCGGCCGCCACCAGGCCGAGCGCGAGGGCGACCTTGCCGTAGGTGCCGCCGACGATCTCCGTGCCGGGGAAGGCGAGCGGCACGGCCACGCCGATGAAGATGAAGATCAGCAGGGCGGGCAGGCCGCGGAAGATCTCGATGTAGATGCCGGCGAGCCACCGGTAGGGGCCCACGGACGACAGCCGCATCAGCGCGATCACCATGCCGAGAGCCAGTCCGACAACGAAGCCGGACACCGTGTACAGCACGGTGTTCTTCAGCGCCAGCGTGATGACGTCGGGGAACATCCGCTCGGCGATGTCGGCCTGCGCGAACTGGTTCTGCAGCCGCCCCCAGTCCGCCGAGACCGCGAAGGCGATCACGGCGGCGACGAAGACGGCGTACTGCACCCCGCGGGAGACACTCCGCTTCTGCCGGCGGGTCAGGCCCTTCTTCTTGGGCGTGAGTCGTACGTCTGTGTCGGTCATGGGGTCAGGAGGCGGACGGTGAGGCGGCGGACGCGTCGTACGGGCCGATCCACTTCTCGTACAGCTCCTTGTAGGTGCCGTCGGCCTTGGCGTCGGCGAGCGCCTTGTTGATGGCGGCGACGAGCTTGGCGTTGCCCTTCTTCACCGTGAAGCCGTACTGCTCACCGGTGTTGAGGTTGTCGACCACCTTGTAGGCGTCCGCGTTGGCCTTGTCCTTGAGCCAGCCCTGGACGACCGGGTAGTCGATGATGACCGCCTTGACCTGGCCGGTGCGCAGGCCGTTGAGGACGGCGTCGGAGGACTCGAAGGAGACCGGGTCGAAGCCCTTGCTCCTGGCGTAGTCCTCGCCGGTGGTCTGCGCCTGGGCGCCGAGCTTGACCTTCTTGGACTTGACGTCGGCGAGGGAGTTCACGCCGCTCTTCTTGTCGACGAGGACGGCCTGGGTGGCGTCGAAGTACGGGTCGGAGAAGTCGACGTTCTTCTTGCGCTCCTCGGTGATGGTCATGCCGGCCGCGGCGAGGTCGCACTCACCGGAGTTGAGGAAGGCGCCCGTCTTGAAGTTCTCGAAGGGGGTGTCGAGGATCGCCTGCTTCACGCCCAGGTCCTTGGCGACCAGGTCGATGAGGGAGACGTCGAAGCCCTGCACCTTGCCGTCGATCTCCGACTGGAACGGCGGATACGGCAGGTGCGTGCAGGTGGTGAGCTTGCCCGCCTTGACCAGCTCGACCCCGCCCGCGGCGGTCTTCGAGCCGCCGTCGTCGGTGGACGTGCAGGCGGCCACGAGCAGGAGACCTGCCGTCGCGGTGGTGGCGGCCAGGACACGGGTGCGACGCCCGAGGAGCGTGTTCACGGCGGGCCTTCCTGTGGGGGAACTGTAGGTCCGATCATAAGGAGAAGTTTGAGTCTCTCAAACCAAACCGATGGTTGGGGAGTCGCTCGACCTACGAAGTCGCCAGTCCAGGGGTCAGGTGCGTGCCGGTTAGTCTCGTCACCTCTACCCCGTGAGTTGAAGAGAGCACCGCCGTGACGCACCCGTTCCTGGACCTGACCCCGCTGAGCGCCGCCCGCTTCGCCTCGATCGAGGACCGGGTGGCGCGACTGCTCGACACCCGGCAGGACGTCGTGATCATGCAGGGCGAGGCCCTGCTGCCGCTGGAGGGCGCGATCCGGGGCGCGGCCGGCCCGGGCACGACGGCGCTGAACGTCATCACGGGCCCGTACGGGCAGACCTTCGGTGACTGGTTGCGGGACTGCGGTGCGACGGTGATCGACCTGGCGGTGCCGTTCCACACGGCCGTCACCGCCGAGCAGATCCGGGAGGCCTTCGCCGAGCACCCCGGCATCGACTTCGTGTCGCTGGTGCACGCGGAGGCCGCGACCGGCAACACCAACCCGGTCGCGGAGATCGGCGAGGTGGTGCGGGAGCACGGCGCGCTGTTCTACCTGGACGCGGTCGCCTCTGTCGGGGCCGAGCCGGTGCTGCCGGACGCGTGGGGCGTGGACCTGTGCGTGATAGGCGCGCAGAAGGCGATGGGCGGTCCGGCGGGTGTGTCGGCGGTGTCGGTGAGCGAGCGGGCGTGGGCGCGGATGGCGGCCAACCCGAAGGCGCCGCGCCGGTCGTACCTCTCCCTCCTGGACTGGAAGGAGCGCTGGATCGACGGCGGCCGCAAGGCCCTGCCGCACGCGCCGGCCCAGTTGGAGATGCTGGGGCTGGAGGCGTGTGTCGAGCGGATCGAGGCGGCGGGACTGGACGCGGTGATGGCCCGGCACGCGCGCGCCGCGGCGGGCACGCGGGCGGGGGCGGTGGCCCTGGGCGGACTCGCACCGTATGTGCACGAGGCGCGGGACGCGGCCCCCGTCGCCACCACGCTGCGGGCGCCGTCGGGGGTCGTGGCGTCGGAGCTGGTGGCCAGGGCCCTGGAGGCCGACCCGGCCCTGCCGCTGGCCGCGGGCGGCGGCACCCTGGCCAAGGAGATGATCCGCGTCAACCACTACGGCCCGGACGCGGCACCGGGAGCGGTGCGCAGCTGCCTGGCGGCGCTGGGCGGGGCACTCGCGGGCAAGGGGCTGGTGGTGGACCTGGGGGCGGCACTCGGGGCGGTCGAGGACGCGTGGCGGTGAGGTCCGCCCGCAGCTGAAGGCGGCACCGCTGTCAGTGAGTCCTGGGATGCTCGCCACATGACCACCAAGACTCCCGGGACTCTCCCCGACGGCCGCCCCATCCCCCTCCTGACCGGCGACGAGCGCCCCATGCTCGAGAGCTGGCTCGACTTCCATCGCGCCACGCTGGAGCTCAAGTGCCGTGGGCTGGACGACGCGCAGGTACGGCTGGCGTCCGCCGAGCCGTCGGGGCTGACACTGCTCGGGCTGGTGCAACACCTCGCAGAGGTCGAGCGGAACTGGTTCCAGCGGACGTTCTCGGAGCCGGACATACCGCCGGTGTTCGAGGAGGAGACCGGGTACGCGCTTGTGCCGGGGCGGGGGCTCGACGAGGCGTTGGCGGTCTGGCGGCGGGAGATCGCGCGGGGGCGGGAGGTGTGCGCCGGGCGGTCGCTGGAGGACTCCGGGCGGATCGCCGATGGTCCGATGGCCGGTCTCGAGGTCAGTCTGCGCTGGGTGCTCATTCATCTGATCGAGGAGTACGCCCGGCACAACGGTCACGCGGACATCCTTCGAGAACGCATCGACGGAGTTACCGGAGTCTAAATAAAAAGTAATTCTGGAATTCTTTACAGGGGTAGCTTCCCACTTTCTTCTGCCCGCTTTCCTCGCACCTAAACGCAAAGATTCTGCGAACGCCGAGTGGGGTGATTCGGGCAGATTCCGTGAGGGTTACGCTCCTGTGACGCGTTCCACAGGTGAGGCATTTTGCGCCTTTTGGTGCGAACAAATCCGGGCATTCATGACATTCCCGCGCGCCCGCTCCCGCACGCGCGATAACACATAGACCCTCCGCACGTAACCCCGAGCGGCAATGCAATTTTGAATTTCCCTGGGTAAATTCAATTCGCATGACTGCCGCACCAGCAGACCTACACATAGACCACCCGACGGTGGCCGACGGGGCCGCGCTCTGGCGGATTGCCAAGGAGTCCGGTTCTCTCGACCTGAACTCCTCCTACAGCTATCTGCTGTGGTGTCGCGACTTCGCCGGTACGTCGGTGGTGGCCCGTGGGGTCGACGGCGAGCCCGTCGGCTTCCTCACCGGCTACCTGCGTCCGGAGCGTCCCGGGACCCTCCTCGTGTGGCAGGTCGCCGTCGACGCCGCGCAGCGGGGGCGGGGGCTCGCCGCCCGGCTGCTCGACGGGGTGACCGCGCGCGTCATGGCCGAACACGGTGTGACATCCGTCGAGACGACGATCACGCCGGGCAACACCGCCTCCGAGCGCCTGTTCACGTCGTTCGCCGCCCGGCACGGCGCCGTCGTCGAGCGGACGGTCCTGTTCGACCGGGAGCAGTTCCCGGACGGCCCGCACGATCCCGAAGTCCTGTACCAGATCGGCCCGTTGGCCTTCACCCGTTGACATCCGCCCGTCGTATTGAGGAGCGATTCGCCGTGACCATCACCCAGCCCGACCTCAGCGTCTTCGAAACCGTGGAGTCCGAGGTGCGCAGCTACTGCCGCGGCTGGCCCACCATCTTCGACCGTGCCAGCGGCAGCCGCATGTACGACGAGGACGGCCACAGCTACCTCGACTTCTTCGCCGGCGCCGGGTCACTCAACTACGGCCACAACAACCCCGTGCTGAAACGGGCGTTGGTCGACTACCTGCTGCGCGACGGCGTCACCCACGGTCTGGACATGTCGACCGTGGCCAAGCGCTCCTTCCTGCAGACCTTCCAGGACCTCGTCCTGCGTCCGCGTGACCTGCCGTACAAGGTCATGTTCCCGGGGCCGACCGGCACCAACGCCGTGGAGTCCGCGCTGAAGCTGGCGCGGAAGGTCAAGGGCCGCGAGGCCATCGTGTCGTTCACCAACGCCTTCCACGGCATGTCGCTGGGGTCGCTCGCCGTCACCGGCAACGCCTTCAAGCGCGCCGGCGCGGGCATCCCGCTCGTGCACGGCACCCCGATGCCGTTCGACAACTACTTCGACGGCACGGTGGAGGACTTCCTCTGGTTCGAGCGGCTCCTGGAGGACCAGGGCTCGGGCCTCAACAAGCCCGCCGCCGTGATCGTCGAGACCGTGCAGGGCGAGGGCGGCATCAACGTCGCGCGCCCGGAGTGGCTGCGTGCGCTGTCCGAGCTGTGCGAGCGCCAGGACATGCTGCTGATCGTCGACGACATCCAGATGGGCTGCGGTCGTACGGGCGCCTTCTTCTCCTTCGAGGAGGCGGGGATCGTGCCCGACATCGTCACCGTGTCCAAGTCCATCAGCGGCTACGGACTGCCCATGTCGCTGTGCCTGTTCAAGCCCGAGCTGGACGTCTGGGAGCCGGGCGAGCACAACGGCACCTTCCGCGGCAACAACCCGGCGTTCGTCACCGCCACCGCCGCCCTGGAGACGTACTGGGCCGACGGCTCCGCCATGGAGAAGCAGACGCAGGCGCGCGGCGAGCAGGTCGAGCAGGGGCTCATCGCGATCACCGAGGAGAACCTGGCCGACGTCAAGGAGTACCGCGGCCGCGGCCTGGTCTGGGGCATGGAGTTCCACGACAAGGACCGCGCGGGGCGCGTCGCGAAGCGCGCCTTCGAGCTCGGGCTCCTCGTCGAGACCTCGGGTCCGGAGAGCGAGGTCCTCAAACTGCTCCCCGCCCTCACCATCACGCCCGAGGAGCTGGACGAGGGCATGCGCGTCCTCGCCCGCGCCGTACGGGAAACCATCTAACGAGGAGGCATCGCACCCCGTGATCGTCCGTTCGTTCAAGGACATCGAAGGAACCGACCGGCATGTGAGGTCGGCGTCCGGCACCTGGGAGAGCAAACGCATCGTGCTCGCCAAGGAGAGGGTCGGCTTCTCGCTGCACGAGACGGTTCTGTACGCCGGGACCGAGACGTCCATGTGGTACGCCAACCACATCGAGGCCGTCGTCTGTGTCGAGGGCGAGGCCGAGCTGACCGACCACGAGACCGGGCAGGCGCACACCATCACGCCCGGCACCATGTACCTCCTCGACGGTCACGAGCGGCACACGCTGCGCATCAAGGAGGACTTCCGCTGCATCTGCGTGTTCAACCCGCCCGTGACCGGACGGGAGGACCACGACGAGAACGGCGTCTACCCGCTGCTCACCGAACCCGAGGAGGTGTGAAGGATCATGACCACGACCATCGCCACTGATCTGTACCCCAGCCGCGGAGCCACCGAGGTGTCCGTCCCCCGGCAGGACCCCGTCGTCTGGGGGGCGCCGGGCACGCCCGGCCCGATCGCCGCCGGTGACCTGGAGGCGTACGAGCGGGACGGCTTCCTCGCCGTCGAGCAGCTCATCACGGACGACGAGGTCGCCGTCTACCGGGACGAGCTGAACCGGCTCGTCGCCGATCCGGAGATCCGCGCCGACGAGCGGTCGATCATCGAGCCGCAGTCCAAGGAGATCCGGTCGGTCTTCGAGGTCCACAAGATCAGCCAGCTGTTCGCCGCGCTGGTGCGCGACGAGCGGGTCGTCGGGCGGGCCCGGCAGATCCTCGGCTCGGACGTGTACGTCCACCAGTCGCGGATCAACGTCAAGCCCGGCTTCGGCGCGTCCGGCTTCTACTGGCACTCGGACTTCGAGACCTGGCACGCCGAGGACGGTCTGCCGAACATGCGCACGGTGTCCGTCTCGATCGCGCTGACCGAGAACTACGACACCAACGGCGGGCTGATGATCATGCCCGGGTCCCACCGCACCTTCCTCGGGTGTGCGGGGGCCACGCCGAAGGACAACTACAAGAAGTCGCTGCAGATGCAGGACGCGGGCACGCCCTCGGACGAGGCGCTGACGGCCATGGCCTCCCAGTACGGCATCAAGCTGTTCACCGGGCGGGCCGGTTCGGCGACCTGGTTCGACTGCAACGCCATGCACGGGTCGGGCGACAACATCACCCCGTTCCCGCGCAGCAACGTCTTCATCGTGTTCAACAGCGTGGAGAACGAGGCCGTGGAGCCGTTCTCGGCTCCCGTACGGCGGCCGGAGTTCATCGGGGCGAGGGACTTCACGCCCGTGAAGTGACCCTGACCTGACCCCGGGGTGGGGGGGGGGGGGGGGGGGGGGGGGGGGGGGGGGGGGGGGGGGGGGGGGGGGGGGGGGGGGGGGGGGGGGGGGGGGGGGGGGGGCGGCGGT
>NZ_JBWKCC010000024.1:0-58166 GCF_056436655.1 Streptomyces sp. NPDC043427 | reverse complement strand
GCGACCATGCACCAGGCAGCTGACCTTCCACACCTCCCCCCCCCCCCCCCCCCTCCCCCCGCTCCCCCCCCCCCCCCCCCCCCCCCCCCCCCCCCCCCCCCGCTTCCGTGTGTTCAGCCGGGCGTGGCGTCGGCTCAGCCCGCCAGCACGTCCAGCAGCCGGTCCACGTCCGCGGCCGTGTTGTACAGGTGGAAGGCCGCGCGCAGGTTGCCCGCGCGGTCGGAGACCTGGATGCCCGCCTCGCCCAACTCGGGCTGTCGGTAACCGAGTCCGGGCACGGAGACGATCGCCGAACCGGGGGCGGGCACGGGCTCGTGGCCGAGTGTGGCGAGTCCCGCCCGGAAGCGGTCGGCGAGGGAGACGTCGTGGGCGTGCACGGCGTCCACGCCGAGCTCCTCGATCAGATCGAGGGAGCGACGCAGCCCCGCGAAGGTGAACAGGGCGTGGGTGAGGTCGAACCGCCGTGCGGAGTGGGCGAGTTCGGCCACGGGCCCGTAGCAGCTGTCCCAGGGCCGCTCGGCGGCGACCCACCCGGCGAGCACGGGCGTCAGCCCGCCGAAGTCCTCCGGGACCACCAGGAAGGCCGTGCCGTGCGGGCCGAGCAGCCACTTGAAGGAGACGGACGCGGAGTAGTCGTGGGCGTCGGCGTCCATCGGCAGCCAGCCGGCGGCCTGGGAGAAGTCGACGTAGGTGCGCGCCCCGTGCGCCTGCGCCGCCTCGCGCAGGGCGGGCAGGTCGGCGATCCGGCCGTCCGCGGACTGGGCGGCGCTGACCGCGACGAGTGCCGTGCCGGGGCGGACGGACTCGGCGATCCGCTCCAGCGGCACCGTGCGGACCTTGAGGTCGCCGCGGACGTGGAACGGGTTCAGTACGGAGGTGAAGTCGTCCTCCGCCGTGAGGACTTCGGCGCCCGCGGGCAGCGAGGCGGCGATGACGCCCGTGTGCGCGGCGACGGAGGCGCCGACCGCCACCCGGGTGGCCGGGACACCGGCGAGCCGGGCGTACGCGGCCCGGCAGGCCTCCACGTCCTCGTACAGCGCGGTCAGCGGCCTGCCCTCGGCCCGCAGCAGCGCCGCCTCGTGCAGGGCGGTGACCGTACGGGCCGGGAGCAGGCCGTTGCTCGCGGTGTTGAGGTAGGTGTTCTTCGGGGCGAACTCGGCGCGGACGAGGGTCTCGAAGGTCTCCATGGGTCCACTGTGGGCCCCGGAGACCTCCAGGTCCATTGCGGATTCCTGCAGGATGCCCCCAACGAACGCTTATGGATCCGCCCCGACCTGCGTCTTTCCCGGCTCAGCCCTGCTGCGGCACCGCGCACCCGTCCGGACCGCACGCCTCGGCGCCGCCCTCGTCCAGCAGCTTCAGCGGCGAGCGCTCACCCCACGCCTGGGTCAGCGCCTGGGCGAAGACCTCGGCGGGCTGCGCGCCGGAGACCCCGTACTTGCGGTCGAGGACGAAGAAGGGCACGCCGTTCGCGCCGAGTTGGGCCGCCTCGCGCTCGTCGGCGCGCACCTCGTCGGCGTAGGCGGCCGGGTCGGCGAGGACCTTGCGGGCGGCCTCGGCGTCGAGACCGGCCTCGACGGCCAGCTCCACGAGCCGCTCGTCGCCCTCGGAGAAGAGCGAGCGCTCCTCGGCGAAGTTGGCCCGGTACAGGATCTGGATCAGCTCGTCCTGCCGGCCCTGCTCCTTGGCGAGGTGCAGCAGGCGGTGCATGTCGAAGGTGTTGCCGTGGTCGCGGTCCCGGGTGCGGTAGTCGAGGCCCTCGGCGGCGGCCTGCGCGCCCAGGTTGTCCTCGCCGGCCTGGGCCTGCGCCTCGCTCATGCCGTACTTCCTGGTGAGCATGGTGATCACGGGCTGGACGTCACCCTTGGCACGGCCCGGGTCCAGCTCGAAGGAGCGGTGCACCACCTCGACGTCGTCGCGGTGCGGGAAGGCCTCGAGCGCCTTCTCGAAGCGGGCCTTGCCCACGTAGCACCAGGGGCAGGCGATGTCGCTCCAGATCTCGACGCGCATGGTGTCGGCTCTCTCCAGGGTCGTGCGGGGCGCGGAGACTCCCTCCGCCGGGTCCATGAACGTTCAAGCAGCCGCTTTCATTCCCCGGTTCATTCCCCGGTGACCCGGTAGCGCAGATAGAGGTGGTGGTCCCCCTCGGCAGGCGGGTTCTCCGGGGCGGGCTCCCATCCCTGGCGGGTGTAGAAGGCCTGGGCCCGCCGGTTGTCGACGTGCACGTCGAGGACGGCGCTTCGCCGGCCGTCGGCCCGCCACTGCTCCACACAGGCCGCGTGCAGGGCCGTACCGATGCCGGCGCGCCAGTGGTCGGGGTCGACGTGGAACTGGAACAGCTTGACCGTGTCCGCGGGAGCGCCCTCCGGCGTACGGAACTCCGAGGTACGCAACTCCGGGGTACGGAATGAGGCGAGGCCGACGATCCGGCCCCGTTCGACGACGCACAGCACGTGGCTGCCGGGCCGCTCGATCGCCGCGCGCCAGCTGGCCACCCAGTCGACGCCGTCGTCGGGCAGACCGTCCGGGTAGTACGTCGCCCGGGCCCGCACGTGCAGCGCGGCGACGGTTTCCGCCTCGGCGGGCAGGACGCTGCGGATCACTCGGCTTCCGGTCACTCGCTCACTGATCATGCAACCGATGACGTGGTCCCGGCCACACACGGTTCCGGCGATACCGTGGGGGGAGGGCCGCCGATGTTCCCCGGCATGGAGGCACGACCACGGATCCCCTCACGCGGAACACACAACTGGCCGACGGGAGACGCCGGCCGGCGTCCTCCCCCGCTCTCACCCTCACCGCCGCCCTCCTGGGCTTCGCCCTGATCACCCTCGACGCGTCCGTGGTGAACGTGGCCCTGCCGTCGATCGACTCCGCGCTGGGCGGCGGAATGTCGGGCCTGCAGTGGGTGGTGGACGCGTACACCCTCTCCTTCGCGTCCCTGATGCTCTCCACGGGCGCCTTCTCGGACCGGGCCGGGGCCAGCCGCGCCTACGCGATCGGCATCGCGCTCTTCACGCTCGCCTCGGCGGCCTGCGGCCTCGCACCGAGCCTGCCGGCCCTGATCGCGGCCCGCACCGTGCAGGGTCTCGCGGCAGCCGTCGTCCTCCCGGCGTCACTCGCGCTGGTGCGACAGGCGTACCCTGATCCGGCCCGCCGGGCCCGGGCGACGGCCGTGTGGACGGCGGGGGGTTCGGTGGCGGTGGCCCTGGGGCCGGTGGCGGGCGGTGCGCTGACGACGGCCTGGGACTGGCGGGGCGTCTTCTTCATCAACCTGCCCCTGGGCGCCGTGGCCCTCGCCCTGCTGCTGCGCGCGCCCCGCTCCGAGCGCCGCCCGGCGCCCCTGGACCTGCCCGGCCAGGCGACGGCCGCGCTGGCCCTCACCGCCCTCGCCTTCGCGGTGATCGAGCGCGGCCCGGCGGGCTGGGCCACCGCCGTCGTGGCCGCTGTCGCGGGGGTCGCGTTCCTGCGCATCGAAGCACGGCAGCCGAACCCGGTGGTCCCGCTGGAGTTGTTCCGCAGCCGGGCGGTGACAGCGGCGGTGGCGGCGGGCGCCGCGTGCAGCGTGGCCTTCTACGGCGTGGTGTTCGTCTTCTCGCTCTTCTTCCAGCAGGTGCAGGGCCGCTCCGCGCTGCACGCCGGGCTGGTGTTCCTGCCGATGACGGCGCTGATCGGAGTGACCAACGTGCTGGCGGGAAAGCTGGCCGGCCGGTACGGCCCGCGCCTGCCGATGCTCCTGGGCCAGGGCCTCGCCGCCGCGGGCCTGCTCGCCCTGCTCCACGTCGACGCCGGCACGTCTCCCGCCCTGGTGGCCGCGCTGTTCGTCCCGCTGGCCGTGGGCTGCGGGCTGACCGTGCCGCCGCTGACCGCCTTGATGATGGACTCGGTGCCCGGTGAGCGCGCCGGCCTGGCGGCCGGCGTCCTCAACGCGGCGCGCCAGGTGGCCGGCGGCCTGGCCGTCGCCGTCTTCGGGGCGCTGGTCTCCGGCGCCTTCGTGACGGGCATGCGTATGTGCCTCGCCATCGCCGCGGCTCTGTTCGGGGTGACCTTGTTCCTCAGCTTCCGTCTCTCAGGTCGCGGGGCCAGTTGGGCCGGAACTCGAGGTGGTCATAGGTGACCACACACCCCTCCCCCATCGGCGACTGCGCCAGGAAGCCGACCAGCGCGGCCCCGGTCTCCTTCTCCTCACCCAGCGTGAACAGCCGCACGAAGATCCACCGCTCACCGTCCCGCGAGGCGTGGAAGGCGAAGGCCCGCCCGGTCCGGCTGACCCGCAGCCAGATGGAACTGCCCTCCACGGTGAACGAGTTGGCGTCGTCGGAGTGCCCCCGGGTGACCACCGTGCACACGGTGGGCACATCCGGGGAGTACTCCAGACAGAGCTTCGCCCAGGCCCGCTCCCCGACGTGCACGTACAGCACCCCGGCGTCGAACGCCGCGCCGAACCCCACGGTCACCCGTGCGATCAGCTGAAAGTCCCCTTCGGGCGACCCCAGCAGCCGCGGCGCGTCAGAGGCCGGATCCAGCCCCTCCCCGGTAGGCGGCACAAAACGATCCTGCCGCGGCCCGGCCCACCCGGTGAGCACCCCGTCCTCGTAGGTCCAGTGACCGTCGGGCCCGTAGGTACGGAAAGGGAAAGGCAGTTCGGGAAATTCGAAATCCATTGACCTATCGTCTCAGGCTCAGTGGAGACACTTGAGGGGCGCGGGGAACTGCGCGATCAGCCACGGACAACCCGCAGCCCGCAATCCACCCGCACCCCTACGGCGAACCGCGAAGCGCTACCGCTCGAGCCGCCCGTTGAACCGACGAGGCAGCCCCAGCGGATTCTCGTCCCGCAACTCCGCCGGCAGCAGAGCCTCAGGCGCCCCCTGATAGGCAACCGGCCGCAGCCACCGCTCAATGGCCGTCCCACCCACCGACGTGGACGTGGACGTCGTCGCGGGGTACGGCCCACCGTGATGCTGGGCCTGCGCCACGGCAACCCCCGTCGGCCACCCGTTCACCAGCACACGCCCGGCCAGCGGCGTCAGCTCCGCGAGGATCTCCGCCCCGCGCCCCTTGCCCGCAGCCTCGTCGGTCGACAGGTGCACCGTCGCGGTGAGGTTGCCGGGCAGCCGGTCCAGCACGCTCTTGGCCTGAGCCTCGTCCTCGTACCGGACGACGACCGTGACAGGCCCGAAGCACTCCTCCAGGAGCAGGTCGTGCTCACCGGACGTGGCAAGCTTCTCCGCCGGAACCGTGAGGAACCCCGCACTGACCGTGTGCTCGCCGCCCGCACCCGGGGTCACCGGCGTCTCGACGTCGGAGAGCTCCGCTCGCTCGGCGACCCCGGCGACGAAGTTGTCCCGCATGCGGTGATCGAGGAGAACCCCCGCGTCGGTGTCGCTGACGGCATCCGTCAGCGACTTGACCAGCCCGTCACCGGCCTCACCGGAGGGCACGAGCACGAGCCCGGGCTTCACACAGAACTGGCCGACGCCCAGCGTCATCGAGCCGGCAAGACCCTGGCCGATCGCCTCCGGCCGCTCGGCCGCCGCCGCCTCGGTGACGACGACGGGGTTGAGGGAGCCGAGCTCACCGTGGAACGGGATCGGCACCGGACGCGCGGCCGCCGCGTCGAACAGCGCCCGGCCACCGCGTACCGACCCGGTGAAGCCCGCCGCGGCGATCAGCGGGTGCTTGATGAGCTCGATGCCCGCCTCGAAGCCGTGGACGAGGCCGACGACGCCCGCGGGGATGTCGTGCGCGGCGGCGGCGCGGCGCAGGACGCTGGCGACCAGCTCGGACAGGGCCGGGTGGTCGGGGTGGGCCTTGACGACGACCGGGTTGCCGGCCGCCAGGGCGCTCGCGGTGTCACCGCCTGCGACGGAGAAGGCGAAGGGGAAGTTGGACGCCGAGTAGACGGCGACGACACCCAGCGGCACCTTGTAGCGGCGCAGGTCCGGGATGGGCGGGGTGGCGGTGTCGTCGGGGTGGTTGATGACGACGTCGAGGAAGGCGCCCTCGTCGACGATGTCGGCGAAGGCCCGCAGCTGGAAGCAGGTGCGGGCGAGCTCGCCGTTCAGGCGGACCGGGCCGAGGGCGGTCTCGGCGTCGGCGACCTCGACGAGGTGCTCCTTGGCCGCCTCGAGCTCGGCGGCCGCGCTGCGCAGGAAGGCGGCGCGGACGGTGCGGTCGGCGAGCGCCCCGCGCGTGTCGTGCGCGGCGCGGACGGTGGCGTCCACCTCCTGGGCTGTGGCCTCGACCGCAACCTGTTCACGCTGCTTCCCGGTTCGGGGGTCGACACTCCAGACTGGTGCTGCTGCCACCGCGGGTCCCTCCACATGTAATGCCGCAGTACTACTTACGTCATCACCAGGGGCGTTCGATATACTGAACGCCGTCTCTGATGATGAATGATGTGCTCGGAGACTATTTCCCGTCGAACGAAGGGGTCAAGGGCGATGTCGGCTGGCGAGACGGGGGGCGGAGCGCAGGTCAAGTCCGCGGTGCGGACGGTTGAGCTGCTCGAGTACTTCGCCGGCCGCCCCGGTATGCACTCCCTCGCGGCGGTCCAGGAGGCCGTCGGGTATCCCAAGTCCAGCCTGTACATGCTACTGCGCACGCTCGTGGAGCTGGGCTGGGTGGAGACGGACGCGACGGGCACGCGGTACGGCATCGGCGTACGGGCGCTGCTCGTGGGCACCTCGTACATCGACGGTGACGAGGTGGTCGCGGCGGCCCGCCCGACACTGGACCGGCTGTCGGACGACACGACGGAGACGATCCACCTGGCCCGCCTGGACGGCACGAACGTCGTCTACCTCGCCACCCGCCAGTCGCAGCACTACCTGCGCCCCTTCACCCGCGTGGGCCGCCGTCTGCCCGCGCACTCGACCTCGCTGGGCAAGGCGCTGCTGAGCACCTACTCCGACGAGCAGGTCCGCAAGATGCTGCCGGAGACGCTGCCGGCCCTCACCGAGCACACCATCACGGACCGGGAGAAGCTCATCGAGGAGCTGCACCAGGTGCGGGAGCAGGGTTTCGCCGTGGACCGCGAGGAGAATACGTTGGGCCTGCGCTGCTTCGGCGTGGCGATCCCGTACCGCACTCCGGCCCGTGACGCGATCAGCTGCTCGGTGCCGGTGGCGAGACTCACGCCCGCTCACGAGCAGATGGTGAAGGACGCCCTGTTCGACGCGCGTGACCGACTGACGTTGGCGACCCGGAGGCTCTGAACGGTGCGGGTGGTACTGCGAGAGGTGCACGACAGCGACCTGCCGGTGTTCTTCCGGCTGTTGAACGACCCGGAGGCCGCCCGGATGGCGGCCTTCACCGTCGAGGATCCCGCGGACCGGGACGCCTTCGACTCCCTCTGGAAGCGCATCCGCTCCTCCGACGACGTCGCGCGGACCGTCCTGGCGGACGGTGACGTGGTCGGCAGCGCGGCAGTGTACGGGGAGCCGGGCGAGCGCGAGGTCACGTACTGGGTCGACCGCGCCTACTGGGGCCGCGGCGTCGCGACAGCCGCCCTGCGCGGCCTCCTCGCCGAGGTCTCCGACCGCCCCCTCTACGCCCGCGCCGCCGCCGACAACGAGGGGTCCCTGCGCGTTCTCCAGAAGTGCGGCTTCCGCCTCAGCGCGACAGCCCGGGGCTTCGCGAACGCCCGCGGCGAGGAGATCGACGAGGTCGTGCTGACGCTGGAGGGGTGAGGCGCTGCATTCCTGCGCCATGCGCCCCTGGGCGAAGAGGCGACCGCCATCTTCCTCCAGCATCTCGCCTGATGCCCGCCCACCGCGCCCGAGCGGGTTTCATGAACACAGGATGAGAAAGCCGGGCGCATGGGAACGATCCACTCCACGTCGAACGTCTTTATGACTGGGATGAACAAGACGATCAGGCGGGCATCCGTCTTCGCGCTGCTCCTCGTGTTCGCGCTGCTGGTCAGGGCCACATGGGTGCAGTTCTACGACGGCACTGCTCTCGCAGACGACAAGGACAACCGGCGCAACGCGATCGAGACGTACGCGGAGCCGCTCGGGAACATCATCGTGGCCGGCAAGTCCGTCACCGGCTCGACCCGGTCGGGGAGCAGCGACCTCGCGTACAAACGCACGTACACGAACGGCGCGTTGTACGCGGCGGTGACCGGCTACGCCTCCCAGGCCTACGCGCCGACCCAGTTGGAGGGCATCTACGCCGACCTCCTCAACGGCACGGACACGCGCCTGAAGACCGTGATGGACACTGTCACCAACAAGCGTGCCGACCCGGGCAACGTGATCACGACGATCGACCCGGACGTGCAGAAGGCGGCGTACGACGCGCTCGGCGACAAGAAGGGCGCGGCCGTCGCCATCGACCCGAAGACCGGCAGGATCCTCGCGGTGGTGTCGACGCCGTCGTACGACCCGTCGTCGCTCACCGACGCCAACACCGCCGGCAAGGCGTGGACGAAGCTCACCAAGGACCCCGAGAAGCCGCTGACCAACCGGGCGTTGCGGCAGCCGCTCCCGCCCGGCTCGACGTTCAAGCTGGTCGTGGCGGCGGCCGCGCTGGAGGACGGGCTGTACTCGTCGGTGGACGAGAAGACGAAGAGCCCCGACCCGTACCCGCTGCCGGGCTCCTCCAACGACCTGGGGAACGAGAACCCCAACGCCCCCTGCGCCAACGCCTCCATCCGCACCGCCCTGCAGTACTCGTGCAACAACGTCTTCGGCAAGATGGCCGTCGACCTGGGGCAGGACAAGGTGAGGGCGATGGCCGACAAGTTCGGCTTCAACAACGACGCCCAGGACGTGCCGGTGCGCGCCTACACGAGCCTGTACCCCTCGGACATGGACGGCGCGCAGACGGCCCTCAGCGGTATCGGCCAGTTCGACGTCACGGCGACCCCGCTCCAGATGGCGATGGTGTCGGCGGCGATAGCCAACGGCGGCAAGCAGGTCTCGCCCCACATGGTGTCCCAGATCACCGACAGCGGTGGCGACGTCCTGAAGGACTACGACGACGACACCACCACGAAGGAGATCGTCAGCTCCTCGACCGCCGAGCAGCTGGAGTCGGCGATGCAGACGGTCGTCGAGAAGGGCACCGGCACCAACGCGAAGATCTCCGGCGCGACGGTCGGCGGCAAGACCGGTACGGCCCAGCACGGCGAGAACAACAGCCAGACGCCGTACGCGTGGTTCACGTCGTATGCGAAGGCCGGCGACAAGGAGGTCGCCGTGGCGGTCATCGTGGAGCAGTCCAACGCGGCGCGGTCCGAGGTCAGCGGCAACGGCCTCGCCGCGCCGGTCGCGAAGGCGACGATGGCGGCTGCGCTCAAGTAACCACGGGTGAGGGGACGGTCCGACCGGACCGTCCCCTCACCTCACTTGACGCCCAGGATCTGCTCGATCGGATCGATCGCGAAGTACACCACGAACAGTGCCGACGCCCCCCACAGCAGCCAGTGGACCTCCCTCGCCTTGCCGAGGACCGTCTTGATCACGACGTAGGCGAGGAAGCCCGCGCCGATGCCGTTGGTGATCGAGTAGGTGAACGGCATCACGGCGATGGTGAGGAACGCCGGGATGGCGATCTCGTACTTGTCCCAGTCGATGCTCTTGACCTGGGTCATCATCAGGAAGCCGACGGCGACGAGCGCGGGGGCCGCGGCCTGGAGCGGGACGATGGTGAGCAGCGGGGTGAGGAACAGGGCGAGGGCGAAGAGCCCGCCGGTGACCAGGTTGGAGAAGCCGGTGCGCGAGCCCTCGCCGACGCCGGCCGCGGACTCGATGTAGGAGGTTGCGGAGGAGGCGGAGGACGCGCCGCCGGCGACCGCGGCCGCGCCGTCGATGAGCAGGACGCGGCCGAGGCCCGGCACCTTGCCCTCCTCGTCCAGCAGGCCCGCCTCCGCGGTGATACCGACGACGGTGCCCATGGTGTCGAAGAAGTCGGACAGGATCAGCGTGAAGATCAGCAGCACGACGGTGATGGCGCTGGTCTGGCTGAAGGCACCGAACAGGCTGAAGTGACCGATGAGTCCGAAGTCGGGGGTGTCGACGACCTTGTCGGGCCAGGCCGGCGTGGTCAGGCCCCAGGTCTTGATGTCGGCGATCGAGTTGATGACGATCGCCACGACCGTCATCGTCACGATGCTGATGAGGATGGCGCCCTTGACCTTGCGGGCGAGCAGCCCGATGGTCAGCAGCACACCGAGGCAGAACACCAGGATCGGCCACCCGGCGAGGGTGCCGGTGCCGCCGAGCTGCACCGGCACCGTGGTGCCCGCGGCGTCGGGGATACGGCTGACGAAGCCGGCGTCGACGAAGCCGATGAAGGCGATGAACAGGCCGATGCCGACGCTGATCGCCTGCTTCAGCGGCTGCGGGATGGCGTGCATGACGGCCTCGCGCAGGCCGGTCACCACCAGCACACAGATCAGCAGGCCCTCGACGACGATAAGGCCCATCGCGTCGTCCCAGCTCATCAGCGGGGCGATCTGGAAGGCGACGACGGCGTTCAGTCCGAGGCCCGCCGCCAGCGCCAGGGGCAGGTTGCCGCCGACGCCCATGATGATCGTCATAACGGCGGCCACTAGAGCGGTGGCGGTGGTGAGTTGGACGGCGTCGAGTTGGTGGCCGAACTTGTCCTTGGCGCTGCCCAGGATGATGGGATTCAGGACAAGGATGTAGGCCATCGTGAAGAACGTGGCGAAGCCGCCGCGTATCTCCCGGCCGAAGGTGGATCCCCGCTCGGAGATCTTGAAGAACCGGTCGAGGCTGTTCACCGCAGGTGGCGAGGCACTTGACCGGTTGGCCACCTTCTGCGTTTCGGACATGGACGGACGCTCCTTGCTGCCTGCTCGAACGGTGTGCGGATGCTGGCTGGATTGTTCCCTCGTTGAACCCGTTCCAGGTTTTCGCCGTGTTACGGAATCGGGTTCGGGCGACCATACGGCGTTCGAAGCCCCGTACGAACCAGGTGGATGATCACTGCTACGCTTCCCGATCTCGTCCCGGCCCCTCCCCGGGGCATCCTCGCGTCATTCACATGACACGCACAGGCACCCCGTGAGGTGCCGGAAGTCGCACCGAGAAGAGGTCACCCGTGGGCACAGTCGTCGACGACGCCGCCTCCGTGGAATTCCATGCCTTCTTCGAACGCCACTACGCCGAACTGTCCCGTCTCGCCCACCTGTTGACCGGCGAGTCGGACGCCGCCGACGATCTGGCGGCGGACGCGCTGTTGGCCCTGTGGAACCGCTGGGACCGGGTGCGCGCGGCCGACCATCCGGTGGCGTACGCGCGCGGCGTCGTCGCCAACCTGGCCCGCACCCGCATCCGCAGCGCCGTGCGCGAGCGCCGCAGGATCGCCCTGTTCTGGTCGCAGCGCGAGGAGAAGTGCGAGAACCCGGACGTCGCGGGCGTGGTGGACGTCCAGTCGGCACTGCGTAGACTCCCCTTCCGCAAACGGGCCTGTGTGGTGCTGCGACACGCTTTCGACCTCTCGGAGAAGGACACCGCGCTCGCCCTCGGGATCTCGGTCGGTACGGTGAAGAGCCAGACCTGCAAGGGAGTGGCCGAGCTGCAGAGACTGCTCGGTACGGACAGAGCTCCGCAGAGAGTGCACGCGGCGATGGCGCGCACCGGTGAGGCCGGAGGAAGGGACCGATGACGATGCAGCGGGACGTGCACGACGAGCTGCGCGCCCGGCTGCACGAGGCGGCCGGGTCCCATGAGCCGGACCGCGCGCGCATCCTGGCCAGGATCGAGCGCGGCATGACCGAGAAGGACCGGCGCGACCACCGGACGACGCGACCGGCGGTGCTGGGCTGGGCGCGCATCGTGGGCGCCACGGCCGCCGTGGCGGGCATGCTGGCGGTCGGCGGCTACGCGGTGGCGTCGGCGGTGAAGGACGAACCCCCGCAGCAGCAGACGGTGCAGGCCTCGCCGACGCCGGTGCGCTCGCCCGACGCGACCAGCCGTCCGCCCGCCTCCCCGTCCCCGAAGCCGAGTTCCGGTGGCCGGTCGGACGCGGAGAAGCCGAGCCCGAAGCCGTCGCGCACCCCCGAGTCCGAGCCGTCCGCCTCCGGGCCCGCGCTGCCGCCGTCGGACGGGGTCGAGGACGGCCCGCTGTGGTCGGACGGCTCGGTGGACCCGCACAGCAACGACTTCTGGGCGCAGAGCAACCTCACCCTCAGGACCTCCCAGCAACTCACATCGCTGACCGTGCAGTTGAAGGTCGCCCAGACCGGCGGGGTCTCGTCGTCGGGCGCCTGGCGCTCGCTGCCCGAGGACGACTTCACGCTGAAGGTCGGCGAGAAGGACGGCTTCCTCGTCTACACCTGGGTGCTCAAGGAGGGCCGTACGGTCCAGAAGGGCGAGTGGGTGTTCGCGGGGCAGTACAACCACGACCGGGGTGGCCGGGACGCGCGCAAGGACAGCTACGGGATCACCGCTACCGCGAACGGCGAACAGCGCGCGGTGGGCGGCGACTTCGCGGCGCAGGACGACGAGGGCGACTCGTAGAGAAGTTCCGAAGGCGGGGCAACCCTTTCCTCACCGGTGGCGACCAGAAGGCGCGAGAGTCACCACGCACTTGAGGAAATGGTTCATGACTGCTCCTGCACCAGGCCGCGTCCGGCACCGTCGCGACGTCACCAAGCGGCGTGCGCTGATCGCGGGCTCCGCCGCGCTCGGCATCACCGGCGCGACGATCGTCACCACGACGATGCTCACGTCGGCCGGCGCGGCGTCCGCCTGGCCGACAGCCTCCGGCAGCAAGTCCGTCTCCTCGACGATCAAGGTCTCCGGAACCTACGACGGCAAGCTCAAGAAGTTCTCCGGTGCGGGCGAGCTGGGCGGCAGCGGCCAGGAGGAGGGCCAGGACCCGGTCTTCGAGCTGGCCGACGGCGCGGTCCTGAAGAACGTGATCATCGGCACGCCCGGTGCGGACGGCGTCCACTGCAAGGGCTCCTGCACCCTGCAGAACGTGTGGTGGCTGGACGTCGGCGAGGACGCCGCCACCTTCAAGGGCAAGTCCTCCTGCGCCGTGCAAGGAACCGACGGAGCTCGGCGTGGGCGCGGACGGAAAGACCTGCAAGTTCTCGTCATCAGACATCACGTACAAGTAAGCGGATCTTCCAGAAGTTCGTGCTGCGGGAACAACCACCTGTTCACTTTTGGCGTCTCTTCCGGTAGATGGAAGACACACCTTCTCAATAGACCTGCTGGCCTGAGCCCCCCTCGGCCAGCAGCAGCCGACCTGAGCCCCCCTCGGTCGGCGCCAGAACGCCCCGCCGGTGACGACCGGCGGGGCGTTTCAGCGCCCCCGAGGGGGCGCGGGGAACTGCGCGAGAAGCCACGGGCACCCCGCACCGTCAATGCGTCGTCGACCCGATGCTCGCGGACCCCGTCGTCAAGAACACGGTGGCCGGCAAGGAGCCATCGGCCGCGCGGGGACCGTACGCGCTCGTCGCGTCCGTCGATCTGAAGGGGGGCGTGCTCACGCCGGCGTCCCAGTTGTTCGCCGCGGACACCGTCGCCCTGCCCAGCTTCGACAGTCCCCCCTTGTTGCCCACCGCCAGGTTGCGAGCCAGTCGGGCCTTCCCCGTGGCGAAGGAGAAGCCCGCCTGGGCGTTGGAGTACGCGGTGTTCCGGTTCAGGGTCACCGCGCCGGTGTTGGAGTTCTGGGTGAAGCCGTTCAGCGTGTTGTCCCAGGCCGCGTTGTTGTTGACGACGTGGGCGACGGCCACGCCTCCCCCGCCCAGCTCGAAGCCGTTGCCGTTGCCGTTGCCGTTGCCGTTGCCGTTGCCGTTGCCCTGGAACGCGGAGCCCCCCCAGCGGTTCCTGCCGTTGCCGAAGGCCCAGGTGTGCTCGATGGTGACCGGGGAGGAGAACTGCCAGAGGTCGAGGCCGTCGTCGGAGTTGTTGTACAGCCGCGCGCCGGTCACCTTGTTGCCCGTTCCCGAGCCGAACTTGACGGCGATCCCGTCCGCGTTCCGGCCGTGCCCGGCGGGGTCGTGGTTGCCGTGGCTGTCCAGGTTCTGCACGAGGTTGTCGACCGTGTGGTCGCCGCGCAGGGTGAACCCGGAGTCGCCGTTGTGGGCCGTGACCAGGTTCTTGAAGATCCCGCCGGTGGAGGAGGTGACGACGAGGCCCTGGGCCGGCGAGTTCTGGAAGGTGAGGTTCTGGACGGTCCAGTAGCTGCCGTAGACGCCGGTGAGCCAGGAGCCTGCGGCCAGCTTGGAGCCGTCGATCCTCACCTTCTCGGCGCCGTACGCCTGGAGCGTGATGCGGTTCGAGCGGGTGCCGCTGGCGGTCGACTTGAGGGTGGCCGTCGGATAGTACGTGCCGCCGCGCACCTGGATGACGGTGCCCGCGGTGGCGTTGCGCACGGCCGACTCCAGTTGCGTGGTGCCGGCCACGGTGACCGTCGTCGTGGCGGCCTGGGCACCGCCGTTCGACAGGCCGAGGTAGACGCCGCCCGCCCCGGAGGAGAGGGCCACCGCCGCGGCGATGGAGAGCGTACCCGTCCTGCGGTGGCGTCCGGTGCTCTGACGCACTGGGCGTTCCTTTCCTAGGGGGAAGCTACGCGGTCCAGTCGCCGCCGTGGCGGATGACGTTGCCGCCCCGCCCGAAAACCCTCGAAACTTTCGCCGCCCGTCGTCCCACCCCTACCTGTTGACGTGCTGTTTCCCGCTCGTAAAACTCCGAAGGCGCCCCACCGTCCAACAGAATCCCCCACACTCCGACAGGACTGCCCATGCGCCCGAGAGTCGTGCTCGTCGCCTGCCTCGCCCTCCTGCTCACCTTGTTCACCGCCCCGCCCGGCACCGCGCACTCAGGAGCCCCACCCGTGAACCACCCCAAGTACGCCGGCTACCTCTTCGCCTACTTCACCGGCGAGGGGACCGCCGACGGCGAGCAGATCCGCTATGCGCTGAGCCGCGGCAACGACCCGCTGCACTGGCGTGAGCTGAACGCCGGCAAGCCGGTCCTGACCTCGACCATCGGCGAGAAGGGCCTGCGCGACCCCTTCGTGATCCGCTCGCCCAAGGGTGACAAGTTCTACCTGATCGCCACCGATCTCAGGATGTACCAGAACAGCAGCGGCAGCTGGGACCAGGTGCAGCGGCACGGCAGCAAGTCGATCATGGTGTGGGAGTCCACCGACCTGGTCCACTGGACCGACCAGCGCCTGGTGAAGGTCTCCCCCGACAGCGCGGGCAACACCTGGGCGCCGGAGGCCTACTGGGACGACTCCCTCGGGGAGTACGTCGTCTTCTGGGCGTCCAAGCTGTACGCCGACGACGACCCCGACCACACCGGCTCGACGTACAACAAGATGCTGTACGCGACTACAAAGGACTTCCGCACCTTCAGCGCGCCGAAGGTCTGGGACGACCCGGGCTACTCGGTGATCGACTCCACGGTCGTGAAGCACAAGGACACCTACTACCGCTACACCAAGGACGAGCGCGACCCGACCTCCAGCTCGCCCTGCTCGAAGTTCATCACCGCGGAGAAGTCGACGTCCCTGACCTCCACGAAGTACGACTTCGTCGCGGACTGCGTCGGCAAGGGCGCGATGGACCGCGGTGAGGGTCCCACGGTCTTCAAGTCCAACACCGAGAAGAAGTGGTACCTGTTCATCGACGAGTACGGCGGCCGCGGCTACGTCCCCTTCGAGACCACCGACCTCGACTCGGGAAAGTGGACTCCCTCGACGAACTACCAGCTTCCGGCCAGCCCCCGGCACGGCACGGTGCTCCCGGTGACGCAGGAGGAGTACGACCGGCTGCTGGCCGCGTACCCGGCCGGCCCCACGTCCGTCGTGGACGCGACGGTGAAGGACCAGAAGGGGTACGCGATCGTCACCGAGAGCGCCTCGAAGGTCGTGCTGCCCATGCGGCCCGGCGCGGACCTCAGGCACCTCGCCCCGAAGCTCTGGCTCGGTGAGGGCGCGAAGGTGAGCCCGAGGTCCGGTACGCGCCGCGACTTCCGCACCCCGCAGACGTACACCGTGACGGCCGCCGACGGAACGAAGCGCACCTGGACGGTCGAGGCAGTGGCCACCCGCAGCCCGGTCCTGCCCGGCCTCAACGCCGACCCCGATGTGCACTACCTGAACGGCGAGTACTGGATCTACCCGACGACGGACGGCTTCCAGGGCTGGAGCGGCACGCGGTTCAAGGCGTTCTCGTCGAAGGACCTGGTCCACTGGAAGGACCACGGCGTCATCCTCGACCTGGGCCCCGACGTGAGCTGGGCCGACAAGAACGCCTGGGCCCCGGCGATCGCGGAGCGCGACGGCAAGTACTACTTCTACTTCTGCGCCGAGCAGCAGATCGGCGTGGCGGTCGCCGACTCCCCCGCCGGTCCGTTCAAGGACGCGCTGGGCAAGCCGCTGGTCGCGAAGGGCGGATCGCTGAGCGGCCAGATGATCGACCCGGCGGTGTTCACGGACGACGACGGCCAGGCGTACCTCTACTGGGGCAACGGGCACGGTTACGTGGTCCCGCTGAACGACGACATGGTGTCGTTCGACGCGTCGAAGGTGAAGGACATCACCCCGGACAACTTCCGCGAGGGTTCCTTCGTGATCAAGCGGAACGGCACGTACTACTTCATGTGGTCCGAGGACGACACCCGCAGCGAGAACTACCACGTGGCCTACGCGACGGGACCGTCCCCGCTCGGCCCGTGGACCAAGCGGGGGACGATCCTGTCGAAGCGCCCCGAGTACGGCATCCTCGCCACCGGCCACCACTCCGTGGTGAACACACCCGGCACCGACGACTGGTACATCGTCTACCACCGGTTCGCCCTGAACGGCCCCGGCCTGCCGGGCGGTGACGGCATGCACCGGGAGACGACGATCGACCGCATGGAGTTCGCGGCCGACGGCACGATCAAGCCGGTGGTGCCGACGCTGGAGTCGGTGAAACCGGTGCGCTAGCTGACGAAGTACGTCGGGTTCGGCAGCTTGTACGTCCGGTCGGCGTGGCCGCCGTCGAGGTCGGAGTACTGGTCGCCGAAGTTGGCGATGATCTCGTACCCGAGGTCGTCCTCGATGTGCCCCCGGGTGCCGGACTTGTACTGCACCGTCGTGCAGGTCCACGTACCCGGCGTGGCGCACGCGCCGAGGTAGGACGGCGGGTGCGCCTTGTCCTTGAGGAACATGTGGTCGGCGTCGAGGTTCACATCGGCGCCGACCTTCTTCAGGTTCTCGACGGCGGCGGAGCGCTGCGCCTCGCTGAGGCCCGAATTGTAGAAGACCTCGACGCCCTTCTTCTCGGCGTACCGCACGAGCTCGGGGCTGCCGAAGACGGCCGGGCGGTCGGCCCGGTTCACGTAGGCCGCCCAACTGTCGGCGTTGTAGGTGTAGTTGTAGCGCTTCTCGTAGTCGAGGCTGAGCAGCAGCGTGTCGTCGATGTCGAACACGACCGCGGGCTTCTCGTGCCGGTGGTGGGCCTTGCGAGCGGCCTGGTCGATGTACTTGCGGGCGGCGGCGTCGAGGCGGGCGAGGTCCTTGGCGTACGGGCTGTCCGGTGACGCCTGGTAGACACCGTTCGCGTCGGCCGTGGTGCCGTAGTAGGTGTCGATGTCCTTGACCAGGAGCCCGATGTTGTACGGCTCGTGGGTGGAGTTGGCCGTTGACTGGCCTGCCGTGGCGGCGCCGGCGCCGTAGAGGCCGGCGCCCGCGACGGCACACGCTGCGGCGATCGCCGCGATACGCAGTGACTTATGCATGACAGGTTTCTACGCGCGTCACCCCCGAAGGCGCGAGACCCCACGGGCAAAAAACGGGTCAAGCGCCCCGGGATGCGGGCGGGACACAGGTCAGTTCATGGTCGATCCGATGGTCGTGCTGCCCGTCGTCAGGAACGTGGTGACGGGCAGCGCGCCGTTGGACTGGCGGGCGTTGTAGGTGCTGGACGCGTCCGTCGACCTGAACGCGGGCGTGGAGATCCCGGAGTCCCAGTTGTTGCCGGACGACACCACCGACGACCCCTTGTTGACCAGGCCGCTGCCGTTGCCCACGGCGAGGTTCTTGCCGAGCCGGGCCGCGCCGGTGGCGAAGTAGTAGCCCCACTTGGCGTTCTTGTAGGCGGTGGTGCGGTTGATGACGATCGCGCCCTTGTTGGAGTTCTCGGTGAAGCCGTTGCCCGCGTTGTCCCAGGCCGCCGAGTTGTTGACGACGTGCGCGACGACCTCGCCGTCACCGCCCAGCTTGTAGCCGTTGCCGTCACCCGCGAACGCGGAGTCGCCCCAGCGGTTCTTGCCGTTGCCCATGGCCCAGGTGTGCTCGATGGTCACCGGCGAGGAGAAGGACCAGAAGTCCAGGCCGTCGTCGGAGTTGTTGTAGAGGCGGGCCCCGGTGACCAGGTTGCCCGTGCCCGAGCCGAACTTGATGGCGAGGCCGTCGGCGTTCTCGCCGTGGCCCGCGGGGTCGTAGTGCCCGTAGGAGTCGAGGTTGCGGACGGTGTTGTTGACCGTCCCGTCTCCTGTGAGGGTGAAGCCGGAGTCGCCGCCGTTGATGGTCTTGACGTTGTTCCAGTTGGTGCCGGTGCAGGACTGGCAGACGACCGCGCTGTCCGGGGAGTTCTGGAAGGTGAGGTTGGAGACGTTCCAGTAGTCGGCGGTCAGCTTGAAGATCCAGTCGCCGTCGGGGAGGCTCCCGCCGTCGATCTTCACGGTCTCCGTGCCGTACGCGGTGAGCGTGATCGGGCTGGAGGAGGTGCCGTTCTTCGTCGACTGGAGGGTGGCCGTCGGGTAGTAGGTGCCGCCGCGCACCTGGATGACCGTGCCGGCGGTGGCGTTCTTGATCGCGTTGGACAGGTCGGTGGAGTTGCTGACGACCACGGTCGCGGCCTGGGCCTGGGTGGGGAGAACGGCGAGGCCGGCGCCGAGGGCGAGGGTGGCGCCCAGGGTCAGAGCGGTACGACGCGACATGGTGTGGGGACCTTTCGTCGAGCGGTGTGGGGAGATGTGCCGGTCACAGGACGGAGTCGAGCCATGTGAGGACCTCGTCCTGCATGCGGTCGACGAAGACATGGCCGAGGTCGGGCCAGACCTTCGTCACCAGCCGCTCCTCGGCGTGGCGGGAGCGCCAGACGGCGCGCAGCCTCTCGTGGGCCACGCGGACGCCGTCGGCGGGGAACAGCGGATCGAGGCCGCCGTTGAAGAAGAGCATCGGCCTGGGGGCGGCGATGCTCGCCACGTCTGGGAAATCCAGGAACCGGGGAAGCCCCGGGTGGAGCATGTAGTACGACGACTGCCCGCGCCGGGTGTTGTTGCCGGGCACCATCATTTCCTTCAGGCCGGTCATCCAGCAGACGGCGGCCGTGGCGGCGAGGTCGTCGCTGAGCGCGGCGGTCTGCCAGGCGCGGAAGGCTCCCATGGAGAACCCGAGGGCCGCAACCCGCCGCCGGTCGACGCGGTCGAGCCGGGCCAGGAACCCGGCCGCCCGAACGTCCTCGCGGGCCATGAGCCCGGCCAGGGAGGAGCCGAGGTTGAAGAAGTTGCTGGCCAGGGCCTGCTGCTGGTCGTAGGTGAGCGGCCCCCGGTCGCCCCAGCCCAGGGCGTCCACGGCGAGCACCACATACCCGCGCCGGGCCAGCTCGTCGCCGACGAACCGCCCGCTGAAGTACTTCTCCGCCCATCCCTGCGCGGAGGCGAGCCGGACGTCGTCGTACCAGGGCCGGACCAGCTTCTCCTTGCCGATGTCGAACCGGGCGCCGTGGTCGTGCAGGAGCAGCACGGCCGGGAACGGGCCGGTGCCGTGCGGGGTGAGCAGGGCGGCGCGGACACGTTCGTAGCGAGTGAGTGAGAGGGTGACCAACTCCCTTGTGTAGCCGTCGGCTTCGGAGCGCGGTCCGAACTCGGGGGTGTACGGGGTGTGGTCGTCCCGCTCGACGACGAGCAGGTCCTCGACCTTGGCGCGGGCGGCCCGGCGCCAGGCGCGGAAGTCGCGGATCGGGGACCGTCCCCAGGCGAGCGGGAAGTCCAGCTCGGCCTTGAGGGCGGGGTGGAATTCGGGCAGCGGACCGTCGACGACCGCCGCCTCCGCGCCGCTCACCGCGCCTGACGTGAACAGCGCGGCCCCGGCCCCCATGACGAACGCCCGCCGCCCCACCGGGTCACGGACGCTCATACGGCCTCCAGTCCCCGAGGTACGTCCGCCGGGTGTGCGTCGCGGCCTCCTCAGCGGTCAGCTGCGGGCGGTTCTCCGGCACCGAGATCACCGCCCCGGGCCCGGAGTTGGCGTACTCGCGGAACCGCATGATCTGCCACGGGTAGACCTCACGCATGTTGGTGTACGGGGTCACCGCGTCGGTCCCCGGCCCGAGCCAGGTGTCCCGCACGACCAGCGAGGGCCAGGCGGTGGTCTCGTACGACGGCACCCACGGCCGGGCGATCTTGTAGGCCGCGTCCTCGGCGCCCGAGGTCACCCGCCCGCGCAGGGCCAGGAAGCCGTGGGGGTTGGCGCGGGCCGTGGCGGGGGCGAAGACCATGCCCTTGGGCGTGAAGTCGACGTCCCGCTGGAGCGTGTGGAAGTGGCAGGCGTCGAAGACGGCCGTCGCCCGGCCGAAGACGAAGTCGACGTCGCCCTCGATGTAGCAGTGGCGGTAGTACTGCCGGTCGAAGGCGTCCAGCGCCGTCGTGTCCGCGAACAGGGTGTCCTGGTGGGCCAGCAGACGGACGTTCTCGAACCGCGACCGGTCCCCCGTCACGTACGCTGCGACCGCCTGCGTCCCCGTGTAGTCGGGGTGGTCCGCGCGCAGCCAGTCGTTGGCCAGCGTCAGGTCGCGGACGGTCAGGCCGGGCGCCGCCGAGGTGAAGGTGGCGGAGCCGGCCGTGCCGTAGGTGCCCGAGCCGTCGGGCTTCGGGGTGCCGCCCGCGTTGTCGAAGACGATGACGGCGGCGCGGGGGTCGCCACTGGCACCCCGCAGCGTCAACTCGCCCGTCTCGGCGGGGATCTTGACGACCTCGCGGTACGTCCCCGGATGCACGACGATCGTCCAGCCCGGGCCGGTCACCGCGTCCACGGCCGCCTGGACGCGGTCGCCGGGGCGGACGTGCAGGACGCGACGGCCGTGGGCGAGGGCGGGACTGCTCGCACCGACGGCTGCCAGGGCGCCGGCGGCGATGCCGGTGAGGAGGGTGCGCCTGCGCATGCTCAGCACTCCTTCCACGGCGTCCAGTCGCCGAGGTAGGCCGCACGTGTCGCCGACTCGGCCTGTTCACGGCTGAGTTGAGGCCGGTTCTCGGGAACGGTGATCTCGGCGCCCGGCCCGGAGTTGCGGTACTCGGCGAACCGCATCGACTGCCAGGGGAAGGAGTTCGACATGTTGGTGTACGGCGCGACCGCGTCGATGCCGGGGCCGAGACGGGTGTCGCGGACGGTGAGCGAGGGGCGGGCGGTGGTGTCGGAGCTGGGCACCCAGGGGCGGGCCAGCTTGTAGAAGGCGTCGGGGGCTTCGCTGGACACCAGGCTCCTGGTCACCAGGTAGCCGAGCGGGTTGGCGCCCGCCGTGGAGGGCGCGAAGACGAAGCCGTAGGGGGCGGACGCGAGGTCGGTGCGGTTCAGGGTGCGGAAGTGGCACTGCTCGAAGACCGCGGTGGCCCGCCCGAAGACGAAGTCGACGTCGCCCTCGACATAGCAGTGGGAGAAGTACTGCCGGGCGAAGACGGTCAGCGCCATGGAGTCGGCGTACAGGGTGTCCTGGTGGCCGAGGAAGCGGCAGTGGTGGAAGGCGGAGCGGTCGCCTTGGATCTTGATGGCGACGGCCTGGGTGCCGGTGATGTCGGGGTGGTCGGCGCGCAGCCAGTCGTTGGCGAAGGTGATCCAGCGGGCGGTGAAGCCTGCGGCCTGCACCGTGGTGGTGGCCGAACCGGTGGTGCCGTAGGTGCCGCCGCCGGGCTTGGGGGTGCCGGCCGCGTTGCCGTACACGATCACGACGTCACGGGGGTTCTCGGAGGCGCCGATCCAGGTCGCCTCGGTGCGGGTGGCGTCGACGGCGACGGTCTCCCGGTAGGTGCCCGGCGCGATGACCAGCGTCCAGCCGCTGCCGCTGGTGGCGGCCACGGCGTCACGGACGGAGGTGTGGTCGCCCCGGCCGAGCGGATCGACGTACAGCGTCTTCGCGTTCAAGCGGGCGGCCGGTGATCCGTACCGGCCGAACGGGCGCTGCCGGCCGGAGGCCCGCGCTGGGACCGACGCGAGGGCGAGTGCGGCGCCCGCCCCGGCGCTGGCGGCGAGGAATCCCCTGCGGGAGAGGGGACGGGGAAGGTGCGAGGACATGCGGCTGTTCCTTCGCGGTGCGGCTCGGGTGGTTTCGGGGGGCCGGGCGGTACGCGACCGTCCGCCCCGGCCCAAGTGACGGAACGTCAGCGCAGATGGCCGGCGCCCGCGTTGCAGTCGACGATGCCGGGGACGGCCTTGGCCGGATCGACCTTGGTGCGCAGGGTCGGCGTCCAGCCCGCGCCGGACTCGAGGGTCTCGGCGGGGATCTCCACGTTGTGCACGGCGATCAGGTCGACGGCCTTGCCGTTGACGTAGTTGTCGGCGGCGGTGACCGGCGAGACGTTCCACCGCTTCAGCACCTTGGCCGCGCTGATCCCCTTCGGCAGCGTGAACGCGTTGTGTTCGGCGACCAGCTGGGACTCCTTGCCGATGCCGAAGCTGTAGGCGTAGGAGGAGTCGGCGACGAAGTGGTTGTTGTAGGAGTCGACCTGCCCGAACCGCACCCGGGGCGCCCGCTCCACCAGCTGGGAGAACAGGTTGTGGTGGAAGGTGACCTTCAGCTTCCCCCGGTCGCCCGCCGCGGTGGACTCGCTGTCGCTGTTGCCGATCAGGATCGTCTTGTCGTGCTCGGTGAAGACGTTCCAGGAGGCGGTGACGTAGTTCGAGCCGCGGACGACGTCCAGCTCACCGTCGTGCTGCTGGTAGAGCATCCCGAAGTAGGTGGGCGCCGCGCTGTCGGGATGGCTGCCGTCGGTGAACGTGTTGTGGTCCAGCCACACATGGGTGGAGCCGTAGACGACGGCCGTGTCGTACTCGGAGTTCCAGTTGCCCTTGCTGCCGTCGGTGGGGTCCCACTGCGGGAAGCAGTCGACGGGGCTCTCGAAGGCGAGGTTGCGGACGATGACGTTGTCCACGGCCCTGATCTGGAGGCTGGCGCCCTTGAAGCCGGCGTTCTTGCCGACGCCGATGATCGTGGTGTTGGCGGGGATGTTCGCCTTGATCTGCTTGTCCTGGTTGGCGGCGGAGACCCGCCGCACCCCCTCCGGGCTGTCGTCGGGCTCGGCGCTGAGATCGGTGTCGAGGCCCCACGTCTCCGGCGCGTACTTCGCCAGGTAGGCGTCGAAGTCGTACCCGGACGCGGCCAGGGCGTCACACCCCTCCGACACCGCGTCGATCGTGCCCTTCACCTTGATGATCTTCGGCGCGCTGCCCCCGGCGGCGAGCGCGGCCTTGAACTCGGCCCAGGTGGTGACGGTGTAGACGTGCGCGGCATCGGCGGCCGAACCACCGGTGGTACCGCTCCCGTAGGAGGCCCACCCGTCATTGGCAGGCAGGGCCTGACGGGCCGGGTCATTCGAACGGGCCTGGGCGGTGGTACCGGTCAGGGACAGCGCCAGCGCGGTGCAGCCGATCACCGCGGCCGTTCTCGCTGTGACATGCCCATGCCATTTCCATGCGTTCATGATGCGGCTCTCCTTTTTCCAGGTCAGGGGGTGTTACGCGGCCGCTTCCGGCCAGGTGATCCACGACTCGGGAATCTCCTCGTCCACGCGACACACGTCACGCGGCCCGAGCACCCGCGTCCGCAGCAACTCCCGTACCACGAGCCGCGCCACGGCGATCGCCCCCGGCGGGTTGAAGTGCGTGTTGTCCTGCTCGGTCGCCGTCCAGTTGAAGTACGTCTTCGTCGCCTCGACACCCAGCTCCTGCCACAGCGCCAGCGACAACGCCTGCACGTCCAGCAGCGCCACGCCCTCATCGGCGGCGAGCGCCCGCATGGCCGCCGGATACTCACCGTGGCTCGGCAGGGCCTTCCCCTCGGCGTCGAACCGCCTTCGCTCCACAGGCGTCGCCAGCACGGGCCGCGCCCCACGCGCCCGAGCCCCGTCGACGTACATCCGCAGATGGTCCTGATACGTCGTCCACGGTTCGGTGTACCGAGTGGGATCGGTGGTCTTCTCGTCGTTGTGCGCGAACTGGATGAGGAGGAAGTCGCCGGCCTTGATCACACCGAGGATGGCGTCGAGCCGCCCCTCATCGACGAAGCTTTTCGAACTCCGCCCGTTCACCGCATGATTGGCAACGGGCCGATCCTTGTGCAGAAAGAAGGGCAACACCATTCCCCACCCGGTTTCGGGCGCGGCGTCTGCGTATTTCTGGGCGGCGGTGGAATCACCGGCGATGTAGATCTTTCTCTCCCGGCGGGGCCCGGCCTGTGCGGTACCACCAACCGCCGTCCCAAGAGGAACAGCGGAAAGGGCAGCAGCGGCAACCTGTCTACGCGTAAGGGACACGAGGGTGCGCCTTTCAAACAGAGGGCGAGATTTCAGGGGCGCGGAGCTGTATCAATGTGCGGCTCCGCCACGTGTGCGCGACAAGCCAGGGACGGCCCGCAGTCCGCGAACCACGAACCGCCCCACGACGAAACTCGGAATCAGCTCTTCTTCTGCTGCTTCCACTCCTCCTGCGCCTTGTTCAGCTGATCGGCCATCGTGTCCAGGAAATCCTTCGCACTCATCTTCCCGAGCAGCACCTTCTGGAAGTTCGGCTCGTTGTCCGCCTTGGAAATCGTGTTCCAGTCAGGCAGGTAGTACGGCAGCTGAACAATGGTCGTAGACCCATCGGTCAGCGCCGCCGCAGCCAGCTTCGTGGGCTCGGCCTTGCTCACCCACGTGTCCTTCGCCGCCTCCGTGTTCGCCGGCACCTGCCCCGCCGACTCGTTGAACTTCGAGTTCTCGGCCTTCGAGGTCGCGAACTCGATGAACTTCCACGCGGCTTCCTTGTTCTTCGAGCTCTTGAACAGTCCGAGCCCGTCCACCGGGTTGGACACCTGGACCCGCTTACCGGCGGAGCCGGCCGGCTGGGGAATACCCCGGAACTTCTCGACCCCCAGCGCCTTCACGTGATCCTGGTACGACCCCAGATTGTGATTGAGCATTCCGATCTTGCCGGAGTCCCACTGCGCGACCATCTTGGTGAAGTCGTTGTTGAGGTCGGCGGCCGGAGTGACCTTCTTGAAGAGGGCCGCGTACTTCTCGAGCGCCGCCACGTTCTTCGGATCGTTCACGGTGGTCTTCTCACCGCTCGCGTCCCAGAAGGAGGTGATCCCGGACTGCCCGTACATCGCGTCCAGCGCCTGGGCGATGGAGCCGGCACCGCCGCGGATGGTGTAGCCGAACTCGTTCTTCTTGGCGTCGGTGAGCTTCTCCGCCGCGGCGTAGAACTTGTCCCACGTCGTCGGCTCCTCCAGGCCCGCCGCCTTGAACAGGTCCGTGCGGTAGTAGAGGACGCCGTTGTTGGCGGAGGTGGGGATCGAGTACAGCGCGTCGCCGCCGCCCGCGGACTTCAGCGACTCGACCATCGCCTCGTTGAGCTTGCCCTTGAGCGAGGACTTGCCGAGGCGGTCGTCCAGGGGCTCCAGCGCGTTCTGGGCGGCGATCCCGGCGGCCATCGCCGCGCCGACACCGCCGACGTCGGGCAGGCCACCGCCCTGGATGGCGGTGTCGACCTTGGACTGGTACTCGGTGGAGGCGATCCCGACGTACTCGACCTTGATGTCCGGGTTCGCCTTCTCGAAGTCGGCGATGATCTGCTTCCAGATGTCGGTGCGGACACCGCCGTTGTTGTCCCAGAAGACGATCTTGCCCTTGCCGCTGCCCTCGGACCCCTTGTCACCGCCGGAGCCGCTGCCGTCGTCACCGCAGGCGGTGGCGGTCAGGGCGAGGACGGAGCCCAGGGCGACGGCGATGGCCGCGCGCCTGCTTCTGCGGATGCTGCTCTTCATTGGTCGGCTCTCTCTTCTGGATCAAACGGAGATATGAAGTTGTGGGGGGTCAGTGGCGGGCGTACGGCGCCCAGTCGTCGTTGCCCTTGAGGTACTCGGCGACGGTGTGCGTCCTCGCGTCCCCGTCGCTCATCTGCGGCCGGTCCGTGGTGACGTCCGCCCGGCCCGTGGTTCCGGTACTCCGTGCACCGCGTGTCCTTCCACGAGAACCCGCTCATGTCGGTCCACGGCGCCGGGGACGTCCAGGGGCACGCCGATCCACCGCTGCGGCCCGGAGAACTTCTTCACCAGCGCGGGGACGGCGGCAGCGGGATCCAGCCGGTAGCCGTAGAACTCCCTGGGGTCGAAGGCGGCGCCCCATGCGTCGGTCCGACCGCTCGTGTTCCTCAGGATCGACCCGCGCTGCACCAACTCCGCGGTGGTGTCGGCCTGGTAGGGATGCTGGACCCCGTCGTAGTAGCTGTTCTCGATGACCATCTTGGTGCGGCCCCGCGACCAGTTCCCGTACGTCCACACCGGGTCGCCGTCGTCCACCTGTGCCGAGAGGTAGTTGTTGTAGAGGTGGGCGTAGGCGCAGTTGTCCGCCGAGGGATTGCGCTGCTTGGTGCCGGTGAACCAGTTGTGGTCGATGGTGATCTGCGTCCGGACGTTGGTCGTCCAGCCGATCCCGAACGCCTTGTTGTGGTCGCTGAACTGGTTGTAGGAGACGGTGATGTACTGGCTGTCCTTGCGGATGTCGAGCAGGCCGTCGCCCATGTGCGTGAAGCGGTTGTGGTCGATCCAGACGTGGTCGACGGTGTCCATCTGGATGGCGTCGAAGTCGGTGGTCTTGCCGTCCCAGTCGCCCTCGACGTAGGAGTCGCGGATCGTCAGGTTGCGGATGATGACGTTGTGCGTTCCGGGGTTGAGGTGCAGTTCACCGTGGACGATCTCGCCGGTGTCGCCGACGCCGATGATCGTCTTGTTCGAGGCGACGACGATGTCCGAGCCGAAGGGTTCGACGGCGACCGCCCCCGCCACGCGGATGACGTACGGCTCCTCGGCGGCCGTGTACTTCGCCAGCGCGGCCTGGTCGGTGACCGTGACGACCCTGCCGCCGGCCCCGCCCGTGGTGCCTCCGGCGAGCGAGGCGAAGCCGTGGGCCTGGTCGGTCCAGCGGGAGGCCGCCGGGGCGGACACCGCGGCGGGGGCGGATGCGGCGGCCCTCGCCTCTCCGATCGCGCCCAGTCCCAGGGCGGCGACCAGGCCCGCGACCGCGGCCAGGGCGGCACCCGGTCTGGGCAAGCGCTTGCTATGGAAGTGCGTCATTGCGGCTCCCAACAGGCGTGACAGGGGTACAGAAGCAGTGGTTACAAGTCGGTGATCCGGAACTGCGTGAACGTGGCGGCGCCCGCGTGCCCCGCCCCGACGGGCGCGAGGGCGAACAGGCCGAGCAGGGCGCCGACCCAGCGCCACGGGGTGGCGGCGAAGACGGGACCCGACGGGGTCGGGCCGTCACCGAGGTCGTAGAAGAAGCGGCAGCGGGCTCCGGCGCCGATCTCGATGCGCAGCCGGACCCGTCCCTCGGGCGCTGGTGCCGCGGCAGGCAGCGTTTGCCCGTCAAGGAGCGGCGCCCGGTGCGTGCTATCGGCGTGCCGGCGGGAAGTCCTCGTACTGGACGTACCGGGGCTTTCGGCCGGTGCGGCGGGCGTGCGTGCCGGGCGTCGCGACGGGGCGAACGTTGCCTGCCGCGGCACCTGGCGTGGATGGGCGGCGTCGCGTTCCTTGTCGGCGACCGACTCGGCGAACCGGTGCACGAGGTGGACCGTGCCGTCGGCTCCGCGCTGGAGCCCGATCCAGCCGAACGCGTCCCCGAGCACCGCGAGTCCGGCCCGCGCCCCGGGCTCCTCGCTGTGCAGGCGCAGGTCCACCTCGACGGCGGACGGGGTGCCGGGCAGCCGCTGGGTCAGGACGTTCGGCAGTCTGCGCAGGTCGTGCGCGTCCACCGAGCGGACGCAGGCCAGCCGCAGGCCGTCGCCGGAGTGCTGGGTGGCCCAGCCGTCCTGCGGGTTGGCCGTCCACTGCCACTGCCGTCCGAACCGTCCGCCGGGGAAGTCGTCGTCGGTGGCGGGCGCCGCGTACGGCTGCGGCGGGAGGTCGGGCCGCCTGTGTACGGCCACGGGGGCGCCGTCGTCCCCGATCACCGGCCAGCCGTCGCTCCCCCAGCGCATCGGCTGGAGGTGCACGACCCTGCCGTAGGGCCCACGTTGCTGGAAGTGCAGGAACCAGTCCTCGCCGGACGGGGTGCGCACCCAGCCGCCCTGGTGGGGGCCGTTGACGTCGGTGTCGTTCTGTTCGAGGACGATCCGTTCCTCGTACGGTCCGAAGAAGTCCCGTGCGCGTAAGGCGCCCTGCCAGCCGGTCTCCACTCCCCCGGCGGGCGCCAGGATCCAGAACCAGCCGTCGTGCCGGTAGAGCTTGGGGCCCTCCAGGGTGAACCAGCCGGGGATGCGGTCCGCGTCCACGATCAGCTTGCCCTCGTCGAGGAGGGAGGTGGCGTCGGGGTGCATACGGTGGCCGGTGAGGCGGTTCTTGACGCCGGAGCGGGACTTGGCCCAGGCGTGCACGAGGTAGGCCTCGCCGGTCTCGTCGTCCCACAGGGGGCAGGGGTCGATCAGGCCCTTGCCTTCCTTGATGAGGTGCGGTTGGGTCCAAGGCCCCCTGATCTCGGGGGCGTTGACATGGAAGATGCCCTGGTCGGGGTCGCCCCAGAAGATCCAGAACCGGTCATCGTGGTGGCGCAGGGACGGGGCCCAGACCCCGCAGTCGTGGCGCGGGGAGGTGAACTCGCTCCCCGGCTCCAGGCGTTCCAGGGCGTGGCCGACCAGGGTCCAGTGGACGAGGTCGCGGGAGTGCAGCAGCGGCAGGCCGGGGGCGCGGCCGAAGCTGGAGGCGGTGAGGTAGAAGTCGTCGCCGACGCGGACGACGTCCGGGTCGGACCAGTCGGCGTTGAGGACCGGGTTCGTGTAGGTCTCGGCGGTCACGGGCTCACCGCCTTGCGGACGAGGGCGGCGGCCCCGTCCCGGTCGAGGCGGCCGTCGGCGACGACGGTGACGATCCGGCGGACGACGGTCTCCCCCGGCGGGATGGGCAGCCGCTCGTCGTGGGCCAGGGACGACCCCACGCCCGGGTACTCCTCGACGCGCACGAACCACGGATCCCTGCGGGTCTGTTCGGTGGCTCCGGCGAAGACCAGCGTCCAGGTGCCGCCGACGAGGGCGAGCCAGTCGGCGCGGCCGCCGTGGACCTCTTCCTCGCCCTCGGTGCCGGCGGTGAAGACGTCCGGGGCCTGCGCCTCCTTGCGGGCCCGCCAGAAGAAGCCGCCGTAGGCGGCGCCGGGGCGGCCGTTGGTGGCGGGGCTGCCGATGGACAGCGGGCTCTGGGTGACGTTGGTCAGGGAGAAGGTGAAGTCCAGCGCCCAGGCCGTGCCGGTGAGTTCGGTGGCCGCGACCGTGCGGCGCTCGCGCAGCAGCTCGGCTCCGGCGGCGACCCAGCGCAGCTCCTCCACGAAGCCGTCGGGGTCGCGCAGCTGGAACGCGGTGTGCCGCTGCGCGCCGTGGTTGTCGAGCTCGGCCGGGCCCTGGTCGCGGACGAAGGTGCGTCCGCCCCAGAAGTTGAACCCCTCGACGTCGGGAACGGCTACACCGACGCCGAGGTGGTGTGTGTGGTCGGCGGGGCTCAGTTCGGTGACCGCCGTGCCGGCCAGGGTGGTGACGGGGTGCAGATACGGTCGCGGGGAGAGCCGGGCGGGCAGCTCGGGCCGGGTGACGTACCGGCCGACCGGGCGGCCCGCGACCCGCAGGACCGGAGCGTCGTGGGTCGTCATCAGGTGCTCACCTCTTTCGGCTCTTTGGGGACCTTGGCGGTGAGCGCCCAGGAGGCGCCCAGTTCGGAGTAGAGGGCGAGGGTGTCGGCGGCGGCCGCGACGAGCCCGTCGATGCCGGGCACGACCCTGCGGTCCTCGTCGGGCAGCAGCTCCCAGGCGCCGTCGGGCAGCGGGGCCGGGTCGGGTGCCGTCCGGATCGCCTCGACGACCTTCATGAAGGCGCCGGTCTCGTCCGGGGTGACCAGCAGCTCGGTCCCGTCGGTGAGGTGGTCGACGAGGTTCTCCAGCAGGTCGGTGCGGCCGTACTCGTACTCCTCGGGACCGTGGTCGGCGCGCTGGAGCAGGACGCGGTCCTGCTTGTACCAGAAGGTGATCCTGCCGCGGCTGCCGTGGACGAGGACGTACGGCTCGTCGGGCTGCTCGGCGCACAGGGTCGCGGCGACGGTGACCTGGCGGTCCCGGGCGGTGGTGACGCGCACGCAGGAGGTGTCGTCGGACTCGATGTCGTTGGCGCGCAGCAGCTCGGTCTCGATGTCGCGGACGTCCTCGGCGTGGGTGGCTCCGGCCAGCGCGAGGGCGGTGGCGACGGCGTGGGCGAGCGGGTTGGTGAGCGCTCCGTCGATCACGTCGACGCCGTTCAGCCGCCGCTTGCCGGCCCAGGGGGCCCGCCGGTAGTAGGCCTGCGCGCGGGCCCAGGCGCCGGCGCCGCCGATGCCGGTGACCTCGCCGATGGCACCCTCGGCGATCAGTTCGCGGATCGCGGGCACGGCGTGCGAGCCCAGCGACTGGAAGCCGATCTGGCAGGCCACGCCGGCCTTGGCGACACCGTCGGCCATGCGGCGGAACTCGGCGTAGGAGGGGGCGGGGGGCTTCTCCAGGAGGAGGTGGACACCCCGGTCGGCGGCTGCCAGCGCCAGGTCCGTGTGGGTCGGGATCGGCGTGCAGATCACGGCGATCCGGGCGCCGGTGGAGTCCAGCAGCGCGCCGAAGTCGCTCGACTGCTCGGGGGTGCCGAGGCCCTCGGGGATCTCGTCGGCCGTCAGCGGGGTCAGCTCGCAGATGCCCGCCAGGCGGACGATGCCCTTGTCCTGGAGCCGGCGGATGTTGTCCAGGTGCCAGCGGCCGTGGCCGCGCGCGCCCGCGAGGACGATGGGTACGGTCATGGGAGCCTCCCTGCGCCCGCGCCGCGCGCCACCTCTCGGTCGGCCGCCTCGGCGCTGTCGATCTTTGTGTGCAGGGTAGGCGCCCAGCCGACGTCCGCCGTGAGATCACGTTCGCTGCCGGAGTTGTAGGCGTTGTGGATCGCGAGCAGGTCGACCGGATAGCCGTTGAAGAGGGTGCCGCTCTGGTGCAGGGCGGTGCCGTTCCAGCTCTTGACCAGGTCGGCGACCTCGACATGGCCGGGGGCGTGGAAGGCGTTGTTCTCGGCGTAGAGGGCCGACTCGGTCGACACGCCGAGGGAGTAGCGGTGGTCGCCGGAGTCCTCGGGGATCACGTACCGGTTGTTGTAGAGGTGCACCTGGCCGAAGCGGACCCTCGGGGCGCGCTGGATGACCGACTCGAACTCGTTGTGGTGCAGGGTGACCCGGAGCTTGCCGCGGTCGCTTGTGACCGTGTCGCCGTTGCCGATGAGCATCGCCTTGTCGTGGTCGGCGAAGCGGCTCCAGGAGACGGTGACCAGGTCGGAGCCGTTGGTGATGTCCAGCAGGCCGTCGTGGCGCAGGTAGTTGCGGGCGAAGCAGGTGGGCTCCTTCGCGTCCGGGTGGCCCTTGTCGGAGGCGGTGACGTGGTCGACCCAGACATGGGTGGCGCCGGACAGCCAGATGGTGTCGTAGGCCGTCTTCCAGTCGCCGAGGCCCCCGGTGTTGGGCTGCCAGACGGGGAAGCAGTCGTAGGCGTCGCGCACGTCGAGGTTGCGCAGGATGACGTTGTCCGCGTTCCTGACCTGGAGGCTCGCGCCCTTGAGGACGGCGCCCTTGCCCAGGCCGACGATCGTGGTGTTGGAGCCGACGGTGAGCACGACCCGCTCCGCCTGCTTGGCCGCCGAGGCCTGGCGGGCCTCCTCCTGCGGGCCGCTGGGCTTGGCGGAGCCCCAGGTGCGGGGGTCGTAGGCGGCGAGGTACTTCTTCGTGCTGTAGCCGTCGGTGGCGTAGTCGGCGCAGTCCAGGTGGTCCCCGTCGTCGCCGGTGTTGGCGTCGACCGTCCCGGCGATCTTGATGATCTTCGGGGTGGCGCTGCCGCCGTCGAGGGCGCGGACGAGTCCGGCGCGGTCGGTGACCGTGTACACGTGTGCGTCGTCGGCGGCCGCGCCTCCGGTGGTGCCGGTGCCGTACGCCGCCCAGCCGTCGTTCACCGGGAGGGTGTCGCGGCTGATGTCACGGGCCTCGGCGTGCGCGGGGACGCACAGCAGTCCCAGCAGTCCGACGGCGACGATGATCTGACGTGCCCTCATCCCTTCACCGCCCCCGCGCTGAAGCCGGTGATCAGCCACTTCTGGATGAAGGCGAACACGACGACCACGGGTACGGCGGCGATGATGCCGCCCGCCGCGAGGGCGCCGAGGTCGACGCTGTCCGCGCTCATCAGGGTGTTGAGGCCGACCGGGATGGTCTGCTTCTCCTGGTTGTTGAGGAACATCAGCGCGAACAGGAAGTGGTTCCAGGAGTGCACGAAGGCGAAGGAGCCGACGGCGATCAGACCGGGGCGAAGCAACGGCAGGACGACGATACGGAAGGCGGTCATCCTGTTGCAGCCGTCGACCCAGGCGGCCTCCTCCAGCGAGTACGGCACGTTCTTGATGAAGTTGCTGATCAGGATCATCGACAGCGGCAGCTGGAAGACGGTCTCCGCGAAGATGACACTGCCCAGCGAGTTGATCATCTTCAGCTCGGCGAAGATCTCGAACAGCGGCACGAGCAGCAGCGCGCCCGGCACGAACTGGGAGCAGAGCAGGGCGAGCATGAAGGCCCGCTTGATCTTGAAGTTGAACCGGGCGAGGGCGTAGCCGCCGGCCAGCGCGACGAGCGTGGTCATCAGCAGGGTCGCGACGCCGACGAGAACGCTGTTCTGGAAGTAGGTGCCGAAGGACCGCTCCGTCCAGACCTTCTCGAAGTGCTCGAAGGTGATCGGCCAGGGCACGAGCGAGGTCGAGCCGGCCGGGCGCAGCGCGAAGAGCAGGATCCAGTAGAAGGGGATCAGGGTGAAGATCAGGTAGATCCCCAGCGGCAGGTAGATCTGCCAGCGCGGTGCCTCGTCCCAGGCGCGCTCGCGCTTGGTGGGGCGGGGCGGGGCGGGGACCTCGTACCGGGGAGCCGGCGCGACCTCGGTGGCCTCCTTGGTGATCACTTCTCCTCACCTCCGAACTTGCTGAGCCGCAGATAGACCATCGAGCAGAAGAGCAGGATCACGAACGCGACCGTGGTGAGGGCGGACGCGTAGCCGAAGTTGTGGGCGTCGACTGACGTGTTGGCGATGTAGAGCGGGAGGGTGGTGGTCTCCCCCGCGGGACCGCCACCGGTCAGGGTGTAGAGCAGGTCGACGTTGTTGAACTCCCACACCGCGCGCAGCAGCGTGGCCAGGACGATGGCGTCCTTCAGATGGGGCAGTGTGATGTGCCAGAACTGCTTGAGCCGGCTGGCGCCGTCGACCTCGGCGGCCTCGTACAGGTCCTTCGAGACGGACTGGAGGTCGGCGAGGATGAGGATCGCGAAGAACGGGACACCGCGCCACAGGTCGGCGACGACCGTCGCCGGGAAGACGGTGGAGGTGTCCGACAGCCAGCTGGTGCCGTAGGAGCCGATGCCCATGTCGGCGAGGTAACGGGTGATGCCGGTCTGGGAGTTGTAGAGCAGCACCCAGATCGCGGAGGTCAGCACGCCGGAGACGGCCCACGGGGAGAAGACCAGCGCGCGGCCCAGCGCGCGGCCCACGAAGGTCTGGTTCACGATCAGTGCCAGGGCCAGACCGAACAGCAGTTGCAGCCCGACCTCGACGACGACCCACTTGCCGCTGAAGATCAGCGTGTCCCAGAACTGCGGGTCGTCGGTGAAGGCGTGGACGAAGTTGTCGAAGCCCGCGTAGCCGTTCCGCCACGGCTTGGTGGGGTTGTAGTTCTGCAGGCTGTAGTAGAAGACGCTGATCACCGGGTAGGCGATGAAGCCCAGCATGAGCAGGGCCGCCGGGGCGATCAGCAGGTACGGCAGCCTGCGCGGCGTGGCGGAGGCACGGCGCCGCCGGGGTGGCGCGGGCGACTTCGCCACGGCTGCGGCTTGGGCCATGACTGTTCTCCGTTCTCGTACGTCGTGCGTGCGTGGTGCGTGAGCGTGCGGGTGAAGCGCTTTCTCTCCGGGCAGACGGGTGCGCGGTCGTACCGCTGGGGGGGTCAGCCGGCGTAGGGGTCCTGCACCTTGCCGGGGCGGGCCAGGAACTCGAAGTCGCAGCCCGTGTCGGCCTGGGTGATCTGGTCGTTGTAGAGCGCGCCGTAACCTCGCTCGTACCGGGTGGGCGGCGGCGTCCACTCCGCACGCCGCCGCTCCAACTCCTCGTCGTCCACGTCGAGATGGAGCGTGCGTGCCTCGACGTCCAGGGTGATCGAGTCACCCGTGCGCACGAGCGCCAGCGGTCCGCCGACGTACGACTCCGGCGCCACGTGCAGCACGCACGCGCCGTAACTCGTACCGCTCATCCGGGCGTCGGAGATCCGCACCATGTCCCGCACTCCCTGCCTGAGCAGGTGGTCGGGGATGGGCAGCATGCCGTACTCGGGCATGCCCGGGCCGCCCTTGGGTCCGGCGTTGCGCAGCACCAGCACGCTGTCGGCGGTGATGCCCAGTTCCGGATCGTTGATGGTCCGCTGCATCGTCTTGTAGTCATCGAAGACGACCGCGGGACCGGTGTGCTTGAGCAGGTGCCGCTCGGCGGCGATGTGCTTGATGACGGCGCCGTCGGGGCAGAGGTTGCCGCGCAGTACGGCGACCCCGCCCTCGCTCGCGACCGGGTTCTCGCGCGGGCGGATGACGTCGTCGTTGTGGACCTGCGCGCCGGCGATCTGCTCGCGCAGGGTGTCGTGCGAGACGGTGGGCCGGTCCAGGTGGAGCAGGTCCGGGATCCGGGAGAGGAAACCGGGCAGGCCGCCCGCGAAGTGGAAGTCCTCCATGAGGTACGTCTGGCCGCCCGGGCGGACGTTGGCCAGGACGGGGACCGTGCGGGCGATGCGGTCGAAGTCGTCCAGGGTGAGCTTCACCCCGGCGCGGCCGGCCATGGCGATCAGGTGGATCACGGCGTTGGTGGAGCCGCCGAGGCCGAGGACGGTCGTGACGGCGTCCTCAAAGGCGTCGCGGGTGAGGATCTCGGAGAGGACGCGCCCCTTGTGGACTTGTTCAACGATCCTCATGCCGGCTGCGGCGGCCATCCGATCGTGCCCCGAGTCCACGGCCGGAATGCTCGACGCGCCCGGAACCGTCACGCCCAGCGCCTCCGCCGCCGCCGTCAGCGTGGACGCCGTCCCCATCGTCATGCAGTGGCCCGGCGAGCGGGCGAGGCCGTTCTCCAGCTCGGCCATCTCGCAGTCCCCGATGAGGCCGGCCCGCTTGTCGTCCCAGTACTTCCACATGTCGGTGCCGGAGCCCAGGACCTCGTTGCGCCAGTGGCCGGGCAGCATCGGCCCGGCGGGCACGAACACGGTCGGCAGGTCGACGCTCGCGGCCCCCATGAGCAGCGCGGGCGTGGTCTTGTCGCAGCCGCCCATCAGTACGGCGCCGTCCACCGGATAGGAGCGCAGCAGTTCCTCGGTCTCCATCGCGAGCATGTTGCGGTAGAGCATCGGGGTCGGCTTCTGGAAGGTCTCGCTGAGGGTGGAGACCGGGAACTCCAGCGGGAAACCACCTGCCTGCCACACGCCCCGTTTGACCGCTTGCGCCCGGTCACGGAGGTGCACATGACAGGGGTTGATGTCCGACCAGGTGTTGAGGATCGCGATGACGGGCTTGCCCAGGTGCTCCCCGGGCAGGTAGCCGAGCTGGCGGGTGCGGGCGCGGTGACTGAAGGAACGCAGGCCCTCGGTGCCGTACCACTGGTGACTGCGCAGCTCTTCCGGGCGCTTCTTGTTCACCGGCTCGTTCATACGGACCACCCGGCGGCGATGGCGGCGACCTCCGCGCGCTCGTCCTCGGGCAGCGGCCTGCTCGGGGGGCGTACGTCCCGGCGGCACAGTCCGAGGGAGGCGAGGGCCTCCTTGACGACGGTGACGTTGTCGGCGGAGCCGTTGGCCGCGCGCAGCTCCTCGAAGCGGCGGATCTGCTCCCAGACCTTCATCGCGGCCGGGTAGTCGCCGGATCGAAGCGCTTCGATCATGTTCAGCGAAACGGCCGGGTTGACGTTCACGAGCCCCGAGGTGAAGCCGGTGGCTCCGGCGGAGAAGTACGAGGGGGCGTACGGCTCGGCGAGACCGGCGACCCAGACGAAGCGTTCCAGGTCCGCGTCCCGGGCGAAGGCGGCGAAGCGGGCCGCGTCCGGGACGGCGTACTTGACGCCGATCACGTTCGGGCAGACGTCGGCGAGTTCGGCGAGCCGGACACCGGCCAGCTGCGCGTTGCGGATGTACGGGACCACGCCCAGCTCGGGCACGGCCTCGGCGATCGCGCGGTGGTAGTCGACCCAGCCGCTCTGCGAGACGTACGGGTGGACGGGCTGGTGGACCATCACCATCGCCGCCCCCAGTTCGCGGGCGTGGCGGGCGGAGGCGATGGCGGTGGGAATGTCGTGCCCGACCCCCACGAGGATCGTTGAACGATCCCCCGCCTCATCGATCGTCATCTCCGTGACGAGGCGGCGCTCCTCGGGGGTGAGGGCGTAGAACTCGCCGGTGTTGCCGTTGGGGGTGAGCGTGGTGATCCCGCCGTCGAGCAGTCGGCGCAGCAGGGCCCGGTGGGTCTCCTGGTCGACGGAGCCGTCCTCGGCGAACGGGGTCACCGGGATCGCCACCACGTCGGCCAGGGCCGCCCGCTGGGTCTCGAACGCCACGCTGCTCATGCCTGACCTTCCTCTGCCTGGGCCTCTCCGACCTCGGGGAACGCGCGCCGGACGAAGGACGCGATGTGGGCGTGCAGGGCGCGGGCCGCGCCGTCCGCGTCGCCGTCCAGGGCGAGCCGCAGGATGTCGCGGTGCTCGGCGGCCTCCCGCTCCCAGGAGGGGTCGGCGGCCCAGGCGACGGCGGAGACCAGGGCGGCCTGGTCGCGGACCTCGTCGAGCATCCGGCCGAGCAGCGGGTTGCCGCACGGCACGTACAGGGCGCGGTGGAACTCCCGGTTGGCCAGGGAGCGTTCGGCGGTGTCCGTGGCGTCGTCGGCCCGGGTCAGCGCGTCCCGCGCGGCGTCCAGGGAGGCTCCGCGCCGCACCGACCGGCGCAGCGCCTCCGGCTCCAGCAGCAGCCGCACGTCGTAGACCTCGCGCGCCATGTCCGCGTCCACCATGCGCACCGTGACGCCCTTGTACTGGTTCATCACGACCAGCCCGGTGCCGGCCAGGGTCTTCAGAGCCTCGCGCACCGGGGTCTTGGACACCCCGAACTGTGCGGCGAGCTCCGTCTCGACCAGGGCCTGTCCCGGGGTCAACTGCCCGGTCAGGATGCGGTGTTTGATCCCTTCCAGCACGTACTGCGTGCGGGACGGGATCGGCGTGGGCACAGAGGTCATGCGCGCCTCTCGGATCTCACGTATCGGATCTCACATATCGCGTCTCATATATGACGTACGAAGTACGACGCGTTGAAACTAGGAGGGCGTCCGTGTTTCGTCAATGCTTCTGACAAAGGAAGTTGGCGTTGCGTCAGACCGCTCTGGTCTCGCCCACGCGGGCGGTGGCGGTCGGCCCGCCGAACACCGAGGCCGCCCGGACGGTCGCCGACTCGGGGGTGAGGGTGGGGCCGACGTGGGTGATGAGCAGCTGCCCCACGCCCGCCTCCCGTGCCGTTCCGCCGGCGTCCTCGGGGGTCAGGTGGACCTGTTCGCCTTCGCGATGCCGATCGATGTCGGCCTCGCACAGGAACAGGTCGGCGTCACGGGCGAGCCCGGTCAGGGCGGCGCAGGGGCCGCTGTCCCCGGAGTACGCGAGCGTCCTGCCCTCGTACGCGGCCCGCAGGCCGTACGCCTCGACGTCGTGCTCGACGGCACGCGAGGTGAGCAGCAGCCCGCCGTACCGGACGGTGTGGCCGTCGTCCAGGGGGCGGAAGTCGAACGTGTCCGCCAGAAAACCCGCGTCGGGGCGACCGAAGAAGCCGGCCAACCGCTGAGCGCACGCGCGCGGGGCGTGGACGGGAAGGGGCGCGGGCGGAGTGAGGCCTCCGTATGCGAGGCCGTAGAACGCGGAGAGCAGATCGGAGTCGTGGTCCGCGTGCAGGTGTGAGATCCAGATCGCGCTCAGCCGCGCCGGATCCGTGTGCCGCTGCAACTCGGCGAAGCTGCCGGGCCCCGCGTCCACCCACACCTCGGCGCCACCGCCACGCAGGAGATACCCGGAGCAGGGCCGGTCGGGCTGCGGGTGGGGGGAGGCGGTGCCGAGGACGGTGAGGGTGAGGTCGGAAGACATGCGCGGAGCGTACGGTCGTCCCGGGCGCCGCGCCTCTCGATTACGTCCCCGGCGCCACATCTCCCGTTCTCACGGCGTGGTCGTCCGGCCCGGATCGCGTCCGCTCAGCCCTACCGCCCGGTCCAGCAGGGGCGCGTCGGCCGGTACGGGGACGACGGGGCCGAAGATCTCGCCGCGGGAGGGGTCGTCGGCGGACGCGAGGAGAAAGGCGTACGACGCCTCCAGCGCGGCCGGGTCCGGCTCGTACGGCTGGCCGGTGGCCCGGGCCAGGTCCCAGGCATGGATGACCAGCTCGTCGACCGCCACGGCACCGGCGACCGCGCCCGGCAGGTCGATGCCGCCCGCGCGGGTCATACCGGTCCAGGCGGAGGGGTCACGCCATGCGTCGGCCAGTTCGTCGAGGACCTTGGGCAGCTCCTCGCGCCAGCCGGGGCCGATGTCGGGCACGGCGGCGGTGGGGCTGGTGTCGGTCGTGACGCCCAGGTCCTTGCGCCCGGCGTCCCGGAAGGCGACGGCCAGCCCGAGCAGATGCCCGAGCATGTTGCGCACGGCGGTGCCCGGGCACGGGGTGGCGTCCGTCAGCTGCTCATCCCGCACGCCCGCCGCGAGACGGGCCACGATCCGGGTCTGCGGTCCGAGGTCGAGGGTGGTGATCTCTGCATCCATGTCAATGCAGACTTCCGCGAACCGCAGGACTCATCGGTGGCCGGCGAGATCACCGAAGAGGAGTTCCGCTGTACAGCTGTGCTCTGGAAGGCACGGTTCCGTGCGCTGACGGACCGCCTCCGATCGGGTCGGCTGCCCAGCGTCACCGGAGCAGGCTCTTCCGCCTGGCATCAACCACTCACGATCGGACGTACATGCGTACCTTCAGAGACCTCGGCCGGACCTTACGCCAGGCGATACTCGCCCTCGTCCTGGCGCTGTCCGTCGGCGCCGGAGTCCTCTCCCCGGCCCAGCCGGCGGCGGCGACGACCGGCGAGGGCCAGGTCAGCCACGTCTGGCTGGACCTGGGATCCTCTCCCGGCCCGAACCTCAGGATCGCGTACTCCTCGTTCCTCGCGAGCCTGCGCGCCGCGGTCGGATTCTCGGCCCAGGGTGTGGAGGTCACACAGCACACCACCCAGAACGAGGGCGTCGTCAGGGTCTCGCTGAGCGCCGACGACGACGGTGGAAGGCGTCGAGGGGTGGACCTCTGGATCAACCCCGCCAATCTTTACGTGATCGGGTTCTCCCCCCAGGCGACGCCCGGCGTCTCCTACTTCTTCAACGACGTCCACGTCAACGCGGCCATCCCCACAGCGCGGCAGCTCCTGCCCTTCGGCGGCAACTACAACTCGATCGTGGCCAGGGCCGGCCGCAACCGGTCGGAGATGCCGGTCGCCTTCTGGAGCGTCCGGCAGGCCGTCCTGGACCTGGCCAACCAGACGTCGGCCAACGCCCACCCGCAGACGACCGCTCGCGCCCTCATGCTGCTCATCCAGTTCACGTCCGAGGCCGCCCGCTTCAACGACCTCGAAGGTGTCTTCCGGGACGCCATGTACTCCTGGGACAGCTCGCGCACCGGCATCCCCGAGTGGCTGCAGCACATGGAGAACAACTGGGGCACGCTCTCCAACTTCTTCTGGAACATCCTCGGCATCGGCCCCAACCACAACCCCGCGCCCCTCAACATCAGTGGCCGTGAGATCAACGACGCCGACGACGTGCGCCGTTATCTGCGGACCGTGCTGCCGGCGGTGGTGGGAGGGCCTTACAACCCCGGTCACGACGAGCTGTAGGCCCGCAGCCGAGTAGGGCATCCGCCCGATCCGCACGCCCCCTCCTCAGCCCCACGATGACCGGGTATGACGACGACTTGGACGGTGTCGCGCGTGCTGCGCGACCGCGATGCGGCGCTGTATCTCGCCGCGGTGGTGGTCTCCGGCCTCGGTACGTCGGCCCTGTGGCTGGCGTCCGGTGTGTGGATGAAGGACCTCACGGGGTCGGACGGACTGGCCGCGCTGTGCACGTTCGCCCTGTGGGTGCCGTCCCTGGCGGGACCGCCCCTGGGCACGCTCGCCGACCGCGCCCGCCGCAAACCCCTGCTCATCACGGTCAACCTGCTTCTGGCGGCTCTGCTCCTGACGCTGCTCACCGTCGACTCCGCGGCGGGCCTGTGGCTGCTGTTCACGGTGCTGCTGGTGTACGGCACGGCGTCCGTCGTCCACGACGCGGCCGAGTCGGCGCTGGTCGCCGCGGCCGTCGGCCCGGAGTTGCTCGGCGCCTTCAACGGGCTGCGGACGACGGCCGTCGAGGGCATGAAGCTGGTCGCCCCGCTGGCGGGCGCGGGCCTCTACGCGGTGTACGGCGGCCCGGGCGTCGCCCTCCTGGACGCGGTGACCTTCGCGGGCGCGGCCCTGCTGTACACCTGTGTCCGGGTCCGCGAGAGCGGCCCGGTGCCGCCCACGAGCGACTGGCGGGAGCAGACCGCCGAGGGCGCCCGGCACCTGTGGCGGGACGCCCGGCTGCGGCACCTGGTCCTGGCCGGCGGTACGACGATGCTGTTCGCGGGCGTCAACGGAGCGCTTGTCTACGCGGTCGTCGAGGGCCTCGGCCACTCCCCCGCGTTCGCCGGTGTGCTGTACGCCGTCCAGGGAGCCGGATCGGTCGCGGTCGGGCTGGCCTCGGGTGTCGCCCTGCGCCGCCTGGGCGAGCGCCGGTTCGCGGTGGGCGGGATGGCCCTCACCGGTGTCGCGGTTGCCCTGCGGGCGGTGCCGTCGGACGCGGTGGCCCTGATGTGCGGCGCGGCGATCGGCGTGGGGCTGCCCTGTGTGCTGATCGCCGCGCTCACCGCCGTACAGTCCGGGGCGCCACAGCGGATGCTGGGCCGTGTCGTCGCCACGGCCAACACTCTGATGTTCGCTCCGAACGCGGTCGGTCTCGCCGCGGGGGCGCTGCTGGTGGAACTGGTCGACCACCGGCTGCTGTTGGTGGTGCTGGGCCTGGCGCAGCTGGCGGTGCTGGCTCAGAGTCCGCTGAGCCCCTTGCGTACGGCTTCCAGGTCCGCGTCCGACGCCAACCCGGCGTGATAAAGCCGCAGTTCCGTGGCCCCGAGGTCACGGGCCCGCGCCGCGTCCGCCGCCAGGGTGCCCGGGCTGCCGCCCATGCCGGAGACGACGCCGAGGTTGGCGGCGAGGACCGCGCCCGCGCGGCCCTGTTCGGCGAATGGCGTGAGCAGGCCCGGGCCGCCCGCGCAGGGCACGACCACACCGTCCGCGATGGACAGGATGTGTGCCGGGTCGACGCCGGGGTTGGCGCCGACGTGGTACGTGACGGGGTCCGCGTGCAGCAGCACCTGGAAGCCTTCGGGCGCGGCCGCACGGACCGCGGCAACCGCCGCCTCCTGGAGCGTGCGGGCGGTTTCGTCGCGCCACGCGCGCGTGGCCGCCGCCGTCGCCTCGCCGAGCAGCTTCTCCACGCCCGCCCAGCCTCCCCCATCGTCGGGCGCGCCCTGCCAGAGCGGCTCCAGCGCGGTGCGTACGGCGGCGGCCAGTTCGTCGGCGTCGAGGCCCTGGGCGTCGTACCCCTCCCGGCACGTGGAGCAGAAGCACAGCGCCATCAGGTACTGCCCGGCGTCCCCGAGGCCGACTCCGGCGGTCTTGTCGTGGGCATGCAGGTGCTGAAGGCCGTACCAGCCCAGGGACTCCAGCTCGGTGCCGCCCGCGCCGGGCCGTACGGCGGCCTCGGCGGCCAGGTCGACGAGGTACGCGCGCGTGGCGGGCTGCGCGATGCACGGGGCCCACGGGTAGCGGTCGCCGTAGGCGTTGACGACCGAGGTGCCCGGGTGTTCGGCGCCCAGGCGGGAGTTGTGCGCGAGGACCACCCAGGTGTGCACGTCCAGCCCGGCGTCGGCGAGCGCGGTGGCGGCCTCGCCGTACGCGTCGCCGGGGGCCCAGTCACCGGCCGGGTAGGGGCGCAGGGGGCGGCCCTCCCAGCGGTCGTCCGTCGGGTAGAGGACGGCGGCGTGCTCGGCGGTGACGATGCGGTGGCGCGGGTGGCGGGGGGTGAGCGCGCGGGTGGAGTGATAGGCGGCGGCGAGCGTCACCTGCTGTACGCCGAGTCCCGCGATGCGGGTCGGGGCTTCGGGGTCGCCGTTGACGTCCCAGGGGTAGACGAATGTCGACGCCTTCACGTGTCCTCCTGCGGCAGCTTCACTTGTTGTCGTCCAGCAGCGCGTACCCACGCTCGATCACCTGCGCGAGCTGCTTCACATGATCCTCGCTCGGCTCGTGCAGCGGGGGCCGTACCTCCCCCACGTCGAGGCCGCGCAGCCGTACGCCGGCCTTGACGAGGGCGACGGCGTAGCCGCGGCCCTGGGCGCGCAGTTCGACGAACGGCCGGTAGAAGCCGTCGAGCAGCCGGTGGGCGGTGGTGTCGTCGCCGGAGCCGAGGGCGGCGTAGAAGGCGCGGGCGATCTCCGGGGCGAAGCAGAACACGGCGGAGGAGTAGAGCGTGATGCCGAGGGCGCGGTAGGCGAGCTGGGTCTGTTCGGCGGTCGGCAGACCGTTGAAGTAGAGGAAGTCGCCGGGGACCTCGGAGCGGACCGCGCTGACGATGCGCTGCATGAGGTCCAGGTCGCCGAGCCCGTCCTTGAGTCCGATGATCCCCTCGGTGCGCGCGAGTGCGACGACGGTCTCGGGGGTGAACACGGCGTTGTCGCGCTGGTAGACGATGACGGGCAGGTCGGTCGCCGACGCCACCTCGCGATAGTGGCGCAGCAGGCCCTCCTGCCCGGCGATCACGAGGTACGGCGGCATGGCGAGCAGCCCGTCCGCCCCGGCCGCCTGCGCCAGCCGCGCGTACCGCACCGCGAGCGCGGTCCCGTAGCCCGCGCCCGCGACGACCGGCACCCGCCCGTCGGCCTCCTCCACGGCCGCTCGCACGCACGTCTCGAACTCCTCGGGCGTGAGCGCGTGGAACTCCCCGGTGCCGCAGCACGCGAAGACGGCGGCGGCACCGGCCTCCACCCCGAGGCGGATGTGCGCGCGGTAGGTGTCGAGGTCGACGGAGCCGTCGGGGCCGTAGGCGGTGACAGGGAAGAACAGCGGGCCGCTGGGGACACGCAGGCGTGCGGCGAGCGGGGCTGGCGTCACGGGCTCTCCCTAGAACAGGCGCTCACTCTTATGATCCTTGTTTACATTTCTGAACACATCCACCCTAAGGAGCCGCGCGAGGGACGGTCAAGCGCGCATGCCTCGCATCGGCGGCGAAGGTCCAGTTCCGCGCATACTTGACGCAGCGTGGCCGCACTCCATAGCGTGTCCACGAATGTGAATCCTGTACATGAATGCGGCTGTCGACGCAAGGAGACCCGAGGATGCCAGCTCCCCGCACCGTTCTGCTCACCGGCGCCGCCGGCGGGCTCGGCACCCTAATGCGGGGCCTGCTCCCGGACTACGGCTACGAGCTGCGCCTGCTCGACGTGCGGCCCATCGAGGGCGAGCCGGACGCGATCGCCCTGGACCTGGTCGACAAGGACGCCCTGCGCGAGGCCGTGCGGGGCGTCGACGCGATCATCCACCTCGCCGGCATCTCCCTGGAAGCCCCCTTCGAGAAGATCATGCGCTCGAACATCGAGGGCACCTACAACCTGTACGAGGCGGCCCGCGAGGAGGGCGTCGAGCGGATCGTCTTCGCCTCCTCCAATCACGCCGTCGGCTTCACCCCGCGCCCCCAGGGCGACGACCCCCTCATCCCGATCGACACCCCCCGCCGCCCGGACACCTTCTACGGCCTGTCCAAGTCCTTCGGCGAGGACCTCGCGCAGCTCTACTGGGACAAGTTCGGCCTGGAGACGGTGTCGGTGCGCATCGGCTCCTGTTTCGCGGAGCCGACCAGTGTGCGGATGCTCTCCGTCTGGATGAGCCCGGCCGACGGCGCGCGCCTGCTGCACGCGGCCCTGACCGCGGAGAACGTCGGCCACACCGTCGTCTACGGCTCCTCCGCCAACACGCGGCTGTGGTGGGACCTGACCACCGCGCGGGCGCTCGGTTACGAGCCGCAGGACGACTCCGAGCCGTACGCGGAGAAGCTGATCGCCGAGCAGGGCGACCTCGACCCGGAGAACATCGCGCACGCCTGCCTGGGCGGCCACTTCGTGAGCGACCCGCCGATCTGGCCGTACTAGGGCGTGTTGCGAACGTCCCGTCATCCGCCCGAAGGGGCAGGCGGGACGTTCGAAACACCCCTCAGAAGGGCCGAAACTCGGCGGGCGGGCACCGAACGGGCACGCCCGCCGCCGCATTCGGGCACCGGCACCGCCCGATCCCACGCCGCCCGCCACGACCGCGCAGGTCCGAGCCGGTCACTCCGCTCGCGAAACGGGCCGATACGGGCAGCATCGGGCCTGCAACAAGCCTGGTCACCACCGCGCCTCAGCTGTAGAACTTCCCCCATGGCCCTCACCGGGCCCGAACGGGCAGGAAGCGAGGTGTGTACGGATGACCTCCAGAACGGCGGAGGAGCGCCAGCGGGAGATCGTGCGGGTCGCGCGCGCCACCGGCTCGGTCGACGTCACCGCCCTCGCGGCCGATCTGGGCGTCGCCAAGGAGACCGTACGACGCGATCTGCGCGCCCTGGAGGACCACGGACTGGTGCGCCGCACGCACGGCGGCGCCTACCCCGTGGAGAGCGCCGGTTTCGAGACGACCCTCGCCTTCCGCGCCACCAGTCACGTCCCCGAGAAGCGCCGGATCGCGGCCGCCGCGGCCGAGCTGCTCGGTGACGCCGAGACGGTCTTCGTCGACGAGGGCTTCACCCCTCAGCTCATCGCCGAGGCACTGCCCCGGGACCGGCCGCTGACCGTGGTCACCGCGTCGCTGCCGGTCGCGGGGGTGCTCGCCGAGGCGGACAACATCTCCGTCCTGCTCCTCGGCGGCCGGGTACGCCCCGGCACGCTCGCCACCGTCGACCACTGGACGACGAAGATGCTCGCCGGCTTCGTCGTCGACCTCGCCTACATCGGCGCCAACGGCATCACCCGCGAACACGGCCTCACCACCCCCGACCCGGCCGTCAGCGAGGTCAAGACCCAGGCCGTCCGGGCCGCGCGGCGCACGGTCTTCGCGGGCGTGCACACCAAGTTCGGCGCGGTCAGCTTCTGCCGGTTCGCCGAGGTCGGCGTGCTGGAGGCGATCGTGACGAGCACCCTCCTCCCGGCCTCGGAGGCCCACCGCTACGCGCTGCTGGGGCCACAGGTCCTCCGGGTCTGACCTTCGAACCGACGTGTTCCGCAGGGGTTCCGCACCGAGCAGTGCCCCTTATATCCCTCTATGTCCAGGAGCGATCCATGCGCACCCAGAGCCGACGACGGCCGCCGCGAGCCACGCTCGCCGCGGCCGCCGCAGGGACGCTGCTCGCCCCGCTGCTGTCCGGCTGCTGGGTCGGTGCCGGCGGGGCGGGGTCGGGTGGCGACTCCCTCAACGTCCTGATGGTCAACAACCCGCAGATGGTGGAGCTGCAGAAGCTCACCGCCGCCCACTTCACCAAGGAGACCGGCATCAAGGTGAGCTTCACCGTCCTGCCGGAGAACGACGTCCGCGACAAGATCAGCCAGGACTTCGCCAACCAGGCCGGCCAGTACGACGTCGCCACCCTCTCCAACTACGAGATCCCGATCTACGCCCGCAACGGCTGGCTGCACGAGATGAACACGTACGTGGCGAAGGACGCGGCATACGACGAACAGGACGTCCTCAAGCCGATGCGCCAGTCCCTGACCGGCGACGACGGCAAGCTCTACGGCCAGCCCTTCTACGGCGAGTCGTCGTTCCTGATGTACCGCAAGGACGTCTTCGCGAAGAAGGGCCTGACGATGCCCGCCCACCCCACCTGGGACCAGGTCGCCGACCTTGCGGCGAAGGCGGACGGGGCCGAACCCGGCATGAAGGGCGTCTGTCTGCGCGGACTGCCGGGCTGGGGCGAGGTCATGGCACCGCTCACCACCGTCGTGAACACCTTCGGCGGCACCTGGTTCGACAAGGACTGGAAGGCGCGACTGGACTCACCGGAGTTCGAGAAGGCGACGAAATTCTACGTCGACCTCGTCCGCGCGCACGGCGAGTCCGGAGCCGCTCAGTCCGGCTTCGCCGAGTGCCTCAACAACATGACCCAGGGCAAGGTCGCCATGTGGTACGACGCCACCTCGGCGGCGGGCTCGCTGGAGGCGTCCGACTCCCCCGTCAAGGGCAAGATCGGCTACGCCCCCGCCCCCGTCGAGAAGACCGACTCCTCCGGCTGGCTCTACACCTGGGCCTGGGGCATCCAGCAGGCGTCCCGCAACCCCGGCAACGCCTGGAAGTTCGTCTCCTGGGCGTCCGGCAAGCAGTACGAGCAGCTGGTCGGCGACAAGATCGGCTGGTCGAACGTCCCCGCCGGCAAGCGTGCGTCGACGTACACCAACCCCGCCTACGTCAAAGAGGCCGCCGCTTTCCAGGAGATGACCAAGGAGGCCATCGAGGGCGCCCGCCCGGGCGACCCCGGAGTGCAGCCGCGCCCCGCGCCCGGCATCCAGTTCGTCGGCATCCCCGAGTTCACCGACCTCGGCACCAAGGTCTCCCAGGAGATCAGCGCGGCCATCGCCGGACGCCAGTCCGTCGAGTCGGCCCTGAAGAAGTCCCAGCAGCTCGCCGAGCAGATCTCCGAGGAGTACGAGGGACGATGACCGCCACGACGACAGCCCCACCGGCCGCCCTGCCCCTCCGCGCCCCGACGCAGCCCTCCGCGCGGCTGCGCGCCTGGGCCACCCGGGCCCCCCTGCTCCCCGCCCTGATCTTCATGATCGTGGTCACCCAACTCCCGTTCGTGGCCACGCTGGTGATCTCCTTCTTCGACTGGAACGCCCTCTACCCCAAGGCCCGCCACTTCACCGGCCTCGACAACTACCGCCAGGTGCTGACCGACGCGGACCTGCGCCACTCGGTGTGGACGACGGTCCTGCTGACGGTGACGGTGGTCCTGGCGAGCCTGGTCCTGGGACTGCTGCTCGCCCTGCTCCTCGACCGCAGGTTCGCGGGCCGGGGCTTGGTGCGCACCCTCCTCATCGCCCCCTTCCTGGTGGTCCCGGTGGCGGCGGCGCTGCTGTGGAAACACGTCCTGTACAACCCCGAATACGGCCTGCTCAACGGCCTGTTGCACTACGTGGGCGGCCCACAGCCGGACTGGATCTCCCACACCCCGCTGCTCGCGGTCGAGGCGTCCCTCGTCTGGCAATGGACCCCGTTCATGATGCTGATCCTGCTGGCCGGCCTCCAGAGCCGCGACCAGCAACAGATGGAGGCGGCGAGGGTCGACGGCGCCAACGACTGGCAGATCTTCCGCCATCTGACGCTCCCGCACCTGCGCCGCTACCTGGAGCTGGGCGCCCTGCTCGGCTCGATCTACATCGTCCAGAACTTCGACGCGGTGTTCACCCTCACGTCGGGCGGCCTGGGCACGGCGAACCTCCCCTACACCGTCTACCAGAGCTTCTACCAGGCCCACGAGAACGGCCTCGCCTCGGCCGCGGGCGTCCTGGTGGTCATCGGCTCGATCGTCATCGCGACCTTCGCCCTGCGCGTGGTGTCGTCCCTGTTCCGCGAGGAGGTGTCACGCGCATGAGCGTCATACGCCGAAACAGCATGGGCCTGCTCGCCTGGCTGCTGGGGATCCTGTTCTTCCTCCCCATCGCCTGGATGGCCCTGACGTCCTTCCACTCGGAGGCGGACGCGGCGACCAACCCGCCGTCCTTCACCGCCGCCCTGACCCTGGACGGCTACCGCGAGTTCTTCGGCACGGGCGGTGGGGCCAGCCCCTGGCCGGCCCTGATCAACTCGACCGTGGCGTCGGTGGCGTCGACACTGCTGGTCCTGCTCCTCGCGCTCCCGGCGGCGTACGCGCTGTCGATCCGCAGGGTGCGCAAATGGACGGACGTCCTGTTCTTCTTCCTGTCGACGAAGATGCTGCCGGCGGTAGCGGGCCTGCTGCCGATCTACCTCTTCGCCAAGAACGCGGGGATGCTCGACAACATCTGGCTGCTGGTCGTCCTCTACACGTCCATGAACCTGCCGATCGCGGTGTGGATGATGCAGTCGTTCCTGGCCGAGGTCCCGGTGGAAGTGATCGAGGCGGCGCGGGTGGACGGGGCACGCCTGCCGACGGTCCTCGCGCGCGTGGTCGCCCCGATCGCGCTGCCGGGCATCGCGGCGACGGCCCTCATCTGCTTCATCTTCAGCTGGAACGAACTCCTCTTCGCGCGGGTGCTGACCGGCGTGGTCGCCGAGACGGCCCCTGTCTTCCTGACCGGCTTCATCACCAGCCAGGGCCTGTTCCTGGCGAAGGTGTGCGCCGCGTCGCTCGTCATCTCCCTGCCGGTGCTCGCCGCGGGGTTCGCCGCCCAGGACAAGCTGGTCCAGGGCCTGTCGTTGGGAGCCGTGAAATGAAGGCCGCCGTCATCGAGTCCGTGGGCCGCGCCGTCGTCACCGAGGTCCCCGACCCGACGCCGGGCCCCCGCGAGGTCGTCGTCGAGGTCGCCGCGTGCGGCCTGTGCGGCACCGACCTGCACATCCTCCAGGGCGAGTTCGCGCCCAAACTGCCGATCGTGCCCGGGCACGAGTTCGCCGGCGAGGTGGTCGGGGTGGGCACGCAGGTCACGGAGGTCTCGGTCGGCGACCGGGTCGCGGTGGACCCCTCCCTGTACTGCTACGAGTGCCGCTACTGCCGCACCGGCCACAACAACCTCTGCGAACGCTGGGCCGCGATCGGCGTGACGACGGCCGGCGGCGCGGCGCGGTACGCGCTGGCACCGGTGGCGAACTGCGTACGGCTCCCCGAGCACGTCCGCACACAGGACGCGGCACTGGTGGAGCCGCTGTCGTGCGCGGTGCGCGGCTACGACGTCCTTCAGTCCCGACTCGGCGCCCACGTCCTGATCTACGGATCCGGAACCATGGGCCTGATGATGCTGGAACTGGCGAAACGGACGGGTGCGGCGAGCGTCGACGTCGTCGACGTCAACCCGGCCCGCCTGGAGACCGCCCGCCGACTCGGCGTCTCGGCCTCCGCCGCGAGCCCGGACGAACTGAACCGCCCGCAGGGCTGGGACGTGGTCGTCGACGCGACGGGAAACGCGGCGGCGATCCAGGACGGCCTGGACCGGGTGGCCAAGGCCGGCACGTTCCTGCAGTTCGGCGTCGCCGACTACGCGACCCGGGTGACGATCGACCCGTACCGCATCTACAACCAGGAGCTCACGATCACCGGCTCGATGGCGGTCCTGCACAGCTTCGAACGAGCGGCGGAACTCTTCGCGAACGGAGTCCTCGACCCCGAGATCTTCATCAGCGACAGGATCCCACTGGACCGCTACCCCGAGGCGCTGGACCAGTTCGCGGCGGGGGTGGGCCGCAAGATCGTGGTGGTGCCGTAGGACGCGAAAAAACCCGTGGGGGCCGTCCGCCGACCGGCTTTAACATCGCCCTCATGCCCCGCCCCCACGGTTTCCGTTACGAGCAACGCGGCCCCGACACCGTCCACATCACCCACCACAACCGCCCCGCCACGACCCTGCACGGCCCCCGGGCCGCCCAGTTCCTCGCCGAGGTCGAAGCCGGCGGGGCGGACCCCCAGCTCGTCATGGCCCGCTGGACCGGAAACTACAAGCGGGGCAACGAGCGCACGGCCCGCGACCACCCCCGAAACCGCCGCTGACCCGATCGGCCGCTGGTAAGGGAACGGTAAAGCGGCCTGGCTCGTTCACCCGGCATGACAGCTATGACCCCCGGCTCGAACATCCCTCTCTCCGCCCCGCGCGTGACGGTGGACGTCGCCGCTCCGGTGCGGCTCGACGTATCGGGCCTGCTGCTCACCGCCGACGGCAAAGTGCGCTCCGACGACGACTTCATCTTCTACAACCAGCCCGCCGGCCCGGGCGTGACGTACCGCTCGGGCGGCGGCACCGCGCCGGACGCGATCACCGTCGACACGACCGCCCTCCCCCCGGGCATCGAGAAGATCGTGGTCACCGCCAGCCCGGACGCCCCCGGCCAGAGCTTCCAGGGCATCGAACCGACCGCCACCCTCCGCAACGGCGACGACAACAGTGTCCTGGCCACCTTCACGCCCCCGCAGCTCGGCACCGAGACCGCACTGGTCGTCATGGAGATCTACCTCCGGGGCGGCGCCTGGAAGGCCCGTGCGGTCGGCCAGGGCTACGCCAACGGCCTGGCCGGCATCGCCACCGACTTCGGCGTCTCGGTCGAGGAGCCGGCCCCCGCCCCGGTCGCCCCGCCGCAGCCGGTCACCCCGCCCCAGCCCACCATGCAGCCGCCGGTGACCCCGCCGGCCCCGCCCCTGTCCACGCCCGCGGCTCCCCCGGCGCCCAGCGCCCCGCCCGCCCCGGCCCCCGGCACCGGGAAGATCAACCTCGACAAGGGCCGCGTCAGCCTCCAGAAGAACCAGACCGTCTCCCTCGTCAAGGGCGGCCGCCCGCTGCTCTCGCAGGTCAAGATGGGCCTCGGCTGGGAACCGGCGTACCGGGGCAAGGACATCGACCTGGACGCCTCGGTCATCGCCTACGGCCCGCAGCGCAACCACATCGACAGCTGCTACTTCGGCAAGCTGTCCATCGTCAACGGCGCGATCAAGCACTCCGGCGACAACCTCACCGGCGAGGGCGGCGGTGACGACGAGGTCATCGTCGTCGACCTGGGCCGCATCCCGCAGGAAGTCTCCGGCCTGGTCTTCACCGTGAACTCCTTCTCCGGCCAGAAGTTCACCGAGGTCGCCAAGGCCTACTGCCGCCTCCTCGACGCCGCGACCGGCGAGGAACTGGTCCGCTTCGACCTGACCAACGCCGAGCCGCAGACGGGCGTGATGATGGCGAAACTGATCCGCCAGTACTCCGGCGAGTGGGAGATGACGGCGATGGGCGACTTCGTGAAGGCCCGCACGGTACGCAACATGGTGAAACCGGCGGCCCAAGCCCTGTAGTCAGCCTGGCTGCGGGCAGTCGTGCCGCTGGGGCGAGGAGGGTCCCTCCCGCTCGAGCGAAGCCGGGAGTGGGGGAGGGCGGGCGCAGCGGCACCCTGCCGGCGCGGGTGAGCGCGCCCACCCCGCCCCAGCCGCGGCACCGGTCGACTGACCGACTACGGCCGCAACCCCTCCGTGAGCAGCGACAGATACCGGCGAATGTACTTCCCCTCCCCATTCGCCAACTCCGACGCCGTAGCGACACCGTGTGCAAGCCGCAGCACGTCCACCGGCTCCACATCCCTCCGCAGCGTCCCCTCCCGCTGCGCCGCCTCCACCAGCGCGGCCGACGCCTGCTTCAACACAGTGCCGCACTCCGTGACCGCCACCGGTCCGGTGTCCGTGACGGCCGACCCCATCAGCGCCTTCAGGCCCCTCACCTGGATCGTCGTCACGCAGACCTCGTTCAGCCACGCCACCAGCGCCTCGCCGGGCGGTAGTTCCTCGGCGAGTTCACCGGCCCGTGCCGCGAGTTCCTCGATCCGGCCGACGTAGGCGGCCTCCAACAGCGCGTGCCGGTTGGGGAAATGCCGGTAGAGCGTGCCGGAACCGACTCCCGCGCGCTTGGCGATGTCGTCGAGCGAGGCGTTCTCCCCGTGCTCGGCGAACGCCTCCGCCGCCGCCCTCAGCAACCGCTCGTAGTTGCGCCGGGCGTCCGCACGCATGGGCCTCACCTGCGCCATCCAGATACTCCTTGCGAGCCGGGGACACCCTCCGTATGGTACCGAGCATGAACCGGAGACAGTCCCCGCTTGACACCGTGGACCGGCCCCGCAGCCTCCCCGAGGCCGGCCAAGGCCCCCGCGACCTCCTGGACCGCTACCGGCGCGCACTGCTCGCCTCCTCGGCCGACGACCTGGCCGACCTCTACGCACCCGATGCCGTGCACGAGGTGCCGTTCCCGTTTCCCGGGCTGCCCGAGCGGTGCGACGGGCGCGAAGAGGTGCGTGCCGTGTACCGGGCCGCCTGGGGAGCCAGTCCGGCGCGGCCCGAACGCGTCATCGAAGTGGCCGTCCACGACACCACCGACCCCGAGGTGATCGTCGTGGAGCAGATCGTCACCGGGACCCTCGCCACCACCGGCGCTCCGTTCCGCGTACCGGGCCTGCTGGTGATGCGGGTGCGTGACGGCACGCTCGTGCATGTACGCGACTACATGGACGGCATGGCGGCGGTCCGCGACGCGAATTAGCGCCTCGGCAGGCACTAGAACAGCGCGCTGTAGGCGTTCAGTGCGGGCTGGCCACCCAGGTGGGCGTAGAGAACGGTGGAGTCCGGCCCGATCTCCCCCCGCGCGACCAGGTCGACCATTGCGGCCATCGACTTCCCCTCGTACACGGGGTCGGTGACCATGCCCTCGGTCCGCGCGGCGAGCCGCATCGCCTCCAGCGTGGTCTCGTCGGGGACCCCGTAGACGCCCGCGTGGTACCGCTCGTCCAGCTCGACGTCCGCCTCGGTCAGCTCCCGCTCGACGCCGATGAGCTGTCCCGTGCGGTGGGCGATCCGGGCGATCTGCGTACGGGTGGCAGCGGGCTTCGCGGAGGCGTCGACACCGATCACGCGCCGCGGCCGCGCACCCGCCTCCTCCAGAGCGGCGAACCCGGCGACCATGCCCGCCTGGGTGGAGCCGGTCACCGAACAGACCACAACCGTGTCGAAGTGGACCCCCAACTCCCGCTCCTGCTCGGCTACTTCATAAGCCCACCCGGCGAAGCCAAGACCGCCCAGCGGGTGATCGGAGGCGCCGGCCGGAATGGCGTACGGCTTTCCGCCCGCCTCCTCGACCTCCCGCAGCGCCTGCTCCCAGCTCTCCTTGAAGCCGATCCCGAACCCGGCCTTCACCAGCCGTACGTCGGCCCCGGCGAGCCGGCTGACGAGGATGTTGCCGACCTTGTCGTACACGGCGTCGGGCCAGTCCACCCAACTCTCCTGTACGAGAACACACTTGAGCCCCACCCGGGCGGCGACCGCGGCCACCTGGCGGGTGTGGTTGGACTGCACGCCACCGATCGACACGAGCGTGTCGCAGCCCTGAGCGAGGGCGTCGGCGACCAGGTACTCCAGCTTGCGGGTCTTGTTGCCGCCGTAGGCGATACCGGAGTTGCAGTCCTCACGTTTGGCCCACAGGGAGGCGCCACCGAGGTGGGCGGTCAGGCGCTCCAACGGATGCACGGGGGACGGGCCGAAGAGCAGCGGACAACGCTCGTACGAGGAAAGGGACATGGGGTGGTCCTCCCGGAGTCAGTCGCGGTCGGCGAGCTCTTCGAGGCCTCGCCAGATCTCGGCGGTGACGCGGACCGCCTCGTCCACGTCACGGTCCGCGCAGGCCTCGATGAGCCGCTCGTGCAGCCCGGCCGAACGGCAGTTGCCGCCCCCGCCGAAGCGACGCCGCTCCAGTCGGCGGATGAGGGGGGTGTAGCGGGCGACGGTCGCGGCGGCCGCGCGGTTGCCGCTCACCCGGACGAGGACGTCGTGCAGTTCGTCGTCGGCACGCAGCGCACCGTCCACGTCTTTGGCGCTGACCGCGGCCGCGAAGCGCTCGTTGGCCGCGCGCATGACGTCGATGTCGGCGTCCCGCAGCCGGGGCACGGCGACCCGGGCGACCAGCTCGTGCAGGGCACCGACCACGGCGGCCGCGTCCCGCACGTCCGAGGCCACGACCGGGGTGACCCGGGTGTAGCTCTGCGGCTTGCTCTCCAGGAGCCCCTCGTCGACGAGCCGCGCGAACGCCTCCCGCACCGGCGCCCGGGACAGCCCGAGCCGCTCCGCGAGTTCGGCGTCCCGCACCACCGCGCCGGGCTCGATCTCACCGGCGACGATGGCGTCCCGGATGGACGCGTAGGCGCGGTCCCTGAGCAGGGTGCGCGGCACGGGTCGTATGGCCTCCACGAACTGAAATGTTAGATATCAATACCCCGGGCACACAAGAGGGCCCGCACCGAAGTACGGGCCCTCAAGGCCACACGGGCAGGTCAGCCCGCCCACGGCCAGTCGGCGTCACGCGCCCTTTCCAGCAGCGGCACCATCCGGAAAGCCGCATCCGAGAGGCCGCCGAACGTGTGCCGGTTGCCCTTCCCGCTCGGACCGTGGCCCGCCCGGTACCCGGCGAGGTTCCAGGTGTAGACCGGCACGTGCGCGGGGATCTGCTCGGTCGGCTCGCCGTGCGCGTTGTACGTGTACTGCTCGTCGGTGATGATCAGCACCCGGTCGTGCTCCTTGTAGTGGCGCCGCACCGCGTCCGTGGTGTCCGTGCCGCCGAGGTCGCCGAAGCGCTCCAGGATCCTCAGCACGGACTCGCCCGCGCCGAAGTCGATCCTGTTGCTGCTCGTGCCGAACTCGACGAGATCCGCGTCCGCCGCCCGCAGCGCGAGCGCCGTGCCGAAGATCGCCGCCGCGTCGGCCCGGTTGAGCTCGGAGCGGTCGGACAGCCGCGAGTAGAACATCGACCCCGAACGGTCGACGAGCACCAGCGTCCGCCCGTTCAGCGCGGGCACGTTGGCCAGCGAGTGACCGAGCGCCTGCTCCAGCGCGTACGCCCAGCGCAGCGACGGAGCATGCCGGTACGCGGCGAGATACCGGAACGGGAACTGCCGTGAGCGCGCGACCTCCGCCGGGTCACTGATCCGAGCCGCCACCTGCGCGGCGACCTCGTCGCAGACCCCGGCCGCGTCGAAGTTCCGCAGGTTACGCACCAGCGCCATCGGCCCCATGGACGGAATCACGGCCTCCCAGGCCTCCTTGTCCATCGGCCCCTGCAGCCAGCCCGCCAGCGCCTCCCACGTCATCCCGGCCGCCGCGAGCCGCTCGGCACCGCCCTGCGAGGTGACGACCGCGCGCCGCTCCGCCACCGGCAGCGCCATGAGCTCGCGGTGCGCGGTGAGCAGGTGGTTCGACGCGGGCGGCACCGCCGTGTCCGGGTTGTGCCGGCGATCGAGGGCGTACTGGAACAGCTCGCCCTGCCACGGCTTGTCCGGGTCCGGCGCCGCGTGCACCAGGTTGAGGATGTCGCCGAAGCGGTAGCCCTTGGACGCGGTGTCGTACTTCAGCAGCGACTTGCCGCTGTAGAGACGCCGTACGGCGTCGGCGATGCCGCGCTTGACGGGCTTGGGGACGTTACGGCCGTACTGCGCCGTCCAGTAGGCGAGCAGCTCACCGGGCTCGTCGGGCCGCTGCAGCACCGAGGCCACGACCTGGCGGTTCGACGGACCGTCGCTCACGTCGGCGTCCAGGCGCGCCTTCACGTACTCGGCGGCCCCGACCACGGCAGCCGTACGGAGACCGCCCTCACCACGCAGCCAGCCGAGCAGGCCCGCCGTCCACTCCGCATCCGACACGGCAAGCTCGCGCACGAGCCGCTGGAACCGGTCGTCGCGATCCGCGCCGGCCTCGTAGAAGGTCTGCTGCGACACGAAATTCGAAACGGCGAGCAGAAAAAGCTCCGAGCGCGCGTCGCGCTCACGCCCCCGGCCACCCTCGTACGTACGGAGCACCCGGCCCGTCGAGGTGACACGCGAGACGGGCCGCGCCTTGACGGCCTTGGTGTTGAATCGCGCCATGGTGAATTCCCCCCGAATTCATTCGTGTTCCGGAGAGAGGCGCAGCAAAAGGAGGGTGCCCGAGATCAGAGGTCGGCGACGGACTTAGCCAGATGCTCTACCGATTGAGCTACACCGACCCGAAGTCGATGACGGGACTCGAACCCGCAACCGTCCGATCCAATGAAGTAACCGTTGCCTGCGCACCGGGCACCCACCATGAGCTGCGCCTCCCGAGATCAAGTCGGCGGCGGCGTTGGATTCTTTGGAAGAAGTAGCCGCTGCCATCGCACCGGGAGGTGCGTGACGTTGTGATCTCACTCTAGGAGGCGCAACTCGGCACAGGCGAGCGAATTAATTCCCGCTTCCGGGATTACCGCTTCTGCCGCTTCCAGGGGCCGGTGATGGCGAGCATGATGCCCGGCGTCTGGATGTTGGCGTACAGGGTCCGGCCGTCGGGCGAGAAGGTGACGCCGGTGAACTCGCTGAACTGGGGCTCCTCCTCGGTGCCGATGTTCAGGTCGTTGCGGGCGATCGGGTAGGTGCGGCCGCTGTCGGTGGCGCCGAAGAGGTGCTGGACGCCCTCGCCGTCCTCGGCGATGACGAGGCCGCCGTAGGGCGAGACGGTGATGTTGTCGGGGCCGTCGAAGGCGCCGTCCTTGGACGGGTCCGGGTTCACGCCCAGCAGCACCTTCAGGGTCAGGGTGCGACGCTTGGGGTCGTAGAACCAGACCTGGCCGTCGTGCTGGACGGGGCTCTCCTCACGGGCGTACGAGGAGACGATGTACGTGCCGCCGTCGCCCCACCACATGCCCTCCAGCTTGCGGGCTCGGGTGACCTGGCCGCTGGTGAACTGCTTGCGCACCGGCGTGGTCTTCGCGTCACGGTCGGGGACGTCCACCCAGTCGACGCCGTACACGGTGCCGACCTTCGTCGCACGCGAGAGGTCGTCGACGGACTTGCCGCCGGAGTCGAAGCACTTGAATGCCTGCAGGACACCGGCGTCGTCGGCGAGAGTGCGCAGCTTGCCCCGGCCGTGGCAGAAGCCCTCCGGCGGGGTCCAGCGGTACAGCAGCCCGTTCGGACCGGAGGCGTCCTCGGTGAGGTAGGCGTGCCCGCGCTTGGGGTCGATGACGACGGCCTCGTGGGCGTAGCGTCCCAGGGCCTTGATCGGCTTCGGCGCACGGTTGGCACGCCGGTCGGCGGGGTCGACCTCGAACACGTAGCCGTGGTCCTTGGTCATACCGTTGGAGCCGGCCTTGTCCTCGGTCTCCTCACAGGTGAGCCACGTGCCCCACGGGGTGCTGCCACCCGCGCAGTTGGTGGAGGTGCCGGCGATACCGACCCACTCCGCGACGTGCCCGCCGGGACGCACCTCGACGACCGTGCAGCCACCCGAAGCGGCAGGGTCGTAGACAAGACCCTCGGTGAGCGGCACGGGGTACTTCCAGCCGGCGCGCGGGCCCTTCAGCTCGTGGTTGTTGACCAGGAGGTCGCGCCGCGCGGGCCGGCGAAGGTGGCGGTGCCGTCGTGGTTGGACGGGGTGAACTCGCCGGACTCCAGCTTGGTCCTACCGCTGTAGGTGATGATCTCGTACGTGAAGCCCGCGGGCAGCGCGAGGATGCCGTCGGGGTCGGGGACCAGCGGGCCGTAGCCGACACCGCCGTGAGCGGCCGCGGACTCGTCGCCCGCGTTCTCGACGTCCGTGGACGCGAGGGCGTTCGGGGCGGTGGCGAGGGCGCCGACGCTGCCCGCCAGCGCGACACCGGCACCGGTGATCGCGGATTTTCTGGCGAAGTCCCTGCGGCTGAGCGACATGGTGTCTCCTGTGACGGTGGGGCCGTGGAGGGTGGCGGTCCTCGGGTCGGCGCAACCGTCCCGCCCAAGCCTGAACGGCAGTTGAACACAGAGCAACGCAAGCCGCTCAGCTTCCGTGAATCCGCCCCTACACCCTCCACCGCGCGGAGAGTCCCCCCGACCCAGGACACAGCACGCAGCCCCGCAGCCGCGCAGCCGCGCAGCCGCAAGACAACGGGAGCGGGGGGGGGGGGGGGGGGGGGGGGGGGGGGGGGGGGGGGGGGGGGGGGGGGGGGGGGGGGGGGGGGGGGGGGGGGGGGGGGGGGGGGGGGGG
>NZ_JBWKCC010000023.1:15460-161903 GCF_056436655.1 Streptomyces sp. NPDC043427 | reverse complement strand
GAAGACCGCGGCCGGCCTGGCCTGACCCGTGCCCGACGCGATACCCCGCTGCGGCCGCCACCCGTGACCCACCGGCACGGCGTGGCGGCCCAGCCGCGCTCCCCCGTCCACGACGCGCCCCCGCGAGGTCGCCCCCCGATGACAACACCCACGGAACCCACTCCCGCCCCGGCCGCCGAGCAGACTTCCTCCTCCCGCGTGACGGTCATGTGCGCCGTAGCCGCGCTCGCCCTGGCCCTGACCCTCATCGGCGGCAACAGCGACACGCCGTCCCCCTCCTCCCAGCCGCCTCGCGCCGCACCCGCCGCGCCCACGGAGCGGCAGACGGAGGAGACCGCAGCGCCGAGGCAGACCGGCAAGCACCTCCCCCGCGCGAAACCTCTGCGTCTGCACATCCCGAAGATCGGCGTCGACGCCCCCTTCACCGCGCTCTCCCTCGCTTCCAACGGACAGCTCGAAGCGCCGCCCGCCGACGACACCAACCTGGTCGGCTGGCACGCCGACGGCGCCTCACCAGGAGAGACCGGCACCTCGATCATCGCGGGGCACGTCGACACCAAGACGTCGGCGGCCGTCTTCGTACGACTCAGCGAACTCGAGAAGGGCGACACCTTCTACGTCACCCGTGCCGACGGCCGCCGGGCGACCTTCCTGGTCGACAGCGTCGAGACCTTCGAGAAGGACCGCTTCCCCAGCGAACTCGTCTACGCCGACACCTCCCGCGCCCAGGCCCGCCTGATCACCTGCGCGGGCGACTACGACCGCTCCGTGCGCGACTACACCGACAACCTCGTCGTCTTCGCCCATCTCGTCTGACCCACTGCCGTACTCGCACAACGGCATACATCGCGGTATGCGTGTCTGGTGGCCGGGGTGGGTGCGATGAGCGCGATGGCGCTGGCGACCGAGCCGGCGCCGGGGGTGCGTCCGGCACCCCCGGCGACGACGAGACGGCCCGCGCCCGAGCCGCCGGTCACGCGGTCCCGGGCAGCCAAGTCGGCCCGCTTTCCCGGGCGGCCTGGCTCGCCGTGTCGTCGGCACCGGTGGGGAGGCGCTGTGCCGGGCCGGGCGGTCGAGGGGCACGGCCCGGTCGCGCCGGGTGCCGGCGGGCCACGGATGCTCGGTGGTCCTCACCGCGGACGGAGGTTCGTCCTGACGGTGGTGAAGGACTCGGCTCCGCTGACGGACACGGTGTCCACGCGGGCCTCCGGCAGCCATGGCCTTTGCGCCCGTCGCCCTGTTCGGGGTGGCGGTGTGGCGCCTGGGTCGCGACGCCACGGTGCTGCTCCGCCCGCTCGTCACCGCCTGCCGTGCGGTGGCCGTCGTCTCGGTCGTCCTCCGAGGCGAGGGTCAGGCCCGCGCCAGCAAGGTGGTGAGGACCTGACGCAGCGTCGACTCCGGGTCCCGCGTCTTGTCCGCAGAGCGCCACCCCACGAACCCGTCCGGGCGTACGAGTACGGCGCCTTCGGGTGTCGTGCCGTGCAGCTCCGACCAGTCGCCCTCGGGCACCAGGTCTGCCTCGGGGCCCTCGCCCACCCGGTACGAGATCAACGGCACCGACAGCTCCGCGGCGAGGCGGGTCGCGGCCTCGTGCCATCCGCTCCCGTCGGTGGCGTCACTGAGCAGGACGAGGGACCGCTCGTAGAGGTCGAGGGTGGAGACCCGCTCGCCCTCGTGTCGCACCCACACGTGCGGTGCCCTGCTCCCGGGCTCACCCGTCAGGTTCAGCCCCTCCGGGACGACGGGGGTCGCGGGGTCGGCGTCGACGACGGCGCCCTGCGGATACCGGTAGCCGAGGGCCACGTTGAGGATGCCCTTCTGCGGGCCGCCGCCCGCTCCGGGTGCCGGGGCGAATCCGGGGTGGCTGTGCTCGACCGACCGGGCGGCAGCACGGGCGCTCGTCGTCTCCGCGACCGGGCGGCGCTCGGCGTCGTAGGTGTCCAGCAGCCCGTCCCCCGCCCAGCCGCCGAGGACCGCGGCCAGCTTCCAGGCGAGGTTGTGGGCGTCCTGGATGCCGGTGTTGGAGCCGAATGCGCCGGTGGGCGACATCTCGTGGGCGGAGTCGCCGGCCAGGAAGACGCGGCCCGACCGGTAGCTGCGGGCGACGCGCTGGGCGGCGTGCCAGGGCGCCCTGCCGGTGATCTCGACGTCGAGGTCCGCGACCCCGACAGCGCGGCGGATGTGCTCCACGCACCGCTCGTCGGTGAACTCCTCCAGTGTCTCGCCCTGTTCGGGGTGCCAGGGGGCGTGGAAGACCCAGTTCTCCCGGTTGTCCACGGGCAGCAGGGCACCGTCGGCGTCGGGGCTGGTCAGGTAGCAGACGATGAAGCGGCGGTCGCCGACCACGTCGGCGAGGCCGCGGGAGCGGAAGGTGACGCTGATGTTGTGGAAGAGATCGCCGGGGCCGCTCTGTCCGATGCCGAGCTGTTCGCGGACGGGGCTGCGCGGGCCGTCCGCGGCGACGAGGTAGTCCGCGTGGATGGTGGTGTGCTCGCCCGTGTCACGGCTCTTGACCACGGCGGTGACGCCGTCGGAGTCGGCGTCGAACGACATCAGTTCGGTGTGGTAGCGCAGGTCGCCGCCGAGTTGCCGGGCGTGGTCGAGCAGAACGGGCTCCAGGTCGTTCTGGCTGCACAGGCACCAGGAGCTGGGGCTGAAGCGGGCCAGGCCGTTGCCCGGGTCGATCTGCCGGAACAGCCACTCGCCCGCGTCGCCGACCAGGGTGGGCGTCTGCAGGATGCCGTGGTTCTCGGCCAGTGTGGCCGCCGCCTCGTGGATCGCCGGTTCGGCGCCGGCCACCCGGAAGAGCTCCATCGTGCGGACGTTGTTGCCCCGGCCGCGCGGATGGATGGAGGTGCCGGCGTGGCGCTCCACCAGGGTGTGCGGCACCCCCAGCCGGCCCAGGAACAGCGAGGTCGACAGGCCGACCAGGGAACCGCCGACGATGAGGACCGGGACCTTGTGGGTCTTGTTGTCGGCCTGCTCGGCTCTTGCTTTCATCTCTCGCCTCCAGCACGTCGTGTCCGCGGAATCGGCCGCGTACGGCACGGCCGGGCCCTTCATGCATGCCACCCGCGGCGCGCGGCGGCTCAGGCTTCACCCGCTTGACCCGCCTGGTTAGCGGTGCTCCAGGGCACGACCCACGATCGTCCTTACGTGCCCCCGAGGAAGAGGTGTGCCGGATGTCGGTCTCCCCTGCCGTGCCGACAAATTCGGACGGTGTCTCCACCACCGCGTTCGACGGATCCCGCGTGCGGGTCGTCCTGATGCTGGACATCCACGACGGAACCCAGCGGGAGTTCCTGGACGCGTACGAGTACATGCGCGACCGGGTGGCCGCCGTGCCGGGCCACATCAGCGACCAGCTGTGCCAGTCCCTCGAGAACCCCACGCAGTGGCTCATCACCAGCGAGTGGGAGAGCGCGCCGCCCTTCCTCGCCTGGGTCAACAGCGAGGAGCACCTGGATACGGTGCAGCCGCTGCAGAACTGCGTCCGCGACACCCGCTCGATGCGCTACAGCGTCCTGCGGGAGACCGGGGGCGCGCAGGCGCGCTCGGTGGCCGACGAGACGCTCCCGCCCGCTCCCCGCGTGGGCGGCAACGTCGTACGGCACGCCCTGACCTTCCCTGTCCGGCCGGGGAGCGAGTCCAAGGTCGCGGAGATCCTGTCGGGTTACGCGTCGCCCGAGGCACGCGTGGACGACACCACACGCCTCCTGCGCACCTCGCTGTACTTGTATGGCAACCGGGTCGTGCGCGCGGTCGAGGTGCGGGGCGACCTCCAGGCCGCGCTGCGCCATGTGGCCCGGCAGCCCGAGGTGCGGGCCGTCGAGGAGGCCATCAACCCGTACCTGGAGCAGGACAGGGACCTAGACGATCCGCGGTCCGCCCGGCTGTTCTTCACCCGCGCCGCTCTGCCCGCCGTCCACCACGTGACGTCCGGGCGCCCGGACGGGCCGCGTGTGCAGCGGTGCGCCCTGCACTACCCGGTCCGGCCCGGCGCCGCCCAGACGTTGGCCCGGCTCCTGGCGCGGCAGGACGAGGCCGCCGCGTCCGACCCGGCGAGTCCGGTCCGCGCCGCCACCGTGTTCCACCGCGACGACATCGTCGTACGGCTCGTCGACGTGGAGGGCGAGCCGGACGAAGCGCCCGCGTACGTTCTCGCCCTGCACGAACCCGTCGGCGTGGCGGAGGCGGGACGCTTGCTGGACACGGCCGCCCTCGGCATCGACGGGCCGCTGACCGACGAGCGCACGCTGCTGCGTCTCCTCACGCACACACGCATGCAGCCGTTGACCGACCGCCGTTCACCGACCTCCTGACCGACCGTCCTCCCCGCCCCTCCCCGCTTCCCGCCTTCGGAGTGACTGACATGACTGAGCGACAGGCCCGCATCGTCTCCCTCGCCGACGCCGCACCGAACCGCCGACGCGGTGGTGACGTCCGCGCCCTGCTGACGCCCACCACGGTCGGCTCGACCAGTGGCTTCATGGGCGTGGCCCTGGTGCAGCCCGGGGAGCGCATCGCGGAGCACTACCACCCGTACTCCGAGGAGTTCGTGTACGTCACGCACGGCACGTTCGAGGTGGACCTGGACGGGGAGCCGCACCCCCTCAGCACCGGCCAGGGGCTGCTGATCCCGCCGTATCTGCGCCACCGCTTCCGCAACGTGGGCGACGACGAGGCGCGCCTGGTGTTCCACCTGGGGCCGTTGGCTCCGCGTCCCGACCTCGGGCATGTCGACACGGAGGAGGCGGCGGAGGCGGTGTCCTAGAAACGGCCTCATGCGACGAACCCCATCCCCGATACTTCGGGGATGGGGTTCGATTCGGAGCGCCGGGCAGGCCTTGCACCTGCATTTCCCCGCAGGAAGCGGGGCGTCTTTCCTTGGACCACCAACGCCTGGCACCACCACCGGAGTTCCGGCGGCCTGCTCAAGATCAAGCTTACCGTATTTTCGACGATGGGCCGACCACGATGACGACGCCCCCCTCCCCCACCCGGCTGGTGGTCCTGCGCGGCAACAGCGCTTCCGGCAAGAGCTCGGTGGCCGCCGGCCTGCGCGAGCGGTACGGCCGGGGTATCGCCCTGGTGAGCCAGGACGTCCTGCGGCGCGAGGTGTTGCGCGAGCGGGACGTGCCCGGCGGCGCCAACATCGGCCTCATCGACCTGACCGTCCGGCACGCCCTCGACCATGGCTTCCACACGGTGCTCGAAGGCTTGCTGTACGTCGCGCACTACGGCGACATGCTCGCCGGGCTGCTGGCCGACCACCCGGGGCGCGCGCACTGCTTCTACCTGGACGTCCCCTTCGAGGAGACCCTCGCCCGCCACGCCACCAAGCCGATCGCCGACGAGATCGCCGAGGCCGAACTCCGCTCGTGGTACCGGCCGTTGGACCTGCTGCCGGGCGGCGTCGAGACGGTGGTGCCCGCCGACAGCTCACTCGCGGCGACGATCGACCTGGTGATGCGGGTGTCCGGACTCGGCGCGCCCTCCGCGGTACCGGGCGGCTCCTGACGGGCGACGCTCACCGCAGGGCCGCCGCCACCAGCGCGCGGATCTCCGCCTCGGACACGCCTCCGCCGCTCACCAGCCGGTCGAAGACTAGCCCGTCCACACAGACCAGCAGCGTGACGGTGCGCTCCTCGGCGTCCGCGTGGCCCTGCGCGGCCAGGAAGTCCTGCGCGACCTGTCTGGCCGCGTTCTCGCGCGGTACGAGGATCTCCCGCAGCTCGGGATGGCGCACGCTCTCCAGGGCGCAGGCGTAACGGGCGAGGGAGCGGCGTCGCCCTTCTCCCGTGAGCCGGTGTTCGACGAAGGCGGTGAGCCCGGCGGCGAGTTCCTCGGCGTCCCGCGGAATGGGCGTCCGCTCCCCGATCGCCTGGAGTTCGGCCTGGTCCAGCGCGACCAGCCGGCGGACCAGGGCGGTGAGCAGCGCCTGGCGGGTGCGGTAGTAGGCGGAGGTCGTGCCCGGCGGCAGGTTCACCGCCCGGTCGACCGCGCGGTGGGTCAGGCCGCGCATCCCGGCCCCGGCGAGCACGTCGATGGCCGCGTCGGCGAGGAGGGTGCGTCGATCGGTGGGCATCTCCCCTTTCTACACCCGTAGAGGGCCGGAGTAGTCTCGTGGGACCCTCGTCTTCTACATCTGTAGAAGACGAGGGCCCAGTGGGAAGAAGGCGGCGGCACGGGTGGAGGAGGAGGCCGACCAATGGGCGGCAGTGCGGTGGTGGTCGGGGGAGGCATCGGCGGGCTGGCCGCCGCGGTCGGGCTGCGTCTGGTCGGCTGGGAGGTGACCGTCGTCGAACGCGCCCCCCTGGCCGACGTGGGCGCGGGGATCTCCCTCCACGCCAACGGCATACGCGCGCTGGACGCACTCGGCGTCGGCCTCGGCGCGGCCGCGCGGCCCCAGTACGAGGGGGGCACCCGAAGCCCCGACGGCGGTTGGCTGGCCCGGATGGACGGTGGCGTGCTCGAGCGCGAGCTGGGTACGCCGATCGTCGGCATACCGCGGGCCGAGCTGCACCGGATGCTGCGCGCCGCGTTGCCCGAGCAGTGCCTGGTCGTCGGGGCCGAGGTGACGTCCGTCGCGCGCACCGACTCGGGTCGGATGCGGGTGCCCGTGGGGGACGACGTACGGGAGGTGGATCTGGTCGTGGGCGCCGACGGCGTCAACAGTCGGCTGCGTGCCCAGGTGTTCCCCGACCACCCCGGGCCCGCCTACAGCGGTTCGAGCGTCGTGCGGGCCATCACGGAACGTCCCGTAGAGGTCGACACCGACTTCGAACTGACCTGGGGCGGGGGTGCCGAGTTCGGTCACATCGTGTTCGCCGACGGCCGGGCCGAGTGGCACGCGGTGTACAACGCGCCGGCGGGGGTGCGGCACCCGGACACGCTCACGGAGATGCGCCGCCGCTTCGGCGCCTGGCACGATCCGATCCCGGCGCTGCTCGACGGCACGCGACCGGACGCCGTCCTGCACCATGACATCCATGAGCTGGTGACGCCCCTGCCCGCCTTCGCCGCGGGCCGGATCGCCCTTCTCGGCGACGCCGCCCACGCCATGACGCCCCACCTCGGTCAGGGCGCCTGCCAAGCACTGGAGGACGCGGTCACGCTCGCCGCCGCGCTCGCCGCCGAGGCCACGGTCGAGGCGGCGCTGTCCCGCTACGACGCCGAGCGCCGCCCGCGCAGTCAGTCCGTCGCCCGCGCCGCACGCCGGGCCGGACGGATGGGGCAGCAGCTCACCCACCCGTTGGCCGTCGCCGTACGCGACACCGCGCTGCGGCTGGCTCCGTCCCGCGCGACCATCCGCGCCATCCTGCGGCACGCCGACTGGGGGCCGCCGGGCCTGGGCTGACCGTGTGGGGGCGGGGCGGCGAAGGGCGGCTCCCGGCGACCGCTATGTTCGAGTCGAACAACCAAGGGGTGGGGATGCAGAAGACAGACGAACGGAATGAGGAGGCGGAGGCAGCGGTCGCGGGCCCGGTGGGGACCGACGACGCCTCCGCAGGCGGCTGGCCGCGGTCCTGGGTGCTCCTGCTGGTGGGCGCGGCCGTCGTTCCCGGTACGGCGCTCTTCGCCGTCGGCCGGTTCATGGACGCCCCGGCCATGCAGGCGTGGCGAACTGTCTGTCTCGCCATCACCGTGCAGGCGATGCCCTTCCTGCTGCTGGGTACGGCCCTGTCCGGGGCGATCAACGCGTTCGTGCCGGCGCGGGTGTTCACCCGGATACTGCCGAAGCGGCCCGTGCTCGCCGTCCCGGTGGCCGGGGTCGCCGGAGTCGTCCTGCCGGGCTGTGAGTGCGCGTCGGTGCCGGTGGCGAACAGCCTGATCGGACGCGGTGTCACCCCGGCCGCCGCCTTCGCGTTCCTGCTGTCGGCCCCCGCCATCAATCCGGTCGTGCTGACCGCCACGGCCATCGCGTTCCCCGGCAGCCCGGCCATGGTGCTGGCCCGGCTGCTGGCCTCGCTCGCCACCGCCGCCGTGATGGGCTGGCTGTGGCTCTGGCTGGGTCGCGCGGAGTGGCTGCGGCCGTCGGTGCGGCACACCGGGCACCGGCCGGGGCACAGCCGCTGGACGGAGTTCCGGCTCGGCTTCCAGCACGACTTCCTGCACGCGGGCGGTTTCCTGGTCGTCGGGGCCATGGCGGCGGCCACCTTCAACGTGGCGGTACCGCGCTCCGTGCTCGACGCCTTCACGGGCTCGCCCTGGCTGTCGGTGCTGTTCCTGGCCGCGCTCGCCATCCTGCTCGCGGTGTGCTCCGAGGCCGACGCGTTCGTCGCCGCGTCGCTCACCGGCTTCTCGCCCGTCGCGCGGCTGACGTTCCTGGTGGTCGGGCCGATGGTCGACCTGAAGCTCATCGCCCTTCAGGCGGGCACCTTCGGCCGGGCGTTCGCGGTCCGCTTCTCCGCCGCGACGACGGTCGTGGCCATCCTGTGCAGCGTGCTGATCGGAGGGGTGCTGCTGTGAGACGACCGGTGCAGATGATCCTGCTCGTGCTCAGCGGCCTCGCCCTGCTGCACGCCTCGCTCCTCACCGACCTCTACCTCAGGTACGTCAAGCCGGGGATGCGTCCGATGCTGATCGTGTCGGGGGCGCTGCTGCTCGTACTGGGGGCGGTGGACGCCTGGTCGTACTGGCGGTCGAGGGGCGGTCACGACCACGGCGAGCCGGACAGCGAAGGTGGCGGTCATGGCCATGACCACTCCACCACCCCCCGGGTCGCCTGGCTGCTGCTGCTCCCCGCACTGAGCCTGCTCTTCTACGCCCCACCGACCCTCGGCGCCTACACCGCCTCCCGCGCGGAGCCCAAGGCCGTCGCGAAGGTCGAGGAACAGGACGACTTCGAGCCGCTGCCCGCGACCTCACCGCTGCCGATGACCCTCACCGACTTCACCGAGCGGGTGCAGCAGGACCGCGAGCAGGCCATCAAGGGACGCAGTGTGCAGCTCACCGGGTTCGTGACGCCGGTCAAGGGCGGCGACGGCTGGGAGCTGACCCGGATCATCTTCACGTGCTGTGCGGCGGACGCCCAGTCCGTGAAGGTACGGGTCCATGGGGCCCCGGCGCTGAAGGCGGACACCTGGGTGGCCGTCACCGGCACCTGGCATCCCGGCGGGACCCTGGGCACGAGTTCCGCTTCGGCCGCGCTGGACGCGAGCGCCGTGAAGAAGATCGACCGGCCGATGAACTACTACTCGGACGCACTTCCGCTCAACCTGTCCTGATGGGCGAGGCCACCCACGCATGAGCCGGGCTGGCGGGGATACTCCGGCCATATGGGACGAATCGCGAAATCCAATCACCGAGCCGGTCGACCATCCGAGCAGGTCGAGCATGTCGAGCACGAGGTGCAGAGAACCGGGGATCCGGAGACGGAACAGCGGGCGCCGGAGCAGCCGACGCAGTTGCCCCGGCAGTCCTGGATGGCGGTGCTCAAGGGGACGGTCAAGGAGTTCAAGGACGACGAGCTCACCGACCGCGCCGCGGCACTGACGTACTACGGCGTGCTGGCGATGTTCCCCGCCCTCCTCGTGCTGGTCTCACTGCTGGGCATCGCGGGCAAGTCGGCCACCGACGAGGTCCTGAACAACATCAAGACCCTGGCGCCGGGCTCGGCCCGGGACATCATCAGCGACGCGGTGCAGCAGTTGCAGGGCCGGGGTGGCATCGGCTCGATCATGGCCGTGGTCGGCCTGGTGCTGGCGGTGTGGTCGGCCTCCGGCTACGTCGCGGCGTTCATTCGCTCGGCCAACGCCGTGTACGACATCCCGGAGGGGCGCCCCGTATGGAAGGTGCTGCCGGTCCGCCTGGGCGTGACGGTGTCGCTGCTGGTGCTGGCGGTCGTGAGCGCGCTGATCGTGGTGTTCACCGGCGACATCGCCCGCGATGCCGGTGCGACGCTGGGGGTCGGGGACACGGCACTGACGGTGTGGGCGTTCGTGAAGTGGCCGGTGCTGGTCGTGCTCGTCACCGTCATGATCGCGCTCCTGTACTGGGCGGCACCCAACGTCAAGGGCCGCGGTTTCAAGTGGATCACCCCGGGCAGTGTGCTGGCCCTGCTGATCTGGCTGATCGCCTCGGCAGGGTTCGCCTTCTACGTGGCGAACTTCGCGTCCTACAACAAGACCTACGGCACGCTCGCCGGAGTGATCGTCTTCCTGGTGTGGCTGTGGATCAGCAACATCGCGATCCTGCTCGGCCTGGAGTTCGACGCGGAACTGTCCCGTCAGCGTGCCGTCGCCGGGGGCATGCCGGCCGAGGAGGAGCCGTACCTTCCGCCGCGCGACACACGTGCGTGGAGCGAGGAGGACCAGCGCCGCATGGAATGACCGGAGGGTGGTGCTCACCAGGTACGCACCGGGCGGCCGCCAAGGTGTGCGCGGACAGCGCGGTGTCCGTGCGCGCTGAGGCAACCCGGGTGCCGGAACCGTGGGTGTGATGGAGGCCGGAGCACGGCAGGTGCCGCCGGTCGGCGGTTTCCGTGGCCCGTAGAGCAGGTCTCGTCGTGCGCGTGATGATCAGGAGAAGTGACCCATGACCGGTAAGAAGCCCACCGTCGTCCTCGTGCACGGGGCGTTCGCCGAATCCTCCGCCTGGGACTCCGTCACCGAGCGCCTCCAGGCGGCCGGGCACCGGGTGATCGCGTTCGCCAACCCGCTGCGCAGCCTGTCCGGCGACGCCGAGGCCCTGCGGAGCCTGCTCACGTCGATCGAGGAGCCGATCGTGCTCGTCGGCCACTCCTACGGCGGGGCGGTCGCCTCGAACGCGGCGCGTGACGTGCCCGGCGTGCGCGCGCTGGTGTTCGTCGCCGCGTTCGCCCCGGAGTCCGGTGAGAGCATCGGCGAGCTGACCGGCAAGTTCCCCGGCAGCACCCTGCCCGACGTCCTGGACACCGTGCCGCTCGCGGACGGCACCACCGACTTCTACATCCGCCAGGACGCCTTCCACCAGCAGTTCGCCGCCGACCTGCCCGCCGAAGAGGCCGCGCTCAACGCCGCCGCCCAGCGTCCGCTTCGCGACACCGCGCTCAACGAGGCCTCCGGTGCGCCCGCCTGGAAGAGCGTCCCGTCGTGGTTCGTCTTCCCTGAGCTGGACCGCAACATCCCGCTGGAGGCGCACCGCTTCATGGCCGAGCGCGCGGCCGCCAAGGAGGCCACGCTCGTGCCGGGCGCCTCCCACGCGCTGCCGGCCTCCAGCCCCGAGGCCGTCACCACCACGATCCTGAACGCCGCGAACAGCGTCGCCTGATCGACGGTCGGTCGGGGGGCGCGTTCCATGGGGCGCGCCCCCCGACTCGTGCGCCCTCGGCAAGCAGATATAACCGGCACCATGATCTATCACCTCGTTCCGCTGGCCGAATGGAACGCCGTCCCCGACCAGCCCTACGCCCCGGCCTCCCTCGCGGACGAGGGCTTCGTGCACTGCTCCCCCGACGAGGCAACCACCCTGGCCGTCGCCAACGCCTTCTACGCGAAGGCGCCGAGGCCGCTGCTGGCCCTGGTGCTGGACGAGGGCCGACTCACCGCCGGGCTGGAGTGGGAGAAGGCGGCCCCCGCCCCACCGCCCGGCGTCGCCGACGACGTCTCGTTCCCTCACGTCTTCGGCCCCCTCAACCGCGATGCGGTCGCAGAGGTCCTGGAGGTCCAGTGGGACGAGGAGGGCCGGGCCACTGCTGTGCGGAACATGAGCTGACGGCGCCTGAAGCGTGTGGCGAACGTCCCGTCGTCCGCCCGAAGGGCGGGCCCTGCGGCGTCCGGTGCGTCTGATCGCAAGGCTGAGGGCCGCCCGCGTACTGGGTGTACGTGGTGATCCCGGCAACGCGGCGACCGCGTGCCTGGCGTCGCGGGGCAGGCGGGACGTTCGCAGCACGCCCCAGCTGCCCGGTCCTACAATTTGGTACCGAACGATCAATGGAGCGTGTCCCTCTGCCCGGTCATCGGTCCGTCACCGAGGCGGAGAAGCCGGCGGCGACGAAGCTCGGCGGCATCCCGATCCGACGCGAGCAGATGGCTGTCGTCGCCAACATCTACCGTGCCGCCTCGGCCGTGCGGCAGCACTTGGAGAACTCGGTGCTGCGCGGTGCCGACCTGACCTGGACGGCGTTCGTCGTGCTGTGGGTCGTCTGGGTGTGGGCGAGTCGGAGACCCGGCATGTCGCGGAGGAGGCCGGGATCTCCAAGGGAACGCTCACCGGCGTGTCGCGGACGCTGGAGAGCCGCGGGCTCGTCCGACGGACCGGGCACCCCACCGACGGCAGGCTGGTCCTGCTCAGCCTCACCGAGGAGGGGGAGGAGCTGATGCGGCGGGTGTTCCCCGCCTTCAACGAGGAGGAGGCGTTGTCGCCGGACGGCTCAGCGACGAGGAGTGCCGGGCCGTCGCCGAGGGGCTGCGCCAGGTCGTACGGCAGGTCGAGGAGAACGGTGAGGAGCGCCGTCTGCCCCTCCTCGACGGCGCCGAGCCCGCCCGGCGCCGCAGCGGACGCCGCCCGAAGGCCTGAAGCGGCTCCCGCGCAGACATGCCCCTGACGTGCCGCCCTCACCCCCGCACGAGTTCCGCGCGCCGGCGCTCCAGGAAGCCGCGCTCCGCCGGGCTCGCGACGAGGGTGAGGGCGGTGTCGTACGCGCGTACCGCCTCGGTGTCACGGCCCAGGCGGCGCAGCAGGTCGGCGCGCACGGCGTGGAAGACGTGGTAGCCGGCGAGGTCGAGGTCGTCCAGCGCGGCGAGGGCCGGAGCAGGACCCTCGATCTCGGCGAGGGCGACGGCTCGGTTGAGGGCCACGACGGGGCTCGGCGCGAGGGCCATGAGCTGGTCGTAGAGCCGCAGGACCTGCCCCCAGTCGGTGGCGTCGGCGGTCGGCGCGTCGCTGTGGACGGCCTGGATCGCGGCCTGGATCTGGTACGGGCCGGGCTGGTTGCGGCGCATGCAGCGGCGGACGAGCGACTGGCCCTCGGCGACCAGGTCGCGGTCCCACCGGGTGCGGTCCTGCTCGCCCAGCGCGACGAGCTCGCCCTCGGCACTGAAGCGGGCGGGCCGGCGCGACTCGACGAGCAGCATCAACGCCAGCAGCCCTATCGCCTCCGGCTCGTCCGGCATCAGCCGGGCGAGGAGCCGCCCCAGTCGTACGGCTTCGGCGCGCAGCTCCGCGTCGCCGGTGTAGCCCTCGTTGAAGACCAGGTAGACGACCGCCAGGACGCCCCGCAGCCGGTCGGGCAGATCGGCGTCGCGGGGCACGCGGTACGGGATCCGGGCGTCACGGATCTTCGCCTTGGCCCGGACCAGACGCTGGGCCATCGTCGGTTCCGGCACGAGGAAGGCCCGCGCGATCTGGGCGGTGGTGAGTCCGCCGAGGAGGCGCAGGGTCAGAGCGACCTGGGCCTGGGTGGCGAGCGCGGGATGGCAGCAGGTGAAGATCAGGCGGAGCCGGTCATCGTGCACGGGGCCCTCCTGCGTCGGCGTGTCGGGCGCGTACAACAGGGCCGCTTCGGCGTGCCGGGCGTCCCGGGTGGACTCGCGGCGCAGCCGGTCGATGGCGCGGTTGCGTGCGGTGGTGATGATCCAGCCCCCCGGGCTGGGCGGCGCCCCGGTGTCCGGCCACTTCCGCGCGGCGGTCGTGAAGGCGTCCTGCACCGCTTCCTCGGCGAGGTCGATGTCACCGAGGAAGCGGACGAGGACGGCGACCGCGCGGCCGTACTCCGCGCGGAAGACGGCCTCGATGTCGAGGGGCGGCGGCTCTGCGCCCCCTGTTCCCCCGACCTCGGCGTGCATCAGGCCTCGCCCATGAAGGGGCGCACCTCGATGGGGAGTGTGGTGGCCCAGGTCGCCCGGCGGCCCCACTTCAGGGCCGCGTCCAGGTCGGGGGCCTTGATCAGGCAGATGCCTCCCAGGTACTCCTTGCCCTCGGCGTACGGGCCGTCGGTGATCAGCACGTCGCCGCCCTCGGGCCGCAGTACGGTGGCCGTCTCCGGGCCGTGCAGTCCGCCGGCGAAGACCCAGGCTCCGGCCTCGCGCAGCTCCTGGTGGAAGGTCTGCAGATTGCGGTTGATCTCCGCGAGTCCCTCGGCCGAGGGCGGCTCGCCCTCGCTGGGCTGGACCACGCTGAGCAGGTAGTACTTCATGACGGCCTCCTTGGTGTCGGGCGGTCGGCTCGGCTTGCCTCACCTCCTACACGAACAGCTGGCGACCAAATCGACACCGCGCCCCGCGATACCGAAGAATCGTCCCATGACCACGACACCGCACCCCCTCGTCAGCCGTGCGCGCCGGCTGGCGGATGATCTCCTCGCCCCGCACGCGGAGCGCGTCGACCAGGAGGGCGTACCGCAGGAGCACATCGCGGAGATCCGGCGGTCCGGGCTGCTCGGCGTGAGCGCACCGAAGGAGTACGGCGGTGCGGACGCGCCCGCCGCGGTGGCCCGGGAGACGGCGGAGATCCTGGCCGGGGCGTGCTGTTCGACGTGGTTCGTACAGACCCAGCACCACACACCGGTGGCCACGCTGACGCATGGCGAAACCGCGGTGCGGGAACGGCTGCTCGGCCCGCTGGCCCGCGGCGAGCTGCTGTCCGGGGTGGCCTACGCCCATCTGCGCGGTCACCCGCGTACCCCGGTACGGGTCACCCGGGAGCGCTCCGGCTGGCGCTTCGACGGCACGGTGCCCTGGTACACCGGCTGGGGCCTGAACGACGTGATGCTGCTCGCCGGGATCACCGACACCGACGAAGCGCTCTTCGCCTTCACGGACGCCCGGGACCAACCGGGACTGCGCGCGTCGGCACCGATGCGCCTCGCGGCCCTCTCCGCCTCACGGACGGTCTCACTGGAGCTGGACGGTCTGTGGCTCCCCGAGGAGTCCGTCGCCCTCCGCCAGCCGTACGCACAGTGGGCCGCGACCGACCGCGTGAAGACCCTCAGCGCCTCCCCCGCGGTCTTCGGCATCACGGAGACGGCCCTCGATCTCCTGGACGACGACACGGCCGCCCCGCTCCGCGCCCGCCTCCACAAGATCCGCGCCAGTGCCTACGCCCTGGCCGACCACCCCACCCCGCACGAGCACGAGCGGGAACGACTGGGCCTACGCACCCAGTCCTTCGAACTCCTCCGCGCAGCCACCACCGCAGCGGTGGTAACCGGCGGCGGCCGCGCGATGAACCTGACCCACAAGGCCCAACGCCTGGCCCGTGAGGCCCTGTTCCTCCTGGTCCAGGGCCAAACACCAGAATCACGCCGAGCCCATCTCAACGCCCTGACCTGTTAGGGACGCAGGCAACTGCACGCTCAGCCAAAGACAACCCGCGGCCGCAGAACAACCGGGACTCCCCCCTCACCCGGCGAACGGCACCCGCACCGACGGCGCCTGCGGAGCGAACGGATACTTCCACACCCCTTCCCTGGCCAGCCGCGGCAGCACCCCTTCCCCGAACCAGTACGCCTCTTCCAAGTGCGGATACCCGGACAACACGAACTCCTCGATCCCCAGCCCGGCATACTCCTTGATCCGCTCAGCCACCTCCTCATGGCTGCCGACAAGCGCCGTCCCCGCACCCCCACGCACCAGCCCGATCCCCGCCCACAGGTTGGGATGGATCTCCAGCCCGTCCCGGCGACCGCCGTGCAGCTCGAGCATCCGCCGCTGCCCCTCGGACTCGCTGCGGGCGAGCCCGGCCTGTACGGACTTCACGGTCTCCGTGTCGAAGCCCTGCAGCAGCCGGTCGGCCTCCGCCCAGGCCTGCTCGGAGGTGTCGCGGGTGATGACGTGCAGCCGGATGCCGAAGCGCACGGTGCGCCCCTGCTGCGCGGCCAGCCCCCGGATCCATGCGATCTTCTCCGCGACCCGGGCGGGCGGTTCGCCCCAGGTGAGGTAGACATCGACGTGGCGGGCGGCAATCTCACCGGCGATGGGCGAGGACCCGCCGAAGTACACCTCGGGGACAGGGTCGGGGACCCGGGCCAGTTTCGCGTCCTCGACCTGGAGGTGCTCGCCCTTCAGGTCGACGGTCTTGCCGTCCCACAACGCCCGTACGATCTCGAGGAATTCGCCGGTACGGCGGTAACGGTCGTCCTTGTCCAGGAAGTCGCCGTACGCCCGCTGCTCGTGGCTCTCGCCGCCCGTGACGACGTTCAGGAGCAGCCGTCCGCCGGTCTGCCGCTGGAAGGTGGACGCCATCTGCGCGGCGAGCGTCGGCGAGACGGAGCCGGGCCGGAAGGCGACGAGGAACTTCAGGCGCTCGCTCGCTTGGCTGACCATCGCTGTGGTCAGCCAAGCGTCCTCGCACCAGGCTCCCGTCGGGGTGAGCGCGCCCTCGAAGCCCAGATCCTCCGCGGCGCGGGCGATCTGGCTCAGGTAGGCGACCGTCGGCGGCCGGTCCCGTCCGGAGGCGGTGGCCGGGGTGCCGTGGCCGCCGCCGACGACATGGCGGCTGTCGCCGTTGGTGGGGAGGAACCAGTGGAAGGTGAGGGACACGTGGGGTCTCCGATCAGGATGGGCCGCGGGAGCACGTCATCGGGGATGCCCTGCAGCATTCCGTGGCGGGGCGGCCTGGTGCTGTTCAGCACGTACGGCCGATGTGCTGGATCTTCCAGCGGGCCGGATCGTGCAGAAGAAGTTCTGTTGGTCGGGGGTTCCCTGACGGTGGATCACATCCCGGAGAGCCGGACGCCGACAGCCGGTCCAACTCCTCACGCGGGAGGCGTCGTCGGGCATCACGTTCGGCGGCGGCCCGCGCGGTACTCGTCGGCCGGCGTGGCCGCGACGGCGAGGGCCTCGGCCTCGCCGTCGATGACGTGGGCGGACATGGTGCTCAGCCCGCCGCGGCCAGGAGCGGGGTGCGTCCGAGGGCCAGGGAGAACTGGTCGATCACCTGGGTGAGTGCCTCGGTGGCGTTCGGCGTGACGCTCAGCGAGCCGTCCTCGTGCACGGCGATGTCCTTGTCGAGGGTGAACCAGCCCTGCACGATGTGGGCCGCGCCCATGGAGGTGAGGACGGGACGCAGGGCGTAGTCGATGGCCAGGACGTGGGCGGTGCTGCCGCCCGTGGCGAGCGGCAGCACCGTCTTGCCGGTGAGCGCGTACTGCGGGAGGAGGTCGAGGAGCGCCTTGAGGACGCCGGAGTACGACGCCTTGTAGACGGGTGTGCCGACCACGACACCGTCGGCCCGTTCGAACAGCTCCGTGGCCTCGACGATCGCCGGGTGCCGGAAGTCCGCCCCGAGCAGGGCCTCGGCGGGGATCGTGCGGACGTCGAGCGGGATCACCTCGTGGCCCTGCGCGACGAGACGCTGGTCGAGGTGGCGCAGCAGGCGGTTGGTGCGGGAGGAGACGGAGGGACTGCCGGAGACGGACAGGACGGTGGCCATGGGTTCTCTTTCTTCGTGGTGCCGACGGGAAGGCGTGGCGATGGTCAGACGTGGCCGGGAACCGACTCGCTCTCGGAGTCCGGCAGTTGGGCCTCCCAGAGGCCCTCGAAGCTGGAGTCCTGCCGCATGCCCTTGCCATCGGAGGTGGAGCGGCCGGCCTGCCTCACGGCCGCGCCGAAGCCCTCGACGGGCTCGCTGCCGGCCTTGGTGACGATCTCGCGCCGTAGCCGGCCCTGTAGCGGACCTGGCTGAGCGCGGAGTCGAAGCCGTTGTTCTCGGCGAGGACGGCGAGTTCGCGGTTGTACTCGTGCCCCCGGTCGGTGCGCTGCTCGATCTTGCTGGTGACCAGTCCCCCGCTGACGCTGGAGACCCAGTAGGCGAATTGCGGGGGTTTTGCGGGCATGCGGAACTCCTGTTGCGGAAACTCTTTGTGGGCGTGCCGAATTCAGGCGACACGACAGGGCGTCACATTCGGGCAGCGCGAAGAGGAAAGCACGGCACACGACTGCCCGGCGACAGAACGGATGCGGTACGGAAAAGGGGGCGGCGGAATACGGAGAATCAGGCCGCGGCGCTACAGGAGGCGCTGGAGACGCGTGCGAGATCGACATGGCGTCGCCGCGTGAGGTCCAGTCGCATCTTCATGTCATAGATCGTGGCAGTCGTCGACGGCGGCCGTCAAGGTAAACCCGAACGGTCTCGAATCGCGGACCACCGAATTTCTTGCAGGTGCGACAGGAAAACACGCCAATGAACGGGGTTTTGGGAGCCCGGTCAGTCGTCCTCATGCACGGGGACGACGACGAGGAACGCGTCCGACTTCAGGTCCATGACCACCGTCGCGGGCTCGCCCTCCGCACGGCGAGCCGCCGCGTACTCCTCCGCCGGCCACGACCCGCGCGGAGCTCCCGCAGGAAAACGCTCCAACACCTTCGCGCCCATAGCGGCAGCACCTCCGACGTCCACTGTCAAGTCGAACGGACCATTTCGCTCTTCAGCTCGACTGCCCCGGATCGCCGTGTCCATGTTCATCCCCGTTTCATACGGACGCACCGCGACCAGGGGCGTACACCCGTTCGCCGCATCCGATGCGGGGTCCGCCGGGGAAGTGATCCACAGGGGGACGCCGACATGAAGGGCCGAGGACTGATGCAGGGTGATGACGGGAGCGAGGCGCCGCGCTGTCTGGTGACCGGCGCCACGGGGTACATCGGTGGCCGGCTCGTCCCCGAGCTGCTCGCGGCCGGGTACCGGGTGCGCTGCCTCGCCCGCTCCCCCGACCGGCTGCGCGGCCATCCGTGGGCCGACGACGTCGAAGCGGTACGGGGAGACGTCACGGATGCCGACTCGGTCGCCGAGGCCATGCGGGACGTGGACGTCGCGTACTACCTGGTGCACGCGCTCGGCTCCGGTGCGGGCTTCGAGGAGACCGACCGCATGGCGGCACGCGTCTTCGCCGAACGAGCCCGGGCGGCGGGCGTGCGCCGCATCGTCTACCTGGGCGGTCTCACCCCGGCCGGGGTGCCCGAGCACACGCTGTCGCCGCATCTGCGCTCGCGGACCGAGGTCGGCCGGATCCTCCTCGACTCCGGGGTCCCGGCCACCGTGCTGCGGGCGGCGGTGATCATCGGCTCTGGCTCGGCCTCGTTCGAGATGCTGCGCTACCTCACCGAGCGTCTCCCGGTGATGGTCACCCCGAGCTGGGTGCACACCCGCATCCAGCCCGTGGCCGTACGGGACGTGCTGCGGGCCCTCGTGGGCAGCGCCCGTATGCCGGACGACGTCAACCGGGCCTTCGACATCGGCGGACCGGACGTCCTGACGTACCGGCAGATGATGCTCAGGTACGCGGCGATCGCGGGCCTGCCACGCCGGTTCATCCTGCCGCTCCCCGTGCTCACCCCGGGTCTGTCCAGTCTCTGGGTGGGTCTGGTCACGCCGGTGCCGGCGTCCATCGCCCGGCCGCTCACCGAGTCGCTGCGGCACGAGGTCGTCTGCCACGAACACGACGTCGCCCGCTACGTGCCCGATCCCCCCGGGGGCCCGCTCGGCTTCGACGCGGCGGTACGGCTGGCCCTCCAGCGCGTGCGGGAGGCCCGGGTGACGACCCGGTGGTCGTCCGCCTCGGTGCCCGGCGCCCCGAGCGACTCCCTGCCCACCGACCCCGACTGGGCCGGCGGAAGCCTCTACACCGACTGCCGGGAACTGACCGTCGACGCCTCCCCCGAGGCGCTGTGGCGGGTCGTCGAGAGCATCGGCGGCGAGAACGGCTGGTACTCCTTCCCGCTCGCCTGGGCGGTGCGCGGCTGGCTGGACCGGCTGGTCGGCGGGGTGGGGCTGCGCCGCGGGCGCCGGGACGCGTCGCGGCTTCGGGTCGGCGACTCGCTGGACTTCTGGCGGGTGGAGGAGATCGAGCGGGGCCGGCTGCTGCGGCTGCGCGCCGAGATGCGGCTGCCGGGGCTCGCCTGGCTGGAGATGCGCTGCGAGACGGGCGGCGACGGCCGCACCCGCTACCGCCAGCGTGCCCTGTTCCATCCGCACGGGCTGCTCGGCCAGGCCTACTGGTGGAGCGTCTCGCCCTTCCACGCCGCGGTGTTCGGCGGCATGGCCCGCAACATCGCGCAGGCCGCGGAGACGGGCGGGGTGCCCGGGGGTCGGGAGCGCGCACGCATCGGCTGAAGGTCACATCCGCTACGGCGCGCATCCACAGACCGCTTCCGCGCCGAAGCACCTGGGGCCTGTCGTTCGGATCGGGTCGCAGGGAATCGACGCCGGCTGCGTCGATGCGGAGCATCGGCAACCGACGACAACACGGCGTGCCAGACCCCGCGTCTGCGGCGTGATCCAAACAACAGGCCCCAGGTACCGACTGTTCTTCTCCTCGGAGTTGGCCCCATGAACGTCTCCGTCGTCCTGTTCACCGCCGACCTGCGGCTGCACGACCATCCGCCGCTGCGGGCGGCTCTCGAAGGCTCCCGCGGTTCCCACGCCTCCCGCGAGGTGGTTCCGCTGTTCGTCCGGGACCGGGCGGTGGACGCCGCCGGGTTCGCCGTACCGAACCGGCTGGCCTTCCTCGCCGACTGCCTGCGGGACCTCGACGCGGGCCTTCGCGAGCGGGGCGGCCGGCTGGTCGTCCGCTCCGGTGACCTCGTCGAGGAGGTGTGCAAGGTCGCCGCGGAGGCGGACGCCGACGAGGTGCGCATGGCGGCCGACGTGAGCGCCCACGCCCACCGGCGCGAGGGGCGGCTGCGGCGCGCTCTGGAGGCGGAGGGGCTGCGGCTGCACGTGCACGACACGGTGACCACGGCGGTCGCGCCCGGGCAGGTGACCCCGGCCTCCTCGGACCACTTCGCCGTGTTCACGCCGTACTACGGGCAGTGGACGCGTCAGGGGCTGCGCGACACGCTTGAGGCGCCCCGGTTTGTGCGGGTCCCGGACGGTGTCCAGTCGGAGGGACTTCCCTCCCGCGAGAAGGTGTCTGGGGTCTCACCGGGTCTCGCCCCCGGGGGCGAGACGGAGGGCAGGAGACGGCTCACCGCCTGGCTGCGCGGCGGCGTCGCCGACTACGAGGACCGCCACGACGACCTCGCGGGCGACGCGACCTCCCGCCTCTCGCCCCATCTGCACTTCGGCACCCTCTCCCCCGTCGAGCTGGTCCGGCGGACGCGCGAGGTGGGCGGGCCGGGTGCCGAGGCCTTCGTACGGCAGGTCGCGTGGCGCGACTTCCACCGGCAGGTGCTCGCCGCACGGCCGGGCGCGTCCACCGCCGACTACCGCACGAAGCACGACCGTTGGCGGTCCGAGCGAACCGCGCGCGAGGACGTCGAGGCGTGGAAGGAGGGCCGCACCGGATACCCGGTCGTCGATGCCGCCATGCGCCAGCTGCGGCACGAGGGCTGGATGCACAACCGCGGCCGTCTGCTGACCGCGAGCTTCCTCGCCAAGACGCTGTACGTCGACTGGCGGGTCGGCGCCCGGTACTTCCTGGACCTGCTGGTCGACGGTGACGTGGCCAACAACCAGCTCAACTGGCAGTGGATGGCCGGAACAGGCACCGACAGCCGACCGAACCGCGTCCTCAACCCCGTCACCCAGGCCAAGCGTTACGACCCGGACGGGGCTTACGTGCGGCGCTGGGTGCCCGAGCTGCGGGAGCTTCCGAGAGCGACGGTGCACGAGCCGTGGAGGCTGCGGGGCCCGGATCGGGCAACCGTGGACTACCCGGACCGGATCGTCGACCTCGCGGAGGGACTCGCGCGGTTCAGGCGGGGGCGGGGGCGTGACTGAGGGGGGCGGTAGGGGCGACGGAGGCGGGGGCGGGCGGTACGGCCGGCTGCGGCGACGGGCGGGGGGACGGGGGCGGCCTGGAGTGACGGACGCGCGTCCGGGCCGGCTGGATTCTGGGCATCACCAGGCGGAAGATCGCCGACGCCCTGTCCGCCCGGAGCCGCCGCGTTGACCTCGTCGCCTCGGCCGGGTCTGCCCTCGTAGAGCCCTCCGACCTCTACACATAAAGGTTAAATAAGAGAAGAATGAGCTTACGCGGCGCTTACCGCATACCGCCTCAGAAGCGGTCAGGCCTGAAGTCAAAGGAGACGAGTCATGGCCAACGTCTCGCACGGCAGAGACATGACGACTCATCCCGATGTTTCCGAAATGCGGGAACGGTACGACCGCATGCTCGGCGGTCGCGACGTGGCGCTCGTGGATGGACCGGTGTTCCTGCTCGGTCTGTACTGCGCGGCGTCCCCGTGGATAGTCCACTACACCACCAGCCAGCCCCCGCTCGTGACGCACAACCTGATCTTCGGCATCGCGATCGGGCTGCTGGCCGTCGGGTTCACCACGACCCCCGAGCGCATGTACGGCCTGAGCTGGGCCATGTGCGCGATGGGTATCTGGATGATCGTCGCCCCGTGGATCGTCGGCGACAGCCCCGACGCCGGCGTGATCTGGAACAACATCGTCATCGGTGCGCTGGCCCTGATCCTGGGGATGCTGTGCGCCGCCACAGCGGTCCGCAGCGCGCCCCCACGGTAGGCACGAGACACGCAGCCGCACGGACATCGCCGAGGGAGACAGGCCGGCCGGCCCGCGCCCCGCGAACCGGTCGGCCGTCGTACATCCTCACCGGCTCACCCGGTCACCACCTCATGCCTCACGGCCTCGGTGCGAGCCACGGCTCCTGCGGCAGCGTGCTGCCGGTCTCCAAGAGCGACTTGAGGTTGGACAGCACCGCCGGCCACCCGAAGGACACCTCGGCGCGCGCCTCCTCGTCGGGCAGGTTCTCGTGGGTGACGGTCAGCCGGACGATGTCGGCGTGCTTCTCGATGTCGAAGGTGACCCGGGTGTACGCGTCGTCCTGCCCCTCCTGCTCCGGTGGGCCCCAGGTTGTGACGAGGCGGGCCGGGCGCTCGCTCTCCACGACGGTGCCGATCACGTCGGCGACGCCGGAGCCGTCCGTGCGGACGTGCTCCCAGCGGGAGCCCTGCTTCCAGTCCGAGACGTTGCTGTGCCCCCAGTAGGCGGCGGTCAGGTCGGCGTCGGTGAGCGCGTCCCACACCTTCTCGGGGGTGCTCGCGATGTAGGTGACGTACACGAAGGTGGGCTTGTCGGTCATGGCTTCCTCGGCTCGTCGCTTGACTGCGCCGAGCGCGCGCAGACGCGGGCGCTCGAACTTGTCGATCCACCGCTCCTGGATCTCGTGGAGCGGTACCGGATTGAGGTAGTGCAGCTTCTCCCGCCCCCGCCGCACCGTGCTGACCAGGTTGGCGGCCTCCAGAACGGCCAGGTGCTGCGTCACCGACTGCCGTCTCATGTCGATCCGCTCGCACAGCTCCCCCAGCGTCTGCCCGTTGTGCTCGTGCAGCCGGTCGAGGAGGCGCCTGCGGGTTTCGTCGGCGAGCGCCTTGAAGACCTTGTCCATGTGGGGGGCGTTGTCTGATCGCACACTTGACGTTATGCAGGTGTTTGCCTGCATGTCAAGGTGAGGCGGTGAGGGCGGCTGGCCACTACTCCGGAGGCCGGGTCCATTCCTCGATGCCCGGCGGACTCCGGTGCCCTGCCACCGAGATCCAGGCCTTGAACACGTCCTTCTTGCCCGTGACGAACACCGCACGGAAGACGCTGGTCAGCACGCGGGGCGTGTGGAAGGCGGCGCTGAACAATTCGTCGGACACCGCCACGGCCGCGGGTGAGGGACTCCCTGCCGCCAGCGCGGCGCGCAGAGGCGCGGAGTCCACCAGGCGGAACACGGTGATCAGGGCTTGCCCGTGCCATCCCTTTGGATCCACACCGATCTCGCCGCAATGCAGGCCGACGCGCAGCCTCAGTGGCCGACGCGGGGCGGCATGGCCGTGGAGTGCGTCCTCCAGGCGTGAGAGCAAGTCCGCGGGCAGGGCGGTGTGCCGGGTGTCGCCGGGGAAGAGCACGATCACCCCGTCTCCCGTGCTCTGGCTCTCCCAGGGCAGTGTGTCGTCGTCGGGGACCACTTGGGACAGGACGTCGGCGAGGGCGCGCCGTGCTTCCTCCTGCTCCGGGGCCGTGTAGCGGCCGAAGTCAGCGATCTCCAGGACGAGGACGACCCGGTTCAGCGTGAGGGTGGTACCGGCGGCGCGTGTGGTCACGAGCTCCCCGATGCCGTCGTCCGACTTGCCCCTGAGGACGCGGGCGTCGCTCCACTCCCTGCCCATCGACATCGCCCGGGCCGTCGCTTCCCGTCCGAGGTCGGTACGTTGCAGCAAGGGACGCAGTACGAACCGGGCCGACGAGTGGGTGCGGTGGTCACTCAGCCAGCGAAGCGCGAGGCCGCCGGCCTGCCGTGCGTCTTCCGGGAGGAGGTCAGGACGGAACAGGAGGGCGTTCAGCACGAACTGGGCGTCACGGTGCGTGCCGTTCACGCGCAGCCAGTCCAACGCGAGCGCCGTGGCGACAGTCGCCTCCTCGGGATTGAGGTCGCTGCGTTGCAGCAGGGGGCGGAGCACGAACGTGGCCGAGGGATCGGTGCCGACCACCCGGAGCCAGTGGATGCCGAGATACATGAACTGCGTCCGGGCCCCCGGGGCCAGGTCCCGTCGTAGCAGCGCGGCACTGAGGACGAACTGGTTGGTGACCGCGTCGGCGTGAGACTGGACCCATCTCAGGGCTTGTTGCACGACCGCGAGGGCCTCCGCCTCCGACAGGTCGCCGCGGAGCAGAAGGGGGCGCAGCACGAACGCCGCCGAATCGGTCGACCCGCGGGGTTCGAGCCACCTCAGGGCGTATGCCACCGCTCGTCGCGCCTGGTCCTCGGACAGATCGTTGACCGCCAGCAGCGGGCCCAGTACGAACTCCGCGGCCTGTGTGTCCCCGTGCACCACCAGCCAGTCCATCGCGTGCCGAGCCGCGAGCGCCGCCTGCTGGGCGGACAGGCCGGTGCGGGAGAGGAGGCCGTTGAGGACGAACTGGGCGTTCGCGCTACGGTCGTCGGCGCTCAGCCACTCCAGGGCCTGGTCCGCGACGGCCATGGCCTGGTCCTTGCTGAGATTGCTTCGCTGTAGCTGTTTGCGCAGCGCGGGGGCGGCGATCTCGTGGTCGGTCGGTTCCGCTCGCACCCTGCGGGCGGGCTGGGTGAGTGCGCGGAAGCGTTCGGCCCGCTCCGTGTCGCCCCGTTCCCACGCGATCCGGGCGATGGCCTCCAGGTCCGGACGCGAGGCGTGCTCCGCCAGTGCGTTCCACAGGCTTTCCGGTGGGATGGAGTCGGCGCGGGTCTCACGTCCGTGACGCTCGATGACGTCCGAGAGCCGGAAGAGGTCCGACGGAGCTTCCGCCCCGCTCGGCGAGGGCCGCACCTGTGACAGCAGGCCAAGGCTCGCCATCGTGTCGACGGAGACGTCGAAGAGGGCGGACAGGAACCAGTCCCTGTCCAGCTGTTGCCGCTCGGAGTCCGTGAGGTAGCCAGGTGCCGCTGCCAGGAGCAGGGCACCGGGAAGAGACGGGCCGTGTCCGCAGCGGCGAGCGTCGATCGCGGCGTCCACGAGGGCGCGGGAAACGGGCGACGCGGAGGTGTACCGCTCGATCTGGGCGTCGCCCGGCGACTCCACCATGTGGATGGGCAGGCACTCCTGGCACAGGGCACGAGCCTGACGGTGAGGGTCTGCGACGCCCTCCGGCACCGTGGCCCTCAGGGTTCTCCAAGATCCCTCACCGGCTGAGGCCAGCACCACCACCGGGCCGCCCTCCTCATCGTTCAGACGCGACCTGAGCCCTGCCGCGATGCGCTCACCCCGGCCACCGTCCCTCTCGTCCATGAGGTACCGCTCCACACTGCTCAACCAGATCACGGTGCGCGGCGGGATCGAGGTGCGAGCATCCAACACCGCGGCCAGGTCGGCACTCTCCGCCGGTGCCCACAGCCACCAGTCGTCGGGAAGCAACCGCGCCGCCTCCCGGGCCGACCGGAACTTGGGCAGGTGAGGGGGGCCGATGAGCAGGATCAGCCCACCTGGCCCGGCGGCGAAGTCCTGCACGACGTCACGCAGCAGCTGATCGTGACGCCGCACGGTATACGGACCCGACGCGCCTTCGGAGATTTCGGCAATCGGCCGTCCCAGCCGAGTCGGCAGCGCGAGCCCTTCCCTGTACTCCTCCCCCAACGCGTGGTGCCGCAACGCCGCGAACCGGTACGGCGACCAGTCAGGATCGCCCTCCAGGCCTGCCTGCCGCACGAGAAAACGCGTCAACCAGTCAAAGCTCCGCTCGTCGGCAGGAACTGCACGCCCGCCGAACCAGTCGAGCAGCATCTCTCCGCCGAGCGGGACCGGAGGAGACGCCTCGGCGGCCCGCCGCATCAACACCCGGTACCGGGGGGACCCCGCTCTGCGGTGCAGCTCGGCCAGTTGGTGGACGAGCGCGCCCCGGCTGTTCTTCGGCGCCCTTCCGTATCGGGTCTGAACGCGCAGGCCGATCACCGCACCATGGTGGGGCGCCCCCCTTTCGATCAACTCCACGCAGGGCGCCAGGGAACGAAGCCCTTCGGGCTTGTCCGACTCGTCCAGGACCATGAGGAACTCGACCGGCGGGGAAGCCGCATCCCCGGCCGCTTCGGATCGCACGGCGTCAGTGGTGTGTGACCAGGAGAAACCGGCCTGCATCTTCAGCGTGATGTGCAAGGGCCCTCCGGGGGCCCGCCACACCAGGTCGGTTCCGTTCACGTTCCGCGACGAGGTCGCCTCTTCGAGGGCGATGCCCTCCGGGGAGGGGTAGCCGCGCAGGTCGTCGATCACGTCCCTGGGGGTGAGGGGGCCCTTCGCCGCGCGCAGGTCGTCGAAGCAGGTGTTCTCACTCGGCCAGCCGCCCAGCGGGGCCGGAAGTCTGGAGAACATGTAGTCGATCAGGTGTGCCAGAAGAGCCTCGGCGTCCCTCAGTGCCCGGTTGTCGGTGCCCGGTGAGAAGCAGGACCGCAGACGGCGCCTGACGGCCGAGTGGACGGCGGATGCCTCGTCGGTCGGACCGGGGGCTCCGGTGCCGTCCTCTCCCCCCGTTCCCCGCACCGCGCCCATCGTCTCCGCGAACGGCCTTACCTCACCGGGGAGTTCGGTCGGGGCCAACGCGTCGTGCAGGATGGCCGCGATGCCCTGAGGGGCGTACGGGTGCGCGGCGGCGTGGCGGGTGAAGGCGGCGCGGATCTGCCACCTGTCGTGCGTCGTCAGGTAGGTGTTCAGGTGCTCCCGCGCGGGGGCGTGCAGCACCAGCACCGGCTCGCCGTCGGCGTCGCGCCGCACCGCGAAGAGCCCGCTGGTCAGTAGTTCGGCGAGATCGGCGTATCCGGCCTCCGGCACGGCCTCGTCGCGCAGCACGTGCAGCAGCGCCGGCGGCAGGTCGGGCAGCTCGGAGCACAGGACGGCCAGGCGTACGGCGGCAGCGGGTGCCGTGTGGGCGAACGCCTCTGCCAGCCGTGCGGGATCGGACCGGTCGGGAGTCGCACCGTTTCGCGTCTGTGGGAGGCGACCGGTGGCCGGGACGAGGACGGCATCGCAGCCGCGCGGGTCGGCGCGCATGAGGGTGCTCGCCCAGGCGCCCAGCGAGTGTGGGGTGCAGGACACGACGGGCAGCGCGGCCCACGGCCCCACCGGGTCCTCACGATCCGCGCGGGGCCGCAGGCGTGGCGGGAGGGTGTAGCGGAACGCCCCGTTGCGGTCGCCGGCCTGGCCGACCGTGACCCGTACGGCGGGGAGGTTGAGGGCGGAGCGGCGCCACAGGCGTGGGGGCAGCGGGTCGAGCAGGGCCACCGGGATCTGTCGGCCCCATTCACGTAGGAGCAGCCAGGGGGCGTTGTTGTGCCAGCCGCGTGCGGCGCAGTCGGAGACCAGCAGGACGAGACGCCTGCCCTGCGTGCCGCTGCCGTGGTGGGGGACACGCTCGGCGGGCACCTCGCGGCCGTGGTGGTCGCGGACTCGCGGTTCGTGTCCCTCCCATCCCAGGCGCCAGGTGTGGACGGCGCGGAAGCCGCCCAGGGTGGTCAGGAGCCGGGTCACCGCGTGTGTGGTGTCGTCCCACACACTCATGGACAGGGAGGAGTCCACCAGGACGACCGCCTCGAACCAGGGTTCGGGAGCCGGGTGGAACAGGGGGACCAGAGGGCCGCCGCGCGCGTAGTGCTCCACGGTGGCGTCGATGTCGAGGTGGCTGCGCCCGCCGCGTCGCCACGGCCGCCGGAACGGCTGGATCGCACGGCCTACGGCGAGGGCGTCGGGGAGCGGGGCGGCGCGTCCCAGGGACAGCGGCGCACCCCGGACCGTGGTGGTCGCCCCGGGGCGGAGCACCGACATTTCCCGGGTTTGGGTGCCGGGGACGGTCGTGCCCGAGGGGTCCGGCGGGGTGTTCATGTCGCGGCTCGCCGACGGATCCGGCTCCGGGCCGGATGCCGTCTCCTCGGGGAGCTCGGGCGGCGTCGTCGGCCCACCCTCACCGATCGCGCCGGAGGCGGCCAGCCACAGCGCGTCGGCGAGGGTGCGCGGGTCCGCACCCGGGGGCAGTGCGTTGCTCAGTGCCCGCAGGAGGCGGTCCAGGGCGTCAGACACGGGAAAGTTCACGCAGGATGAGCGCGCGCAGCTCCTCGTACTGCCGGTTCTGCGGTGCCTGGTCGCCGGTGAGCAGGGCCACTGCGTTCAGCAGTTGGTCGATGGCGAGGTGCTCGCCCGCAGTGACGCGCTCGGCGAACTGCTCGACCAGTTCTCCTCCGCCGTCCGGGATCTTGCCGAAGTGGGCCTTGACGACGGCACGCAGCAGGGTGTCGGTGAGCGGGGGCATGGAGTAGCGGATGCAGCGGCGCAGGAAGGCCGGGGAGAAGTCGCGTTCGCCGTTGCTGGTGAGGAGGATGAACGGGAACTGAGCGCACTGGACGCGGCCGCGCTCGACGAGGTGTTCCTCGTCGCTGTCCCACTGGCGGACCTTGACGCGCGGGCGTCGGTAGCGGACGAGTTCGGGGATCTCGAACTCGCCGCGCTCCAGGACCTCCAGCAGGTCGCTGGGCAGGTCCAAGTCGCTCTTGTCGATCTCGTCGACGAGCAGGGCGCGCGGCCGGTCGGCGGGCAGCAACGCCGTGCCCAGGGGGCCGAGTTGCAGGAAGGGCGCGATGTCGTCGCGGCTGCGTCCGCGGCCCGCCCGGCCGGCCGGCCCGTGCGTCGTCGCCGCGCGCAGGCTCTGGGCGTGGATGCGCCCCAGGGCGTCGTAGCGGTAGAGCGCCTCCGTCAGTGTGCTGCGGGAGGTGATGTGCCAGCGCAGCACGGGACCGAGGTCCAGTTCGTGTGCCACCTGCTCGATCACGGTGGACTTTCCAGATCCCGCGGGGCCGCTGACCAGGAGCGGTCGGCGCAGGTGCACGGCCGTGTTGACGGCGTCGACCAGGCCGGGGGGCGGCTGGTACTGGCGCTGCTGCGGTGTGCGCGGGAACGTCCGCCACGGGGGCGGGTCGGCCAGCGGTGTGACCCGCTGTTCGCCGTCACCGCGGTAGTAGGGCTTCCAGGTCACGAATCCTCCTCAGGGCCGACAACGACGCGTTGCTCGAAGGGTCGGCAGAACTCCAGCCAGGCCTCGTCGTGCCAGACCGCGCGGACGTCGCCGAGACACGCCACGCATCCGTCGTGTTCGCGGGACCACCGCTGCCGGTAGGCGGGGGCGAGGTCGTCGGGAAGGCGGCGCCACTTCCGCTGCACCAGGGGCCGCAGCCAGTCGTGGCCGGGCCGGGCCTCCGGTCGCGGCCAGAGGATGATCGGCGCGTAGGGCAACAGTTGTTCGAGGACGTCCTGGAGGGCGTCCGGATGATGGTCGAGACCGACGGCGATGTCGTACCGGCCGGTCATGAGCCCCTCTTCGAGTGCCTGGCGGTCCTCCAGGACGGACGCGCCGATCCATTCCACCGGCACGGTGGCGCAGTCGGCCATCCCGCGCAGGGCCTTGCGGGCGGCGTCGTTCATCTCGGCGTTCTCCTCGGCCGGATCCATGCGACCGCTCCACCGGACCACGACGTCGTGGTTGACGCCGAGCAGCCGACGGTCGACCTTCGCCTCCTCGGGCCGCCAGGACGCGAGCAGATGAGCGGGGGCGGCCACGTCCACCTTCTCCAGCTGTTCCGGGGCGGGGAGGCGGCCGCGGGCCCATGCCAGGGCCGCTCCGATCGCCCGGCCCGTGCCGAGGTGGTCGGCGGACTCGCAGCGAAAACGCTGGTGCACCGGCAGCCTCTCGCCGGTGCCGACCAGCCAGGCGTCCACCTCTTCCGGCCAGTCGGTCAGCGCGCCGGCGAGGCTGACGACGAGGCGGAGACCGCCCTGCTCCCGCTTGCGCGCGAACTCGGACAGGGCGTCGTTGTACTCGGTGACCACGCCGAGGTCCCGCGCCCACTCCCGCAGGCCGGCGACCGCCGTGTCCGATCCGGACAGCTGGGCGAGGGCTGCGACGAACCGCGCGGGCGCCTTCCAGGAGGGCTCGTCCCGGCGAGGCGCTCGCAGCGCCGCGTACTCCACCAGGTCGCGCAGGAGTTCGGGGCCCTCGGCGTCGTGGGGCAGCCCGGACAACTGGCGTGCCGCCTTCAGCAGGTCGCTGGTCAGGACCTCGGCGAGCACCTTGTTCAGCAGCGCGACGGTCCGGGCACACTCGGCGAGGGTGGCGACCAGGTGCGTGACCCGGCCGTGCCAGGCCCGGTCGCCGGCGTCAGCGGCCTCGGTCTGTCGGGCAAAGGTGTACAGGGCGTCGAGTGCCGGGCGAGTCAGGGGGTTGGGCAGGTGTTCGCCGGCCCGCCACATCGACACGGCCTCTTCGAGGTCCTGTCGCCCGACCGGCCCCACGATGCCTCGCTCGGCGCCGGTGATCGAGCGCGGGTTGCGGGCCAGCCAGAGGCGTTTCTGGGCGAAGGGGTCGTTGTCGTACTCGAACCGGCCGACGGCCTGGCCGACGATACGGCCGCGCAGTTCCTCGGTGAGCCTGGTGTCGAGGTGCACGGTGGGGCCCGCTCCGGCGAGTCCCTCCTGCATGACGTCGACCAGGGAGAAGGTCAGTCGCATGCCGCGGGCCGCCTGGTCGGCCGCGGCGGCGGCGAGTACCGACAGCCTGGTCCGGCCGGCCCGGACTCCGCCGGCGATCCGGCCCACGTCCGGCATCGCCCCGGCTGCGTGACAGGTGTCGATGAGGGCGATCACTCCCTCGACGCCAGGCTCGTCGGCGGCTTCGGCCAGCAGTTGACCTGCGTTCACCGCGGACATGGTGCTGCCGGTCGTGGAGTCGGCGACCATGTAGTAGAGGTCGGTCTGCTGCGGGGTGGTGAAGCCGTGCCCGAGCAGGGCGACGACCAGCACTGCGTTGTCGGCCTTCGCCCGGCGCACCGCCTTCCGCACTGCCGTGCGGACGTCCTCGGGCGTGAGCGTCGCGCTCACCAGGAGGGATCCGTGCTCGTCGGTACAGGGGGTGCAGGCCCCGATCGACGGGTCAGTCAGGGCCGCGTGGAGGCCGCGGGCGGCTTCGTCGAGCCGGGACAGGGTGCGCATGGACTTGCACTGTGCGCCGACGACGAGGACGTGTCGGCGTTGCTCGTCGGTCACTTCTTCAGCGCTTCGACGAGGGGGCCCGCCACAGCCGGTTGCCGCAGGTACTTCGTGGCGGTGTGCACCCACAGGCCGTCGGAGTCGACCCGGTCGGTCACGGGAAGGACCCCCGTGGCGTTGGGCAGCATCCATCCCTCGATGCGGGGGCGGCCCACCACGATGTCATCGCGGTCCCAGAAGTTCAGCCATCGCTCGACGCGGTCCGGGGTGCGGGGCGGCCGCGGCACCAGCCGGTGCAGCACGGCCGTCGCGGTGGCCAGCGGCGACCCCAGCGTCATCAGCAGCGGGACCCGTCCGCCGTAGCCGTGCAGCGCCTCGAAGGCGACCACGGTGCCCAGGGAGTGGCTCACCACGACCAGCGGGCGTTCGGGATCCGTGCCGCGGAGCACCCGTTCGCGGATCCGGGCGTCCAGGGTGTTCCCGTCGCCTTCGGTGTCGCGTCTGTCGAGGTAGCGTCCGACCTGGGCAAGGTGCCACAGCAGCGGCAGCCCGCTCGCCCACTGGGCGCTCGCGCGCAACCCCGGGATCTGCAGGAGGGTGGTCAGCGCCCAGCCGAGAACGCGGAACGGCTCGAGGACGCCCTGCTCCTCGTCGTCGGCGAAGCGTGGCAGCTGGGCCCGGGCGTCCTCGACCACCGCCGACGCCCGTCGGTCGCCCTGTTCTTCGGCCTGTCGGCCGAGCTCGTCGGCCAGTGCCTCGACGAACTCCTCCATGAAGGCAGCGTCTTCCGCGGCGTCTGCCGAAGCATCGAGCGCCCCGGCTTCGGCGCCCTGTGCGTCGGGATCGGCGAACAGGGCGCTGTAGTCCGCGAAGCGGGTCTCGGCCAGCCAGCCCTGCGTCAACCCTGAGACCGCGTCGGCATGACCGGCCCTACGCGCTCCCTCGGCCAGCGCTTCGAGCCACTCGCGGCGTTGCTGCTCCTTGTCCCGGAGCCCTCCGATGCCGTGCACGAACACAAGCTGAGGAGTGTCCGATTCGTTCACCCGCGCCCCCGTATCACCAGCATGAACACCCAGGAAAACCTTAAGCCACAACTCCCGGGCACGCGGGGCGAATCGGTCTACACGCACGTCCGCGGGCCGCTGCCGGGGCACGCCCTCCGTCCCGTCAGCTCACGTCGAGAGCTGTCGCCCAGAAGGCCACGCGGCCGTTGCCGAGGGTGCTGATCGCGAAGAAGGGGGTCGTGTCCGCCGCTCGGCGCGGGAGTGCCCTTCACTGTGCGAGGGCGGGGTGTCGGCGGGCCAAGTGACCGCGGAGGTAAATGCGTTGCGGCCGGCATCCCGCTCCTGTTGGCTTCCGCGGGTCGCCACGCCCGGTCCGATCCTCGACGGAGCCCCCCTTGTCTCTGCGCATCACGCCGCTCACCGACCCCGAAACAGGCAGCGCGAGCCGTCGCCTGGTCTGGCTGGCCTCCGGCGCCGACGGCGCTCCGATCGGCTCAGCCTCACTCCGGCTGTTCACGCGCGAGGGCAGCGTCATCTCGCCGAGTTGGAAGTCGCGGTGCACGGAGCGGAGCGACGGCAGGGCGTCGGCTCCCGACTGCTGGGGGCCGCCGTCGCAGCCGCGAGGTCGGAGGGCCGGCGCTCGGTCCTCGCCCGGGCCGAGGCGGACTCCCCCGCCGGACTGTTCCTGGCGGCACGCGGTTTCCGCCGGGTGCTGACCCTGACGTACGCGCGCCTGCCACTGGCCGTCGCCGACCTCGCGGTGATCGAGACGAGCGCCCAATGCCCCTGTCCCGGCTACCGGTTGACGGAGTGGGACGGCACCGTGCCCGCCGAGCTGGCGCAGTCGTACGCCGACTCGCGGCGGGCCATGGACGACATGCCGATGGACGAGACGGACTTCGGCACCGTCGTGTGGGACGTGGAGCGTGTCGTCGCGGCGGCCGAGGCGGTCGCGCGGCGCGGGGAGTTGCTGCACACCGTCGCCGCGGTGGACGCATCGGACGGCTCGGTGGTCGGGTTCTCCGAACTCGTCGTTCCGGGCGACGGTCGGGGCGACGCCCAGCACTACGGCACGGCGGTCCTCCCCGAGCACCGGGGCCGCGGCCTCGCCCGCTGGATGAAGGCGGCCTCGATCCTCCGGGCGCGCGAGCGGCATCCCCTGCTGGCCGGACTGCTCACGGACACGGCGGAGAGCAACGCGCCGATGCGCGCGGTCAACGACGCGCTCGGCTACATGGCCACACATCAGGCGTTGGAGTACCAGCTGGACCTGTAGCGCGGCCTACGGCTGGACCTCCAGCCGGGCCTACGACTGGACGTACACGTACGGCGTCGTCGTGCTCAGTGCCGAGAAGCCCAGGCGTTCCAGGATGGGGCGGCTCTGATCGGAGGCGTCGACCTGGAGGTAGGGGTAGCCGCGGGTGGCGGCGACGCGGGCGCGGTGGGCGACGAGTGCGCGGTAGATGCCGCGGCCGCGCCAGCCCTCGACGGTGCCGCCTCCCCACAGGCCGGCGAACCCGGTGCCGGGCACGAGTTCCATACGGGCCGAGCTGACCGGCACGTCCCCCGCGAGGGCGACGACGGCGACGACCGTGTCGGGGTCGGCGGCGAGCCGGGCGATCATCTGGAGCCGCAGCCGTTCGCTGTCCGTGCCGAACGCCTTCTCGTGCACGTCGGCCACCAGATCGACGCCCGCCGCGTCGGTGACGGGGACGATGCGAACTCCCTCGGGCGGTTCGGCGTCCAGGACCGGCCCGGTGGCCTCGCCGATCATCAGGGTCTCCTCGGGCTCGGATGTGAAACCGGCCGCCCTGAGTCGCTGCCCCAGGTCGGTGGGCCGGTCGTGTCCGTACAGCTTCCACTCGAAGTCCCGGCCGAGCGCGGTGAAGTAGGCGACCTGCTCGGCGATCGCCGCGTCGGCGTCCGTCTCGTCCAGATCGGCCCACAGGACGCCGTTCCAGCCCTGGACGGACGCCACCTGGCGGACCACCTTCCCGGCCCGCTCGATCCGGGCGTCGGGACCGTCGGGGCGGGCACCTTCGCGCAGGTCCCGGTCGTGCAGGGCGAGTACCGCGGCGTGATCCATGCGGCCATCGGACCATCGACTCGCCTCGGGGGCAACGGGATTACGACGCCCCCGCCCGAGGAAATGAGGCGGCGGCCCGGCGCGCGGTGCGCCTGGGGCGCGTTGCGAGAGTCCCGTCGTCCGCCCGAAGGGCGGGCCCTGCGGCGTCCGGTGCGTGCGATCGCACGGCGGGGGGGTCGCCTCGTACCGGGCGTACGTGGGCGGCCCCGGCAACGCGGCGAGCGCACGTGCCGGACGCCGCAGGGCGGGCGGGACGTTCGCAACACGCCCTAGGCTCGGCGCCGTGACCGACGAGATCGAGACCATCGTGAGGACCCTGCCCGACCTGGAGAACGTCGGGGGCGTGAAGGAAGTGGCCGTCCGCCGCCACGCCCGGGGGGACGTCGCCTTTCCGGGCGACCTGGGCGTCGCGCTGGTCCGGCGGTACGGACGTCCCGGTGCCGAGGAGATCTGGCAGTACGGCAGCGTCTTCAGCCATCTGTTCCACCTGCTCGCCACGACGCCCGGCCCCGAGAACGTCCGTCAGACGCTGCGGCTGATCGCCGCCGGGGGGCCCGGCAACCGGAACCTGGAGCGCTTTGCCGCGTCCGTGCTCGCCTCCGGCCATTCCGCGGAGGAACTCGCCGTGGTCTTCACCGGCGGTGGGGGCGGGAGCGGGACTGTCCCGGGCGCCTCGGAGGAGCTGCGCGCCTGTCTCGTACAGGAGTTGGTGCTCAGGGGTGTCACCCTCGCCGACACGCCGGGCATCGCCCGGTGGGCGTCCTCGCCCCACCGGCGGTTCCATCCGCTGGCCTGGCTGCCCCTGGTGGCGTCACCCCTGGAGGCGTACGCCGGTCTGCCGCATTACAGCGTGCATGGCAGCAGTCACGCGATGCCGTATGGGCTGCCGAAGGACGGCGCGCCCGTGAGGGACGCGCGGGCGTGTGTGCCGTCGGCGGTGGAGACGACGCCAAGGGAGCGGGAGACGCGCATCGCCGAGGCGGTCGCGAACTGGGCGGCCGAGTCGAACGGCCGCAGCGAGGCATGCACCTTCGAACTGGACGAGCCCCTCACCCCGGGCGCGCTGCCGGCCACCCTCGCCGAGTTGGGCCTGGAGTGCCTGGTGGGTGTGGGGCGCGGGAACAGGCTCACGGTGAAGACGAGTTCGGCGGCCGAGGCGTGGCGCGTGCTGTTCGCCGCCGCGTCCACGGGCGGGGCCTACAACCACGGCTGCGGCGGCGCGTACGGCCGCCTGGCCGCGTGGCGGTCCCTCGCCGGGCTGTGCGGGGCACCGGAGGGTGCGTCCGCCGAGCAGGTGGAGGCCCGCGCGTCGGAGTGGGCGTGGTACGCCTTCGACGCGCCGACGGACTGGTTCGAGCAGGTGGCCTGGGACATCGGCCTCGCGGCTGTGTCCCCGGACGGCCTCGAGCTGGCCGTGCTGGCCGCGACGGACACCGACTGAGCGGTGTGGAGTTCCTTGTGAGGAGGTTCGTACGACCATGGTGAAGGACAGCGAACTGCCGTACCTGCGGCGCTGTGTGGCACTCGCCGCCGAGGCGCTGGCCGAGGGCGACCAGCCGTTCGGGTCGGTCCTGGTGGCCGGGGACGGTGCGGTGCTCGCGGAGGACCACAACCGGGTGGCATCCGGCGACCGGACACGACATCCGGAGTTCGAGCTGGCCCGCTGGGCGGCGGCGCACCTGACCGTCGCGGAGCGGGCGGCGGCGACCGTCTACACCTCCGGCGAGCACTGCCCGATGTGTGCCGCCGCGCACGCCTGGGTGGGCCTCGGACGCATCGTGTACGCCGTGTCCTCTGCGCAGCTCGCCTCCTGGCTGACCGAGTGGGACGTCCCGCCGCCGCCGGTGCGGATGCTGCCGGTGGAGGAGGTCGCTCCCGGGGTGACCGTGGAGGGGCCGGTACCGGAGCTGGCGGAGGAGGTACGGGCCCTTCACCGGCGTTTTCTTGAGCGGGGGCGGTGAGTCGGTTGAAGGCGGGGGGCGTGGACTGAAACGGCACCAGTCTCCGGAGCCGAGGGCGGGCGGGCCTTGGCGGGTCCACGCGAGCAGCCCCGTGAGCCGACGCGGAACGGGCACCGGGGCTGACGTGTGGCAGGGCCCCGCCGGTGGTCGTCCGGCAGGGCCCCGGGTCATGCGCCGGAGACCGCGCCGACTGGAGGTGCGCCTCGTCAGCGGGACGCGCCCCTCAACGCGAGGCGCGCCGCTTCATCGCGTCTGCTGAGGGCGGCTGCGTCGGTACAGGACCGCTCCGCCCAGGACGAGGGCCGCGCTGATCGCGGCCGCGGGGAGCGTGGCGTCTGCTCCCGTGCTGGCGAGGGCGGAGACGGACGAGGCCTGGGCCTGCGCGGTCGCCGACGCCTGGTGGGCCTTGGGGGGCGTGTGGTGCGCGGGCCGTGTGCGAGGCGCGGTCGGGGACTGATGCTGGGGCTGGGGCTCGGCGGGGTGCGCGGGCCGGTCGCCTGAGGTGTTCACGGACTCGTTGTCGAAGACGGGGTTGCCGATGCCGACGACGTTCGCGGTGTTGCCGCTGACGTTCGCGGGGAGGTCCACCGGCAACTGCGCGACGTTGCCGGAGACGACACCGGGCGAGTCCTTCGCCAGGCCGTCCGCCGTCGCCCCACCGGAGCCGGGGCCCTCTTTCTTGCCGCCTCCCTCGTTGGCGCACACGTTGCCCACAGCGGGGTTGAGCAGTCCCACCACGTTGACGGTGTTGCCGCACACGTTCAGCGGCACGTGGACCGGGATCTGGACGGTGTTGCCCGAGATCACCCCGGGCGAGCCGAGCGCCGCGCCGTCGGCTGCGGAGTCGGCGAACGCCGACCCAGTCACAGCCATCGCGCCGGACACGGCGGCGACGGCGATCACACCGTTTCGCGTAACCCGTCTCATGGGTCCCTGCCTTCCAGACATGTTCGCGAGCACTCACCCGCACCGAATAGAACGCGGATGAACCGCCAGAGTTATGGTCAATTCCGTATTCACCCCATTGAGGGGGATGCACGGCCTCCATCGAACGAACGTACGAGTCACGCCGTCCGTCTCCGGAGGCAGCCCCCGCGAGGGCCGCATATCGTGAGCGAGGGCGCCGCTGGCGTCCCTGGAGGCACTGATGCTGGCCAAGCTGTCGACGCGGCCCGTGGCCCGGCGCCGCGTCCTCACCGGAGCCCTGGGCGCCTTCGGGCTCGCCCTGCTGGGTGCGGGGCTGCCCGCGGCGGGCACGGACGGGGACGGGCCGGACCTGTCCCGGTTCCACGACCAGAAGATCACCTGGTCGAGGTGCGAGGGCGAGGACATGCCCAAGGACCTGCAGTGCGGAAAGGTCACCGTCCCGCTCGACTACACCAGGCCCCGCGCCGGAACCCTCGACCTGGCCCTCGCCCGCTACCGGGCCACGGGTGACAAACGCGGCTCCGTGCTGCTGAACTTCGGCGGCCCGGGCGGTCCCGGGGTGCCGGAACTCGCCTACGGCGGCAAGGACTTCATGGAGCTCACCAACCGCTACGACGTGGTCACCTTCGACCCGCGGGGTGTCGGCAGGTCCTCCCCGGTCAGCTGCGGCGACGGCGAGGAGGACGTGTTCGCCGCCATCGACGGCACGGAGGACGACCTCAGTCATCCGCGGGACGTGCTGGACCAGTTGAAGAAGGCGGCCGCCCTGTGCGCCGAGCACTCCGGGCCCGTACTGAAACACATCGGCACGGTGGACGCGGCACGGGACATGGACGTGCTGCGCGAGGCCCTCGGCGACAAGAAGCTCAACTACCTCGGCTTCTCCTACGGCACCCGCCTCGGCGCGGTGTACGCGGCGCAGTTCCCGGACAAGGTGGGGCGGGTGGCGCTGGACGGCGTGGACACGTTGACCGAGCCGCTGACCGAGCAGGGCGCGGCGGGCGCCCGGGGGCAGCAGGTCGCGCTGGACGGCTTCGTCGACTGGTGCGCGGAGGACATAGCGTGCCCGTTCGGGCAGGACGCCCGCTCGGCGAGGGAGCATGTGCTGCAGCTCGTCCGGTCCCTCGACGAGGACCCGGTGCCGACGGACTTCGGTGAGCCGTTCTCCGGCCAGGACCTGGTGAGCGCCTTCAGCCAGGCCCTCTACAGCAAGGAGTGGTGGCCGTCGCTGGAGCGGGCCCTCGCCCAGCTGGTGGAGGACGGCGACGCGAGCGGTGTCATGGCGTTCGCGACCCGCGGCACCACCCTCCCGGTGCGGCAGCGGGCCGGCGACCTCGTCGACGAGGAGGAGGTGCCGCTCGACAACCTGCCGGCGGCGCTCATGGCGATCAACTGCGCGGACGATCCCGACCGTCCCGGTGCGGCCCGGCTCACCGAGGAGCTCGGCCGGCTGCGCGCCGAGTACGAGGAGGCGTCGCCGATCTTCGGCCGGTACCGGCTGACCCAGGTCCTGATGTGCTACGGCCGCCCCAAGGGCACCGACTTCATACGGGAGAAGGTGAAGGACGTCGACACGCCGAGGATGCTCCTGGTGGGGACCCGCGGCGACCCGGCGACGCCGTACCGCTGGACCGAGGAGACGGCGAAGCGGCTCGGCGACTCGGCGGTCGTGCTGGACAACAAGGGCGAGGGGCACACCGGGTACGCGACGTCGAAGTGCGTGCACCGCAAGGTCACCGCGTTCCTGCTGTACGGCACCCTGCCGTCCAGCGGAAGCTCCTGCGGGGCGGAGGAGAGGCTCCGCTGAGCCGTCACGGGCGGGCGGTCAGGAACCCGTCGAGGGCGGCGGTGAGCTCGGCCGGCTTCTCCACGGGCAGCTCGTGGCCGGCGTCGATGATGCGGATCACCGCGTCCGGGTAGCCGGTGGCCATCCGCAGCATCTGCTTCACCGGCAGCTGGATGTCGTGGTAGCCGTGCACGAGCAGGGTGGGCACGCGGATCTCGCCGACCCGGTCGAGGACGTCGAAGGCCCGCATGGCGCCGTAGAGGGTCATGACGACCTCTCTCGGGGTGTCGGCGGAGGAACGGATGTACGAGCGGATCTCCTCGCGCGGGTAGCCGGGGGCGAAGGCCCGCTGAATGTTGGTGGCGACGAACAGCTTGAACGGGACGAGGGTGGAGGCCCCCATCAGCAGGCCCCGGCCCCGGCTGTACGTCATACGGCTGATGGAGTTCACCAGCACCAGGCGCTCGACCCGCTCGGGGTGGGTGAGAGCGAGGGTCTGCGCGATCATCCCGCCCATGGAGTGGCCGATCGGGACGAAGCGGTCGATCTTCAGGTGGTCGAGGAGGGCGACGACGTCCGTCGCCAGCTCCTCGATCGTGCGCACCCCGGCCCCGCCGCTCTCGCCGTGTCCGCGCAGGTCGAGCCGGACTACCCGCCGCTGTCCGGCGAAGTGCGCCACCTGGTGGTCCCAGCGGTGCCGGTTCGCCGTCCAGCCGTGAATGAACACCAGGGGCACCTGAGCCGCGTCGCGGGGGCCCTCGTCGTCGTACGTCAGGGCTACGCCGTCGACTTCGAGCTGCGGCATGGGTGCCTCCTGGATGCGGTCCGGTTACTGCCGCGTACGGTAACCGGCGGACCGGGTCGCCGTCACCGCCGTTCGCCCAGGAAATCGAGGATGTGTCCGAACACGTCGAGGGCGGCTCCCCGGCCGAGGAACGTGTCCAGGTGGCCGTAGCCCGGGATCTCGGTGTACGCCACGTCCAGCTGGGGCTGCCGGTGGGCGAGGACGTCGTGGCAGAGCTTCTGGGAGTCCAGCCACAGCCCGTTCTCGCTGCCGGCGAGCAGCAGGACCGGTGTGTCGATGCGGGCGGCCGCGTCCAGCGCGTTGGGCGGCAGGGCGCGGTAGCGGTGGTCGGTGTCGTGCCAGCGGACCACGCTGCGGGCCAGTTCGATGCGGCGCAGGTGCGGCAGGATCCACAGGGGCGCCGGGCCGAGCAGTTCCGCGAGCCGGTCGTGGGTGGCGTCCGCCAGGTGTTCGTGCACGAACAGCGACGCGCCCGTGCCCCAGGCCGAGTTGTGCAGGATCTGGCAGGTCGGGTCCGGGCAGCTCGCCTTGCGGGAGGCCAGGGCGAACAGCGGGGTGTACTTCGACCACAGGCCCACCTTGCGGAAGTCGACCGGGATGTGGTCGATCCGCGTCTTCAGCAGCTCCCCGGCGACCGACATGCGCAGCGAGGTGCGACCGGCGAGCTTCGGCGTCAGGAACACGCCCTGCGAGACGACGCCCGCGAGGCCGGGTACCAGGCCCGCCGCCATGCTCAGCGACAGGGTGAGGGAGCCGATGCAGTGGGCGACCACGAACAGCGGCCGGTCGCCAATGCGTTCGCGGATGTGGGAGACGGCCGCGGGGATGTCGTGGAGGGCGACGTCGTCGTACGTGTACCGCTGCCCGGTCTCGTTGTACGGCAGCCGGCAGCTGCCCCGCCAGTCGAGGAGCCAGGGCTCGTAGCCGTCGTCGAGCAGGGCGTCGACGAGGTTGCGGGTCTCCGGCAGCAGGAACATGTCGGCGGACGCGGTGTGCCCGTGCAGGAGCAGTACGGCGGGACGGTCGCTGTCGCCCGTGTCGACGCGGGTCAGGCCGAGGCGGACGCCGTCGGCCGCGCGGAAGGGGATCTCCTCGACGCGGGCCGGGTCGAGGCGGTGGCGCAGGGGGCGCAGCGCGGTGGTGGTCCGGACCCTGCGGAGCGCCGGCCTGGTGGTCCTGGGGTTGGTCGTCCTGAAGATCATCGGCGGTGCTCCGAGGGGGTGGGGGTGCGGCGCAGGTCGAGCAGGTCGGCGGCGGCCCGGGTGAACGGGCCGAGCAGGCCGCGGCCCATCTCCAGGCCGAACCAGGCGAGCCAGGTCAGCTTGGCGGCCCGCTTCTCCTGGCTGGTGAGGTGCGGGGCGACCCTGATGCCGTCGATCTGGTCGCGGACGTAGGAGTCGGCGGGGACGACGACCTCGCCGGCCAGCGTGGCGCCTTCGCCCTCGCGGCCGATCTCGACGGTCAGCGCGCGGGTCTGCCGCCACAGGTCGCGGCGGGCCCGGGCGTACTTGTGGCCCTCCAGCCACCAGTGTGTGCCGTCGGCGTCGCGCAAACGCAGCCGGTAGCGCAGGAGTTGATGCTTCATGCCGTGCTGCTGGGGGATGCCCTCCTCGGGGCGCACCCAGAGGTCTCCGCGCTCGACGGTGAGCGGCTCGGGGTGGATCGCGGCGCACGTCACCTCGCCGGTGACGTCGACGCGGCGCTCCTTGACCAGCTGGTACATGCTCGCGATGGAGAGGGTCAGCGCCATGGAGCACGGCGTGTCGGCGGGGGCGCCGACCGGGCCGACGGCGCCCTCGGTGGTCTCGGGGAACCACAGGTAGGGCTGGTCGTCCTTGTGCGGCAGCCGGGCGAGGCCGTCGTCGGCGAGCTTCTCGAACGTCCTCAGCTGGGCCTGGGCGTCGTACCGGGCGGCGGGCGGCAGGCCGAGCGCCTCGACGAGCGCGGCGGTGCGCTCGGCGACGGCGGCGGGACCCTTGAGGGTGGCCTCGCACAGCTTCAGGGCGGTGGGGCTCTGCAACACGCGGGTGAGGAAGGTGAGTTCGGGTACCGGGTCCGCTTCGAGACGGGCCAGGGTGTCGGTGCGCCACTCGTCCCAGTCCTGGACGCGCACGTGCATCCCGCCGAACGCCATGTCCCGTACGACGTCGTCGAGGGTGTTGGGCACGCCGGTCAGGTTGTAGTCGAAGCCCCACGCGTCGGGTTCGCACACGACGGCCACCGCGACCCGGCTCACCCAGTCCACCGGCGCCGCGTTCAGATAGCGGAAGGCGGGGACGGTCCGGAAGCGGCCGAAGGCGGAGATGAGGCCGCTGCTGAGGTCCTGGGGGTTGTAGGCGCCGGTCTTGGTGTGTCCGCCGATGCCTCCCGGGCGCAGGGCGCTGACGATCAGGCCGTGGTCGCGGGCGCGGCGCAGGGCGGCCTCGGCGGCCCACTTCGTCTGGTCGTAGCCCGCGATCAGGCGGTCGACGTGGGCGAACGGGTCGTCCTCGCCCATCGAGGTGATGCCGACCTCGTTGAAGACGGCGATCGAGGAGATGTGGTGCAGCGGCTTGGGCCGGGCGGTGGTGGCGAGTTCGGCCAGGGTCAGCGTGCCGAGGACGTTGCTCTTCCTGAGCGACTGGTAGCCCCGCAGGAAGTCCACGGCCGCCGCGACGCCGACGACGCTGTCCACCTCCTGCGCCAGCGTGTGCCACAGCTCGTCCGAGAGGCCGAGGCGCGGTTCGCGCATGTCGCCGGGGAGCACCGTCACCCGGCGCCGGACCTCCGACGACCACGGCAGCCGGTAGCTGCGCAGCGCCGCGCCGAGCCGCTCGGCGGCGGCGGCCTCGTCGGCGCCGCGGACCAGGCAGTACACGTGGGCGTCACTGTGCCGCAGCAGGTCGAGCAGCATGTGGCTGCCGAGGAAGCCGGTCGCACCGGTCAGCAGGATCCGGCGCGGCGGCACCGGCTCGGGCGAGGCGGTGAACGGCAGCCGGTCGGCGAGCGCGAGGTCGGCCAGGATCTGGTCGAGGTCCTCGCGGCGGGCGGTGGTGTGGGGGTCGATGCCGTCGGTGGGGAGGGGGGCGGTGGGCATCGGGGGTGCGGGGCGGGGGAAGGGGGCGGGGAGGGCGCTGGGGGCGGGCGAGGCGGCAGTAGGGGCGGTCGTCGAAGGTGCGGGAGCCGCAGGCCTGGACAGAGCCGCAGCCCCGGATGGCGCCACGGATCCGAACGGAGCCTGAGCCACCGGAGCCCGCAAGACCTCGGGACCACCCGGAGCCACGGGCACACCCGAAGCACCCGAAGCACCCGAAGCACCCGGAGCACCCGGAGCACCCGAAGCACCCGGAGCACCCGGAGCACCCGGAGCACCCGAAGGCGACTCCCCACCGGACTTCTCCGCCGAACCTCCCGCCCCGGACCTGCCCTCCGTCGCCGACAACCAACGGCGGGCCAGGCTCACCGGACGGGCGTCCGCGAACACGTCGTCCAGGCTCAGCTCGACCCCCAGCTCCCGCTCCAGTTCCGCCGCCAGTTCCACGGCGTGCACGGACGTGCCGCCCGCGTCGAAGAAGTCGGCGTCGGGCGGGAGGTGCCCGGCGGGCAGGTAGCGCCCCGCCGCGGTGGCGATCGCGGCGGTGAGGCCCTCCAGGTCCAGGGCCGGAGCGACGGCGGGCGCCTCGGGCGTCGCGGTCGTCATGACCTTGGCGAGCAGGTCGGTCACGCTGAGGCCGCCCGCTCCCCCGCCCCGCTCGATCGACTCGGCGGTCGTCAGCCGTCCGGCGTGCGCCGCCGCGTCCTCGTTCATGTCACGCATGAGAGCCCTTCACCATGTGCACGGTCCTTTCCATCACTGCCGTAACCCCCGCTGTCGCGCGGGACGCGCTCATCGCCGCTCCCACGACCGGAACGTCCGCAGATGCTCCGGCGTGGCCACGGACTCCAGCCGCTCGTCGTCCTGGTCCCCGCCGCCGAGCGCCGCCACGAGACGGCGGGCCGGGGTGTTGCGCGGGGTGCGCTCCGCGGTAAACCGGACCTTCGTGCAGTCCAGTTCGTCGGCGCGGTCGGCCAGCCATCCGAGCAGTCGTTCCTCGACTCCGCGGCCGAGCGCCCGGCAACTCATCAGCCAGGCGAGGACGTCGAGCCGGTCCCCGTCCTGCCGTACGGCGAGCAGCCCGATCTGGCCGTAGTCGCCGAACCGGTCCCGGGCCGATGCCGTCCACACCTCGCCGTGCTCCCGCCAGCGGGCGAGGTCCCCGCCGTCGGCGGAGCGGGCGCGGAGGGTGAACTGGTTGGTGCGGCGGACGAGTTGGTCGGCCCGCTGGACGTCGTCCTCGGACAGTTCCCGGATGTCGACCTCGAGCTCCAGCTGGGCCAGGAAGTCCTCGAACCCGGCTTCTTCGCGTACGGCGTCCCGTTCCCGCTCCTGCTCGTAGAACCGGGCGCGCAACGCGTCCTCCGCGGTCGCCGCGGCCGGGACGAGCGGCCACAACCGGCCCAGGAATTCCTCCAGTTCGGCTGCGGGCGGGCATGTCACCGACAGCACCTCGGGCAGCGCGGACCGCATCTTGCCGATCTCGGCCGGGTTGTCGTCCAGGAACAGGAAGCTGTCGAGTCCGAGGTTGAGCGTGCGTGCCGCCTCCGCCAGGCGGCCCGGCTTCGGGCCCCACTCGGCGGACAGGACGCTGAAGTGCTCGGCCTTGAGCAGGCTGTCCGGCCGGTCCAGTACGGCCCGGACGGTCTCCTCGTCGTTGTTGCTGACCAGTGCCAGCAGTGCGCCCGCCTCCCGCCACTGCAGCAGCCTGCGCGCGAGCAGGGCCCGCGGTCCGGTCAGGTCGACCGCCTCGGGGCCTGCCTCCCCGGCCACGCCGCCCCACAGGGTCTCGTCGCCGTCGACGGCGATCACCTTCGGCGCGGGTCGCCGCACCGCCCGTACGACCTCGGCGAGGTGCAGGGCGACGGCCGCCTGGAAGTGCGGGGTGAACGGCAGGTGGGCGAGCCGTTCGGTGCGTTCGTCGAAGGGTTCCTCGACGGGGTGCAGCCGGGTCCAGGCGTCGGGGCCGAGCACCGCGATGCCGGGCCGTTCGGCCAGCTCGGCGGCGATGTCGCGCTCCCAGCGGGTGAGGCGGTCGTCGCGGTGGGCGGAGGGCAGGATCCCGACGACCAGCGGCCTGCGGGTGCGTTCGGCCAGGGCGCGCAGTGCCGCCGGGTACTCGGTGCGCAGTTCGGCGAGGAGCGCGTCGTCCACCGGGCCGAAGCGTTCCAGGTCGACCGCCCGCAGCAGTACCACGCCGACCGCTGTGCCCGGGTCGGTGAAGACGCCCGAGGGGTCGCGCAGGCTGGCGAGTACCTGGTGGTACGGGGCTTCGGCGACGGTCAGAGTCCCGTCCGCCGCGCCGTCGTTGACGGCCGCCTCGCACATCAGGGGCAGGTTGCCGAGCGCGAACGTGGCGGCGAGGGCCAGGGAGCGGGGCGCCGGCGGTGCCTCCGTCGTCGCACGCACGAGTGCCGAGGCATCCTGCGTCGCCGTACGCACCGGCGCGGAAGCGTCCTCCACCACTTCCCCCAGCAACCGTACGAACTCCTCCCCCAGCCCCGCCGTGACCGCCTCGTCGAGGATGTCGAGGTTGTGGTCGAGGCGCAGTCGGCCGGCGTCCGGGGTCATGGTGATCATCAGGTCGAGGTCGGTGTAGCCCGTACCGCCGGGCAGCACCTCGACGTGGGTCAAACTCCCCGCGTATCGAACGAAGTTGAAGTACACCTCGACGAGCGGCGCGTTCTCGCGGTGCAGGCCCTGCCGGGCCAGCGTGGCGAGGACGTCCGAGAACATGGCGCCCTTGGTGAGGATCCGCTGGAGGCGCCCGTCGGTGCGGCGCAGCACGTCCTCGACCGGCTCGCCCGCCCGGGCCTCGGCCGGGAACGGCACCGGGACGCCGTAGAAGCCGACCGCGTCGTAGGCGTCGGCGTGGATGCGGGTGTCGACGGGGACGGCGAGCACGAACCGTTCGCGTTCCCGCTTCCTGGCGAGGAGAACGGTGAGTGTGCCGAGGCAGAGGGCGGCGGGGGTGATGGCGAGTCGGCTGGCGGCGGCCGACACCCGGTCCATGAGCCCGTCGGGGAGGGGCACGGTGACGCTGCCCGCCCGATACGAGCGCCGCTCGGGGCGCGGCCCCGCCAGCGTCAGGTCGAGGCGTTCGCTGCCGTGGAAGTTCTCGCGCCACTCGGCCGCGTCGCCGCCCTCGCCCGCCTGCTGGGCCTCGATCAGGAGGTGGACGTCCCGGTTGGTGACGTCGGCGGGGAGGGCGCTGCCGGACAGCTCGGTGTCGATCTCACCGGCCACCAGCAGCAGCGACTGGAGGTCGCTCACCGCGTGGTGCGCGCCGAAGACCAGGATCTGGCCGTGGGCGCCACCGTCCAGCAGCTCGAACCGCCACAGCGGCGCCGTCGCCAGGTCGAACGGGGGCTCCAGCAGATCCCGGAGCCGGTCGGCGGCGTCCACTGCGGTCTCGTCGACCACGTCCGTCCAGCGCAGCGGCGGCTTGGGCAGTGACCGGTCCACGCGCAGCCGCCAACCGCCCTCGGGGTCGGGGACGATCGCCGTGCGCAGGGCGGCGTGCCGGGCGGTGAGGCGGTTGACGATGTCCGTGAGGGTGTCGCGGGTGACCGGCGCGGTGAGCCGGAGCGCGAGGCCGACGCCGTGGGCGGCGTGCGGCATGCCCGGCTGGGCGCTGCGCAGCAGCCGTACGACGTCCCGGGTCGCGGGCCGCAGCTCGCTCTCCGGCACCTCCTGGGCCGGCTCGGCGGCCCGATCGGGTGCCGTGGTCCGCCGCTCGGGCAGGGCCTCGCCGAGTGCGCGGGCGAGGCCGCGGATGTCGGCGGCGGAGAAGACCTCGGCGGTGGGCAGTTCGACGCCCAGTTCGCGGGCGAAGGCGTTGCGCAGCCGCACCAGCATCAGGGAGTCCAGGCCCAGTTCCTTGAGGGCGGTGGTCGCGGAGACGTCCACGACGCCTCCCGAGACCTCGCCGACGCGGGCCCGGACGTACGCCTCCAGCCAGGCGGTGCGGTCCTGCTCCGTGGTCGCGGCGAACACCTTCTTCACCAGGCCGTCGGAGTCCGCGGTGCCGGTGGGCACGGTGATCAGGTCGCCGAGGATCGGGCGTGTGCGGGCCGCGTCCGGGGCGAGCGCGAGCATCTCCCAGTCGAGGGCGAGGGGCGCGAGCTGCCGCCGTGCGGTGCTCAGCACCCGCTCGAACAACTCTCCGCCCTCCTGCGGGGAGAAGGCGACCAGGCCGGTGCGGCCGGTCTCGGCGGTGCGGACGTCCGACTCGACGATCATGCCGACGCCGGCCCAGGCGCCCCAGTCGAGGCTGAGCGCCCGTCGTCCGGTACGGGAGAGGTGGTGGGCCCACGCGTCGAGGAAGGCGTTGGCCGCGGAGTACGGGCTCTGTCCGGCCGAGCCGAGCAGACCGGCCGCCGAGGCGAACAGCACCAGGTCGTCGGCCTCCGGCACCAGTTCGGTGAGCAGGGCGGTGCCGAGGACCTTGGGCGCGAGGACGCGCAGGATGCGGTCGTCCGTCAGGTTCGCCACCGTGGCGTCGTCCAGGACACCGGCCGCGTGGACGATCCCGGCGATCGCTCCCCCGTCCCGTCGTACGGCGTCCAGGGCGGCGGTGAGACCGGCGCGGTCGGCGACATCGGCGCGGGGCAGGTGGACGGTGACGCCCCGGGTTTCGAGCGCCTGGATCCAGCGGATGGCGTCCGGACCGGGGGTGCCGCGGCTCATCAGGGCCAGCGTGCGCGCGCCGCGTCGGACCAGGCGTTCGGCGACGGTCCGGCCGAGGCCGCCCAGACCACCGGTGATCAGGTAGACGCCGTCGGCGGTGATCCCGGCGTGGCCCTCGTCGTCGTCCGCGCGGGTGCGGGCGAGGCGGGGCACCAGGCGCCCCGACTCCCGCAGCGCGACGAGCCGTTCGTCGTCGGCGTGCCACAGCTGGGTCCACAGGGCGTCGGTGCCGCCCTCGGCCGGCAGGTCGATCAGTGTGGTCCCCAGCTCCGGGTACTCCTGCGCCACCGTGAGTCCGAAGCCCCAGGCGAGCGCCTGCTGCGGGTGGGCGACCTGGGTGCTGTCCCCGGCGGCCTGGCTGCCGCGGACGACCACGAAGAGGCGGGGCGCGCGGCCCTGCGGCCGGTCGGCGAGGGTGCGCACCAGGTGCAGGGTGCTCAGGCAGCACAGCCGTGCCGCCTCCTCGGCCGTACGGTCGTCGGCGACGGCCGGGGCGTCGAGCGCGGTCAGCTGGACCACCCGCTCGGGCGTGCCGCCCGCGAAGGCCTCGTCGAGGAGCCGCGCCAACTGCGCCGGATCGGTCGGGTCGAGGACGTACCGGCCGGGCTCCTCCTCGGCGAACTTGTCGCCCCTGCGGGCGATCACATGGGGTACGGAAGCGCCGAGCCGCTCGGCGAGTTCGGTGGCCACGCCCGACTCGTCCCCGAGGATCAGCCAGCTGCCCATGGCGGGCGGTTCCTGTGCGGCCGGGCGCGGCTGCCAGCGCGTCTCGAAGAGGGCGCCGTCCAGCGGGGAGAGCGCGGCAAGCTGGAAGTCCCGTGCTTCCAGGACGAGTTGCTCGTCCTCGTCCCACAGGTGCAGGTCGAGGGTGGCGGTGTCGCCGTCCACGGACTTCAGCGCGCAGCTCACCCAGACGGGTGTGGTGCGCCTGCCGGTGAACGTCAGTCGCCCGAAGCCTGCGGGTACGAAGGCGCGGCCTTCGGGCGCGTCGCCGGGCAGGGCGGCCGTGTGGAAGGCGGCGTCGAGGGAGGCGGGGTGCAGCAGATGTCCGGCTGCGGGTTTGGCGGCCAGCCGGGCGAGCGCCTCGGTGGCGGAGCGGTGGCCCGACTCCAGGCCCCGGAAGGCGGGGCCGTACTCGATGCCGAGGGCGGCGAGTCCGGCGTAGACGGCGGGCAGGTCGACCGGTTCCGTGCACTGCTCGCGCGTCTCGGGGAGCCGGACGTCCCTCGCGACCTCGCCTGCGGTGATCCGTCCGGTGACGTGCCTCTCCCAGCGGCCGCCGACCGGCGACGAGGCGACGGTGAAGTCGCGTACGCCGTCCTCGGCTGGCCGTAGCACCAGTTGCAGCCGTACGGGCCGGTCCGGGTCGAGCCGGAGCGGCTGGACGAACCTGACGTCGGCGAGCTCGACCGGGCCGCCGTCCTGGAGCGTGGCGGCGGCGCCGAGGGCCATGTCCAGGAAGGCGGCGCCGGGCAGCCAGACCTCGCCGGTCACCTGATGGTCGGTCAAGTAGGTGAAACGGCTGTCGCGCAGGTCGAGTTCGGCCTGGAAGACGTGCCGGTCGGGCTCGTCGCTGGCCTCGACGTGCGTGCCGAGGAGAGGTGAACCGCCCGAGGCGCCGGTGTGGGGGGCCGGTGCGAGCCAGTGGCGCTCGCGGGCGAAGGCGTAGGTGGGCAGGGTGGTCCGGCGCCCGGTCGGGAACAGTGCCGACCAGTCGGGGGTGTGCCCGGCGGTGTACAGCTCCCCCACCCGGCCCAGGAGCACGTCGTGGGCGTCCTGGCCCCGGCGCAGGGAGCCGACGCCGACGGCGTCGATTCCGGCCTCGGCGGCCACCGCCTCGATGGAGGAGGTGAGCGACGGGTGCGGGCTGAGCTCGACGAAATAGCGGTAGCCGTCGTCCAGCATCCGGCGGACGGTGTCCGCGAAACGCACGGGCCGGCGGAGGTTGTCGAACCAGTAGGCGGCGTCCAGGTGGTCGCCGGGGACGGGTTCGGCCAGGACGGAGGAGTACAGCGGGGTGGGTGTGCGGGCGCCGTGGACGCCGGAGAAGCGGTCCAGGAGTTCGGCGCGGAGGGGTTCCATCAGGGGCGTGTGCGAGGCGAACGGTGTCGACAGGCGTCGTACGGTGACGCCCCGCTCCTTCAACGCGCGCTGGAGTTCGGCCAGGGCCTCGGCGTCGCCGGAGACGGCCGTGGAGGTGGCGCTGTTGACGGCGCCGACGAACAGCCGGTCCTCGTAGGCCTCCAGCAGTTGCGCGACCTCGGCGGACGGCAGGCCGACGGCCAGCATGCCGCCGTGTCCGACCAGCGGGACGACCGACTCGGCACGCGCGGTGACCACGGCGACGGCGTCGTCCAGGGTGAGCGCGCCCGCGCGGTACGCCGCGGCGATCTCACCGAGGCTGTGCCCCACCACGGCGTCCGGCGTGACGCCGAGGGCCTGCCAGGCGGCGGCGAGCGCCGCGTTGATCGCGAACAGCGTGGGTTGCAGGTATTCGGTCCGGTTGAGCGGCGAGAACTCCTCAGGTGCGCGCAGCGTGTTGAGGACGGACCAACCGGCGTGCCGGTGCAGGGCCTCGTCGATCCGGGTCAGCTCCTCGCGGAACGCCTCCGAGCCGCGCATCAAGTCCAGGCCCATACCGGCCCATTGACCACCGTGCCCGGCGAACACGAAGGCCACCTTGCCGGTCTGGTCCTCACGGGGTGCTGCCGACGGCGTACGTCCTGCGGCCAACCCGTCGAGGTGGGTGAGCAGTTCGTCACGGTCGCCCGCCACGATCGCCGCCCGCCGCTCGAAGTGACTGCGGTGCACGGCCAGGGTGTGGGCGACATCCGGCAGCGACGTGTCGGAACCCACATGACGGGCGAGCCGGGCCGCTTGCCCCCGCAGGGCGGTCTCGCCGCGGGCGGAGAGCACGAACAGCCGCTTGGCCGGGGCGGATTCGGCACGCGCGGGCGGGGAGACTTCGGTGCTCCGCCGCCCCGCGTCGGCCTCGGTGCTCCGGCCCGGAGTGGCTTCGGTCTGCGGCTCTGTCACGGGCCCGGGCCCTGCCTCGCTCCCACGCTCGGCCGCGCGCTGCGGCGCCTCCTCGACGATCACGTGCGCGTTGGTCCCGCTGATCCCGAAGGCGCTCACCCCCGCCCGGCGGACACGGGTGTCCGTCTCCGGCCATGTCAGGTCCGCCTGGAGCAGGTGCAGCCCGCTCTCCTCCCAGTCGACATGTCGGCTGGGGGTGTCCGCGTGCAGGGTGCGCGGAAGGGTCTGGTGGCGCAGGGACTGGATCACCTTGATGAGCCCGGCGACACCCGAAGCGGCCTGGGTGTGACCGATGTTGGACTTCAGCGAGCCCAGGTACAGCGGCCGGCCCTCGGGGCGGGAGGCGCCGAAGACCTCCGAGAGGGCGTTGGCCTCGATGGGGTCACCGAGCGTGGTGCCGGTGCCGTGGGCCTCGACGTAGTCGATGTCTGCGGGGGCGAGCCCGGCGACCTCCAGCGCACGCCGGACCACCTGCTCCTGGGCCGGGCCGTTCGGCGCGGAGAGGCCCTGGCTGCGGCCGTCCTGGTTGACGGCCGTGCCACGCAGCACGGCCAGCACCTCGTCGCCGTCGCGCCGAGCGTCGCTCAGCCTCTTCAGTACGAGCATGCCCGCGCCCTCCGCCCAGATGGCGCCGTCGGCGTCGTCGGAGAAGGAGCGGCAGCGGCCGGTGACGGACAGGCCGCGCAGGCGGCTGAACTCGACGAAGGTCTGCGGGGTGACCATCAGCGTCACGCCACCGGCGAGGGCGAGGTCGCACTCTCCGGAGCGCAGCGCCTGCGCCGCGAGATGCGTCGCCACCAGGGACGACGAGCACGCGGTGTCGACCGTCATCGCCGGGCCGTGCAGGCCGAGCGCGTACGCCAGCCGGCCCGAGGCCACGCTCAGCGCCGAGCCGGTGCCGACGTAACCGTCGAGCTGGTCGAGCCGGGAGCCCGCCAGGTAGTCGCTGCCGAACATGCCGACGTACACGCCGGTGGTGCTGCCCGCGAGCCGGGCGGGCACGATCCCGGCGCGTTCCAGCGCCTCCCACGCGGTCTCCAGGAGCAGCCGCTGCTGCGGGTCCATGGCAGCGGCCTCCTTCGGGGTGATGCCGAAGAAGCCCGCGTCGAAGGACTCGATGTCGTCCAGGAATCCGCCCTCGCGGGCGTACGACTTGCCCGGGGCCTCCGGGTCGGGGTCGTAGAGCGCCGCCACGTCCCAGCGGCGCGCCGGGAAGGGGCCGACCGCGTCCTGGCCCGCGGCGACCAGGTGCCACAGGTCCTCGGGGTCGTTCACCCCACCCGGCAGACGGCACGCCATGGCCACGACGGCGATCGGCTCGTCGGCCACCGGCGTGGCCGTGGCGGCGGGGCGCGTCTGCGTACGGCGTGTCGTGCGGGCGTCCGTGGCGAGCGCGCTGCTCAGCAGGTACTCGGCGAGTCGGGCCGGCGTGGGGTGGTCGAAGAGGAGGGTGGCGGGGAGCTTGGCGCCGATCCGGGTGCCGATGCGGTTGCGCAGTTCGACGGCCGTCACCGAGTCCATGCCGAGTTCGCGCAGGGGCTGGTCGGCGCGGACGGACTTGGCCGAGCGCAGGCCGAGAGCGCGGGAGGCCTCCTCGCGGACCAGGGCGAGGACGCGTTCGGCGCGTTCGGCCTCGGGCAGCCTGGCCAGCCGGTCGGCGAGGGTGGCCTGTTGCCCGCTGCGGCGGGGCGCGGGCAGCAGGGAGCGCCACAGGGCTCCCGTTGTGCTGTCCCGCAGCCGCGCCAGGTCCAGTGCCCAGGCGACCTGGTGGGCCGCGCCCCGGCGCAGGGCGAGTTCGGTGAGGTCGCGGCCCTGGTCGGGGGTGAGGGCGCGGTGGCCGAGGCGGGCCATGCGCTCCAGGTCGGCGTGCTCGGCGGCCAGGCCCTCACCCGCCCACACGCCGAAGGAGACGGAGACGCCCGGCAGGTTCAGCGCCTGGCGGTGGTGGGCGAGTTGGTCGAGGAAGACGTTGGCCGCAGCGTAGTTGCCCTGTCCGGCGTTGCCGACGACACCCGCGGCCGAGGAGACCAGCAGGAAGAGGTCGAGCGGCAGCTCTGCGGTGAGCCGGTGCAGATGGGCGGCGCCGTCGACCTTGGGGCGCATCACCCGCGCGAGGCGTTCGGGCGTCAGCTCGGCGACGACCCCGTCATCCAGGACGCCGGCGCAATGCACGACACCACGCAGCGGCAGCTCCTCGCCGACGCCCGCGATCACCTCGGCGAGGGCGTCGGCGTCCGCCGCGTCGCAGGCGGCCACCTCGGCCTCGGCGCCCAGCGCGGCCAGTTCGGCGACGACCTCGCAGGCGCGAGAGTCGTCCGCGCCCTGACGTGACGTCAACAGCAGGCGGGGTACGCCCCGTTCGGCGAGGAGTCGGGCGAGATGGCGGCCGACGGCGCCGAGTCCGCCGGTGATGAGCACGGTGCCGTCGGTGGGCACCCGGCTGGGCGTGACCTGCGAGGAGCGGGCGCGGACCAGCCGCGGAGCGAGCAACGCGCCTGCGCGGAGAGCGAGTTCGGGCTCGTCGACGTGTGCCACGGCCGCTCGGAGGGCTTCCGTGGGTTCGCCGGAGTCGTCGAGGTCGAGCAGGGTCAGCCCGAGGTCCGGGTGTTCCGCGCGGGCGCTCCGGGCCAGGCCCCACAGCACCGACTGGGCGAGCCCCGGCACGGTGTCGCCGGTGCCGGCCGCGACCGCGCCCCGGGTCACCCAGACGGTCCGCCCCGGTGCCTCGTCCGGCGGGAGGGCGATCAGCGCCTGCAGCTCGGCGAGCGCGGTGGCGGCCCGATCGTGTGCCGCGGCCGCGTCCGTCGCGGAGGGCGGCCAGAACCGTACGACCACGTCGGAACCCTCGTCGCCCAGCCCGCATACGGCCGAAGCGACCAGCGGGTCCGTGCGGTCGCCGACGACGGTCCAGGTGGCGTCCGGCTCCCCCGCGGGCTCCTCCCCCACGCTCTCTTCGGTGACGGCCGTCCACGCCACCTCGTACAGGTGCCGGGCGTTCTCCGACCCGGCGCTCAGGTCGGCCGGGCTCACCGCGCGCAGCCGTACGTCCTCCAGGTGCCCGGCGGGCAGGCCGTCGGCGTCCCACAGGGTCACGTCCAGCGTGACGTCGGTGGCGGTGCCGCCGGTGCGCCGTACGGACACCGTGAGGTCCGTCGCGCCGCCGGGCGGCAGGACGCAGCGCCCGACGGCGACCGGCAGCAACACCCGGTCGTCGCAGGCGTCGAACGCGGCTGTGACGTGCAGCGCGGCGTCGAGCAGCGCGGGGTGGACGGGGTACGGGTCGGCCGTGTCACGGGCCACGGTCGGCAGCGCGAGGCGGGCCAGCAGCTCTCCGTCGCCGGTGCGCACGGCCTCCCGTACGCCCTGGAAGGCCGGGCCGTAGCCGAGGCCGAGGTCGGTCAGCCGCTCGTACGTCTGCGGGCTCCAGGCCGGCCGGGCCGTGTCCGGCCACTCCGGGGGCCGAGGTGGCGTGTCCTCGCCGGGCTCGGCCGCCGAGGCGGTGGCGTGCAGGGTCCAGCCGGTGGCCTCCTGGGCACGCGGGCGGCTGTGCACGGTGATCTCGGCGGCCGGGCCGTCGGTGACGACCTCGACGGACACCTCGACGGTGCCGGAGGCGGGCAGCGTGAGGGGGGTCAGGAGGAGCAGTCCGGCGAGGTCGGCAGGTTCGTCCGGGCGGGTCGCGGCGAGGGCGGCGCGGCAGATCTCCAGCAGGGTCGTGCCCGAGACGACGGTCCGGCCGAAGACGGCGTGGTCGGGCAGCCAGTCGGCGGTGGCCGTCGACCACTCGTTGCGGAAGGTCCAGCGGGTCTCGTCGGCCGACTGGAGCTGGATACCGAGGAGAGGGTGCGCGGCGCGGTCGAAGAGGCCAACGGCTGCTCCGGTGGCGGACTCGGGCTCGATCCAGTGGCGCTGCGGGTCCCAGGCGTAGGTCGGCAGGTCCGCGGGTTCCGTGTCGGCGACCAGGCGGCGCCAGTCGATCGGCCTGCCGTGGACGTGGAGTTCGGCGGCGGCACGGTCCAGGCAGGCGGGGCCGTCCTCGTCGCGGCGGAGGGAGCCGACGGCAACGAGGTCCTCGTCGACGGCCTTCACGGAGGTGACGAGGGACGGGTGGGGGCTGAGTTCCACGAAGCAGCGGTAGCCGTCGGCCGCCATGCGCTCCACGGTGGGCGCGAAGCGGACGGGCTCGCGCAGGTTGGTGTACCAGTAGTCGGCCTCGAGCTCCTCGGTGACCGGCTCGCCGGTGACGGTGGAGTACCAGGTGACGGAGGTCGGATACGCGGTGACGCCGTCGAGTTCGTCGAGGATCGTCGCACGGACGGGCTCGACCTGGGCGCTGTGGGAGGCGTAGTCGACGTCGAGGCGGCGGACGAAGACCTGCTCGCGGTCGAGGTCGGCGAGCAGCGTCTCCAGGGGTTCCACGTCGCCGGCGATCACGGTCGAGCGGCCGCTGTTGACGGCGGCGACCGAGACGCGGCCGTCGAGAGAGGCGAGGCGGGCCTCGACGTCGGTGTGCGGCAGGGCCACGACGGCCATGGTGCCGCTGCCGGCGAGGCCGGTCAGGGCCTGGCTGCGCAGGGCGACCACCGCCGCCGCGTCGGCGAGGCTGAGGGCACCGGCGACGCAGGCCGCGGCGACCTCGCCCTGGCTGTGCCCGATCACGGCATCGGGGCGGACGCCCCGGGCCCGCCACACGGCGGCCAGCGACACCATCACGGCGAACAGGACCGGCTGCACGACGTCGACGCGCTCCAGGGAGGGAGCGCCGGCGTCACCGCGCAGCACGGCTGCCACGGACCAGCCCGTGAACGGGCGCAGGGCGCCGTCACAGCGGTCCAGTTCGTCGGCGAACACCGGGTCGCGGTCGAGGAGGTCCCTGGCCATGCCGGTCCACTGGGCCCCCTGACCGGGGAAGACGAACGCCACCTTGCCCGTTCCGGCGGCCTGCGCCGCACCGACGGCGATCTCGGGGTCGGGCTGCCCGTCCGCGAGTTCCCTGAGAGCGGTGAGCAGGTCGCCGCGGTCGGCTGCCTGGACGACGGCCCGGTGCTCGAAGTGCGTACGGCGGTGGGCGAGCGTCGCGGCGACGGCGGGCAGTGATGCCTCGGGGTGGCGCACCAGGTGCTCGTGGAGTCGGGTGGCCTGCTCCTGGAGCGACGCGGGGGTGCGGCCGGAGAGGGGGAAGAGGGCCGGGCGGGGCAGGCCGGTGACGACGTCCCCTTCGCGCTCCTCCCCCGGTGCCTCCTCCAATACGACGTGCGCGTTGGTCCCACTGATGCCGAAGGCGCTCACCCCGGCCCGCCGCACCCGCTCGGCGGCCCGCGGCCACTTCAGGGCGTCGGCGCTCACCCGCAGGCCGCTGTCCGCCCACTGGATGTGCTCGGTGGGGGTCTCGGCGTGCAGGGAGGCCGGTATGCGCTCGTGGCCGAGGGCGAGCACCGTCTTGATGACGCCGCCGATGCCCGCGGCGGCCTGGGTGTGGCCGATGTTGGACTTCAGGGAGCCGACGCCGAGCGGCCGGTCGGCGGGTCGGCCGGGTCCGAAGACGGCGGCCAGGGCGTTCCCCTCGATGGGATCGCCGAGCCGGGTGCCGGTGCCGTGGGCCTCGACGTAGTCGATGTCGTCGGGGCCGAGCCCGGCCGCGTCGAGGGCGGCCCGCAGCACCCGCTCCTGCGCGAGCCCGTTGGGTGCGCTCAGGCCCTGGCTGCGGCCGTCCTGGTTGATCGCCGAGCCCTTGACGACCGCGAGAACCCGGTCGCCGTCCCGGCGGGCGTCCGCCAGCCGTTTGAGCAGCACCAGGCCGCAGCCCTCGGCCCACACCACACCGTCGGCCTGAGCGGAGAAGGGGCTGCACTGCCCGGACGGCGACAGCCCGCGCAGCCTGCTGAACTCGACGTGCCCGCGGGGCGTGACCAGCAGGGTCGCCCCTCCGGCCAGCGCGAGGTCGCACTCCCCGGCGGCCAGCGCGCGGGCCGCGAGGTGCAGGGCGACCAGGGAGGAGGAGCAGGCGGTGTCGACGGTGATCGCCGGGCCCTGGAGTCCGAGGGTGTAGGCGATGCGCCCGGAGGCCACGCTGGCGGCCGACCCGGTGCCGACGTGCCCGTCGAGTTGGCCGAGCGGGGCGGAGGCGAGGTACCCGCTGTCGTACAGGCCGATGTAGACACCCGTGGAGCTGCCGTTCAGCGTGTCCGGGACGATTCCGGCGCGCTCCAGCGTCTCCCAGGACGTCTGGAGCAGCAGCCGCTGCTGCGGGTCCATGGCCGCGGCCTCGCGCGGGGAGATGCCGAAGAAGGACGCGTCGAAGCGGTCGATGCCGGAGAGGAATCCGCCGCGCAGGGTGTACGCCGTGCCGGTGGCCTCCGGGTCGGGGTCGTAGAGCCCCTGGGTGTCCCAACGGCCGGGCGGTACCTCGGAGATGGCGTCCTCACCGGCGGCCAGCAGCCGCCACAGCGCCTCGGGGTCGTCGGCGCCGCCGGGGAAGCGGCAGGCCATGGAGATGATGGCGATGTCGTCGTCGGCCCGCACGGGCGTCCCCTCCGCACCGGCCGGTGTCACGGCCACTGGCACCGCGGGGCCCTCGTCGAAGACGGCCTCGGCGATCGCCGCGATGGTGGGGTGGTTGAAGACGAGGGACGGTTCGAGGAGTCGGCCGGTGCGGGTCGAGAGCTCGGCGGCGAGTGTGACCAACTGCCGTGAGCCGAGGCCGAATTCGGCGATCGGGCGGTGCGGGTCGACGGTCAGCGGGTCGAGCCCGGCCGCCTCGGCGACGGCCGCCGCCAGCCAGCTCCGCACGCCCTCGGCGGTCGTCACGGACGGCTCGGTGGACAGCTTCGGGGACTCGTTGGCAGACATCTGGGCAGGCGTCCTCACGACGGGTTCGGGCGGAATGCGTACGACGGGTACGGCGGGCGCGGCGAGTTGGAGGCATGCGTCGCGTACGCGGGTACGGCGGATGCGGGCGACGTACGGCTCTGGGCGAGGCGGCGTCGACCGGGAAAACGGACGGACGGGCCGCCGTCGGCGCGAGCGGGCGCGCCGACGGCGGACTGTGTCATCTCCGGGCGGGTGCGCCGATCAGGGAGAGGGTGCCGTCGAGGTAGGCCGTCCGGGATGCGCGGCGCTGGATCTTGCCGCTGGACGTCTTCGGGATGGTGCCGGGGTGGACCAGCACGACGTCGCGCACGGACAGGCCGTGGGCGTCGCCGATCGCGCCGCGGACGAGGTCGGTGATCTTCTCCGACTCGTCGGCCGCCTCCGGGGCGACCTCGGCGACGAGGACGGGCTGTTCGCCCGTCACACCGCTGTCGACGGAGAACACGGCGGTGCAGCCGGGGCGCAGCGCCGGGTGGGACATCTCGGCGGACAGTTCGAGGTCCTGCGGGTAGTGGTTGCGTCCGTCGATGACCATCAGGTCCTTCAGGCGGCCGGTGACGAACAGCTCGCCGTCGCGCAGGAATCCGAGGTCGCCGGTGCGCAGGAAGCGGCCCTCGTGGCCGGCCAGGGTGGCGCGGAAGGTCTCGCGGGTGGCGAGGGTGTTGCGCCAGTAGCCCTTGGCGACGCTCGCGCCGCCGACCCAGATCTCGCCGACCTCGCCCTCGGGCAGCTCCTGGTGCCGCTCGGGGTCGGCGATCACGACGGTCACGCCCGGGCCGGGGCGGCCGCAGCCGACAGCGGCCGCGTCCGTCGCTTCGGCGTGCGGTGCTTCGGCGTGCGAGGCGGCGCCCTCGGTGTCGCTACTGATGTCGAGGAGGACGGGCGGGGTGTCCACGGTGCCGCCGGTGACCATCAGGGTGGCCTCGGCCAGGCCGTAGCACGGGTAGAGGGCCTCGCGGCGGAATCCGGCCTTCCCGAAGGTCTCGGCGAACCGGCGCAGAGTGGCCGCGCGCACCGGTTCGGCGCCGTTGAAGGCGACCTGCCAGCTGCTGAGGTCGAGGCCGTCGAGGAGTTCGGGCGTGGCGTGCTTCAGGCACAGCTCGTACGCGAAGTTGGGGGCGCCGCTGGTGTGCGGGCGGTAGCGGCTGACGGCGGTGAGCCAGCGGTCGGGGCGCTGCAGGAAGTGCAGGGGCGAGAAGAGCGTGGTGGTCGCGCCGAGGTAGACGGTGTTGAGGACCGGCCCGATGAGGCCCATGTCGTGGTAGACGGGCAGCCAGCTGACGAACAGTTCGTGGCCGTGCCGCGCGATCGCGTCCGGGGTGTGGCCCATCCGCTCGGCGATGACCCGCTCGTTGTCCACGAGGTTGCCGTGGGTGACCATCACGCCGCGCGGGGCGGAGGTGGAGCCGGAGGTGTACTGGAGGAAGGCGACCGAGTCGGCCGTGAGGTCCGGTTCGCGCCAGGCGTCGGCCGCGTCGTCGGGTATGTCCTCGGTGGCGACGCAGGTGATCTCGCCGAGTTCGGGCAGGTGTTCCGCCATGGTGCCGAGGGCGGCGATCACCTCGCGTCCGCCGAGGATCGCCTGGGCGTCCGCGTCCGCGATCAGTCGCTTCATGCGGGTCAGCGCGCGGTGGTTCTGCGAGCGGCCCTGCGGGGGCACGCCGGGTACGGCGACCACGCCGGCGGCGAGACAGCCCAGGTAGGCGCAGATGAACTCCAGGCCGGGCGGGTGGAGCAGCATGGCGCGGGAACCGGCCATGCCGTTCTCCTGCAACCAGGCGGCGATGGCCCGGGAGCGGCGGGCGAGACCCCCGTACGTGATCTCCTGAACCTCTCCGTCGCTGTCGCCCGTGACGAGGTAACGGTAGGCGGTCCGGTCGGGCTGCTGCGAGGCGTGCGTGGTCAGTAAATCGACCAAGGTATGAGCCATCGGACGAGTTTCACCTGTCTGGATCGTGAGCGGGGAAACTGGAGTTCGAGAGCCACGTGCTGCGACGCTGCAGAATCCGCGGCCGCTCCGGCTCCCTTGCCGGACCGTCCGTCTCGACGACCCACCCGTGAAACGCGGCGAAAAATCAGCCGGCTCCACGCGTCCCCCCGTTCGGCGTGCTGCCAACGGGTAAGACCATAGCAAGACAACCCGCACGACCAGTCGAACATATGTAAACCCGGCGTGTCTAAATAAGTTTAAAGTCCCTGGCGAGCGCGACTGACCCGACGCACGACCGTCCGCTTACGTTTGAATCTTGCACCGCATGCCCCGCGGGCGATTCGGTCATATCGTGCTGTATATGGAGCACGCACTCAGCCCCGCGACACTCACCGAGCTGCGCCGTCGGCGCGCCTATCCCGCGGTGTCGGTGCTGACGCCGACCCACCGCCGCGGTCCCGACACCACCCAGGATCCGGTCCGGCTGCGCAACGTGGTGGCCGAGGCCAAGAAACAGCTGGAGGCCGACCCCGGGGTCACCCGGGAGCGGCGGGCCGACGTCGCCCGGGAGCTGGACCGGGCGCTCGCCGAGGTGGATCTCACGCACGCCGAGGACGGTCTGGTGATCTTCGCCGCCCCGGGCGAGCACCAGGTGTGGTCCCTCGCGCGTCCCGTGCCCGAACGCGTCGTACTGTCGGACACCTTCCTGACCCGCAACCTCGTCTCCGCGCAGGCCGCCGAGCGGCCCTTCTGGGTGCTGTCGGTCTCCGCCGACCGCGTCACGCTGTGGAGCGGCGGCGTCGACCGCGTCACCGAGGACCACTCCGGCGGGTTCCCGCTGACCAGGACCCGTGAGAACTTCGACGCCGAGCGCCAGGAGCGGATCGGCGACATGCCGAGCACCTTCCGCGACGAGGACACCCGTCACTTCCTGCGTGACGCGGACACGGCGGTGAGCCGCGTCCTGCGGGAGGACCCGCGGCCGCTGTACATCACCGGTGAGCAGGCGGCCCTGTCCCTGCTCGACGAGATCGGCACCGTCACCAAGGACGCGGTCCACGTCCGGCACGGCGGCCTCGCCCACGGATCCGCGGAGGCCGTGTGGCAGGCGGTGCGTCCGCGGCACGACGCGGAGGCCCGGCGGGACACCGCGTCCGTGGCACGGGTCCTGGAATCGGCCCGGGGGCACCGGGCGTTCGCGGCCGGGGTCGACGAGGTCTGGCAGAGCGCCCGGGAGGGCCGGGTGCGGCTGCTCGCGGTCGAAGAGAACTACCGCGTGACGGTGCGCGACGACGGCGACCACCTCGTCCCGGCCGAGAGCGGCGACCTCGACGCCCGCGAGGACATCGTGGACGAGATCGTCGAGCAGTGCCTGGACAAGGGCGCACAGGTGCGCTTCGTCCCGGACGGCGCGCTCGGCGAGGCACACGGGATCGCGGGAGTGCTGCGCTTCTGAGAACGGCCCGCCGCGCAGCCGGTGTGCTCAGACGCCGTCGAACAGGCTGCTCAGGCCACGTTCGACGGCCTCGTCCACGTCCTCCTGCCCGGCCTCCACCACGGCGTGGCTGCGCAGCAGGAAACGGTGCAGGTCGGGCGTGTCGAACTCGACCAGCGCCAGCCCGTACGGCGAGTGGAACTCCATGATCGTACGGGCCTGTCCGCACGGCCGGAGCCGTACGTCCCCGCTGCCGGCCGGAGCGCGCAGGCCCTCCTCGAGGAGGGCGCGGGCGAAGGTCCAGGTGACGGCGGTGCCGTCGAGGGAGGCCGTGGGCGGGAAGTCGACGTGCACGGCCAGCGGGTCGGCGGAGCTGTAGCGGAAGGCGGCGCGCACGGGAAGCTCCTGCTCCTCCGCCGTGATCAGACGGCCGCGGACGGACTGCGCGAGGGTGGTCTCCATCGTCATGTTCTTACGACTTCGCGAGGGCCCTTCACGTACACCCGGCGGGTAAAGAATCAGCCCGGAATCTCACCCCCGAACATGCGCCCGTCGAACACCTGGATGAGCGTCGACCGAAGCACCCCGCCGATCCGTCAAGTGGCGTACCCTGCCTACGACTTGACCCACCCGGCGACGTACTCCGAACGCACCGCACAACCACTCCGTGAAGACTGTGGCATATGCCAGAAGCACCACCGTATCGTGTGTTGCCGAATCCCTTACACGGCGTCGCGGGCTGTGCAACAGTCGTAACGGTCCTTCCGTCACAGTCCTTGCCGTACCGTCCCCGCATCGGAGTGCGTCATGCCGTCCCATCTGTCTGCGGACCGCCCAGCCGCCCAGCCGCCAGGAGGCGGCTCGGTCGAAGCGCTGATATCGCAGACGCGGCGGCTCAAGGGCGACGTGGACGCCGTACGACGGGACGCGCAGGGCGACGGATCGGACCCGCAGGGACGCTGGCAGCGCGCGCTGTACGACCTGGCGCTGCACCAACTCAACGATCTGGACGAGCACTTGGCGCAGCTGAAGGACGGCCCGGCCCCGGTGGCCTCCGAGGCGTCGACCGCCACGCATGCCGTCCCGGACGTGCCCGCCGAGGACTCACTGCTCAGCCGGGTCGGCAGCGCGGAGTGGAACCTGCTGACGGACGGGGCCAGTTGGTCCGGTGAGCTGTACCGGATCCTGGGCCGTGCCCCGGACGCTCCCCCGCTCACCCTGGACGAGCTGCCCTCCGTCGTCCTCGACGAGGACCGGCCCCAGCTGACCGCGATGGTCACCGACTGCCTCGTCGACGCCAAGCCGATCGACGGGGAGTTCCGGATCGTACGCCCGGACGGCGAGGTCCGGGCCGTGCACATGATGGGCGAACCGGTGCTCGACACCGACGGCAGCACCGCCTCGATGTGGGCCGTGCTGCGGGACGTGAGCGAGCTGCGCCGAAGCCAGCGGACGGTGAGTGAGACCCGTGACTCGCTCCAGCACCACCGGCACCGCGCGCAGACGGAGCACCGGCTCGCGGTCGAGTTGCAGGAAGCCGTGCTGCCGCCGTGGCGTGGCTCCCTGCGGCTCCCGCACCAGGGACCCGAGGCCCTCGACCTGGCAGGGCGCTATCTGCCGGCCTCGACGAGCACGCTGATCGGCGGCGACTGGTACGACGCGCTGGAGCTGTCCGACGGCGAGACACTCCTCACTGTCGGCGACCTCACCGGGCACGGCCCCACCGTCACCTCGAACATGGCGATGCTGCTGGGCGCCCTGCGCGGCATGGCGATGGCGGGCACCCGGCCGGGTCAACTGATGACCCTGCTCAACCAGTTATTGGACGCCACCGTCCAGCCGGTCCTCGGCAGCGCCGTCTGCTGCCGCTACCGGCCGGAGAGCCGCACCCTGGTGTGGGCGCAGGCCGGACACCCCGTCCCGCTGCTGTACCGCGACGGAACGGGGCGCAGGCTGAACGCACCCGACGGTGTCCTGCTCGGTGCCACCTCGGGAGCCGCCTACGGTCAGGCCGAGGAGACCCTGGAGGCAGGCGACCTGCTCCTGCTGCACACCGAGGGGCTGGTGCCCGGCGGCGCGGCGGCCGTGGACCGCCTCCTCGACCTGGCCCCGGACTTCGCCGGGGCACACACCGCACAGGACTGCCTGCGGAGGGTCGTGGAGGAGTTCGGCGAGACCGAGCGCGAGGACGACGCCTGTGTGCTGGTCGCCAGGGTCACTTCGTAGAACCAGTGACGCGCAGGCCCCTTACGCCGGTGCGCTGCCCCCCTTGCCGCCCCGCGGCCTGGGCAGGGCCAGCCTGATCTCCTCCCGCAGTTCCTGGATCTTCGGATAGCCCGCGTACTCCGCGGTGAGCCGGTACATCTGGCGCAGCCGGTCCCAGGTGCGTCGGGAGGAGTTCTGCCCCATCGACATCAGGGCGAGGCGCGCGAACCGGTCCGCCTGTTCGGGATCGTCAGCGATGAAGCAGGCGGAGGCCATGGACAGGAAGTCGAAGATCTTCGACCGCTCCTGTGCGTCGATCCGCAGGGCCAGAGCCTTGTCCGCGTAGTGCTGGGCGTGGACGGCCGCTCCCGGCTCGAACTCCGCGAGCGTGCGATAGGCGAGAGCCTGCATGCCGTACAGGTCTGCCTCGTTGAACAACTGCATCCAGCTGGGCGGCGGCACGTCGCTCTTGTCGGAGACAAACAGGTCCTCCGCCTGCCCGAGGGTGCGGCGCATCGCCTGTCCCTTGCCCATCGACGCCTGTGCCCAGGCCTCGATGGTGTGGAACATCGCCCTGGTGCGCGGCAGTACCTGCTCACCGGAGCCTGACTGGGCGAGCTTCATGAGGTCCAGCGCGTCGTCGGGCCGGCCCAGGTGCACCATCTGACGGGCCGCCCGGGACAGGGCCTCCCCGGCGCGGGGCCGGTCCCCGCCCTCTCTCGCGGCATGGGCGGCGATGACGAAGTACTTCTGGGCCGTGGGTTCCAGGCCGACGTCGTGCGACATCCAGCCCGCGAGGACGGCGAGGTTGGCGGCGACGCCCCACAGGCGCCGCTGGAGATGGGCTGGGTGATGGTAGGACAGCATGCCGCCCACCTCGTTGAGCTGTCCCACGACGGCTTTGCGCTGCAGCCCGCCGCCGCGGGCCGCGTCCCAGGCTCGGAACACCTCGACCGAGCGTTCGAGTTCGTCGACCTCCTCGGTCCCGATGGGGGCGGCCTCGTAGCGGTCGAACCCGGCCGGTTCGGCGTTCATGGGTTGGTCGATGACGGGAGCGTCGGCGGAAAGAGTCGGATCGGTGTGCAGCCAGTCGTACATGGCGCTGCTGAGTGCGGATCCCGCGGCGAGCGCGGCACCCGCGCCCACCAAGCCGCGTCGGTTGAGCATGAGGTCCATTCCCGTGAATTCGGTGAGGACCGCAGCAGTCCGCTCGGGCGCCCACGGCACATCGTCGGGATGCTCGTCGCTCCCGCCGCCCTGCCGTTTCCCCGCACGCCCGTGCCGGACCAGACCGAGGTCCTCGATGGTCACGACACGGCCGAGACGCTCCGTGAAGAGAGCCGCCAGCACCCGCGGCACCGGATCGCGCGGGATCTCTCCCGTGTCGATCCACCGCCGCACCCGGGAGGTGTCGGTCGCGAGCTGGGGGTGGCCCATGGCCGCCGCCTGCTTGTTGACCAGCCTCGCGAGTTCGCCCTTGGACCAGCCGGCCAGGCCGAACAGGTCCGAGAGCCGGGTGTTGGGTTGTCCGCTCACGTAAGCCCCCAGGTTCTCGGCTGAGTTGACAGTAGCCCGGTGCGAGTTGCCGGGCGACTATTCGCCAGGGTTCGCCAGGGTGCGCCAGATGGTGTGCCACTGGTCATCGGGTGTCAGGTAGGAACGCGCCACCTCGACCCGGTCGCCTTCTTGCTACGGCGGGTGCATTCCCCAGGGTGTACTCGGGCGTCCGGGTCGGGCAGCGCATTGACGTCGCAGGCACACGAAGGGATCTGTTTCCCCCATGTACGCAGCATCGTCCTCCGTGTCCGCCCCGCCCCGGCCGCTGCGCCCCCGCCCGGCGGGCAGTGGCCCCTACCTCGACCCCGCCCGCCCGGCGGCTCCCGTGCTCGGCGCGGGCCGGGCCCGGCGGCCCGCGGGGGTCGGCACGCAACCGCTCAGCGGGAGACTCGACCTGTCCGGCCCTCAGGGGGCCCAGCTGCGTACGGCGATCGCGTCGGTGCACCGGATCTGCCCGGAGTTCGCCCCGGTGCAGGTGCTGCGCCGCAGCGGACGCTCCGTGCTCCTGGTGGGCACGACAGGGCGCAGTACGGCAGTGGCCAAGTGTTTACTGGACCACTCCCCCGTCTGGGCCGAGCGGATCCGCCACGAGATAGCGGCATACCGCACGTTCGTCCGGCACCGCCCTCCGGTGCGTGTGCCGAGACTGATCGCGGCGGACCCGGACAACTGCACACTGGTGATCGAGCGGATGCCGGGACGGGTGGCCGCGCTGCACCGGCACCCGGCGGAGGCCCCGCCGCGGGCCGACATCCGGGCCGCGCTCGGCGCGATCTGCCGACTGAACGCCTGGCGGCCGCCGGCGGGCACCTTCGACGCCCCGCTGGACTACGCGGCCCGCATCTCCCGCTTCCACGAGTTGGGACTGCTGACCGACCGGGACATGGGCGACCTCCAGAAGCTGCTGCACGGCATCGCGACCACCGCGGGCCGAGGGGGCATGGGCCAGTTCTGCCACGGCGACGCACTGTTGTCGAACATCCTTCTGTCACCGGCCGGTCCAGTGCTGGTGGACTGGGAGCACGCGGGCTGGTACCTGCCGGGCTACGACCTCGCCACGCTGTGGTCGGTGCTCGGTGACGCCCCCGTGGCGCGGCGGCAGATCAGCCAGATCGCCCAGTCGGCAGGACCCGCGTCCCGTGACGCCTTCCTGGTCAACCTGATGCTCGTGCTGACCCGGGAGATCCGTACGTATGAGACGGCCGTGCAGCGTTCGATGCACGACACGACCCCGACGGCACCGGGAGTGGCCCAACCGGGTGCCGCGCCGTCCGGCGAGGAACAGCGGCTGCTGCTGAGGCGGCTGCACGACGACTGCCAGATGGCCCGCCGGGCCGTGCGTGCGGCGGTCGGCACTCGCTGAGGGGACGATGGCCCGCGGCGCGCCTGAAGGGCGCACCGCGGGCTTTCGTGTGTCCGTCGGGAGGAAACCCGTGCTCCTGGGCATCATTGACGGATCGTCGGCCGACCGGTACCCCGGTACCACTGACCCACCGCTCGGCCCCCGCACGCCCCCCACGCTCCACCGGCCCTGGAGGCTGCCATGCGAGGATCCGTCCCCCACCTCAGACGTACACGCGGAGCCGCCAAAGCCGTGGCGTCCGCGGCCCTGCTGCTGCCCCTGCTCGGCGCGGCCCCGGCGGACGGCGCGCCGGAGCCCTCCGGCGACCGGCTGCAACGTGCGTTCGCCACGGCGGCCGCCGAGTACCACGTACCGCAGAGCGTCCTCCTGGCCGTCTCCTATCTCCAGTCCCGCTGGGAGGCGCACGGCGGTGCGCCGAGCGTGACCGGCGGCTACGGCCCGATGCACCTCACCGACGCCCGCACCGCGCTGGCCACGGCCCCGCACCACAGCGAGGGCACGGAGGACGCCCGCGGCGACCAGGCTCGTCCCCCACTGCACCCCGACGCGAAGGTGCCGGAGTACACCGAGCTGCCCACCCGTCTGAAGACGCTGCCGAGGGCGGCCGATCTGACCGGTGTCCCGGCCGCCGAGCTGCGGACCGACGAGGCCGCCAACATCGCCGGCGGGGCCGCCCTGCTGGCCGCCGCGCAGAAGGAACTGGGCGAGCCGCTGAGCGCTGACCCGGCGGACTGGTACGCAGCGGTGGCCCGCTTCTCCGGCGCGGACGACCGCGCGACGGCCGCCACCTACGCGAACGACGTGTACGACGTCCTGCGCACCGGCGAGGCACGCACCACGGGCGAGGGGCAACGCGTCGCGCTGGCGGCCCACCCCGGCCTGAAGCCCGACACCGCCCGGTTGGGGCGGGCGGGGCTGCGCACGGCGTCCGCCGACGGCACCGAGTGCCCCTCGACCGTCTCCTGCGAGTGGATCCCCGCGCCGTACGAGGAGTTCGGCGACCACGACTACGGCAACCACGACCTGGGCGACCGGCCGAAGGCGCAGAGCATCAAGTACATCGTCGTCCATGACACCGAGGGCGGCTGGGAGGGTGTCCTGGACCTGGTTCAGGACCCGGCCTACGTGTCGTGGCAGTACACCCTGCGCTCCACCGACGGCCACATCGCCCAGCACGTGAAGGCCAAGGACGTGGCGTGGCACGCGGGCAACTGGTACGTCAACGCGAAGTCGATCGGCCTGGAGCACGAGGGCTTCCTGGCCAATCCGGACGCCTGGTACACGGAGGCGATGTACCGGTCCTCGGCGCGGCTGGTGAGGTACCTCGCCGCGAAGTACGGCATCCCGCTGGACCGGCAGCACATCCTGGGCCACGACACCGTGCCCGGGCCGACCAGCGTGGCGGTGCCGGGCATGCACACCGACCCCGGCCCGTACTGGGACTGGCGGCACTACTTCGAACTGCTGGGCCACCCCCTCGAGTGGACCAGGGTCAAGAGCGGCGGTCTCGTGACGGTCCTGCCGGACTACGCCGCCAACCGGCCCGTGTACACGGGGTGCGACGCCAAGGGCGAGCCGTGCGCGCCGCACGGTTCCAGCGAGGTGCGGCTGTACTCGGACCACGACGAGAACTCGGCCCTGATCAAGGACATCGGTCTCGGCACGGACCCGACCCCGGGCGTGAACGACCTCTCCTCGCGGGTCTCCACGGGCCAGCGGTACGCGGTCGCGGACCGGTGGGGAGACTGGACCGCGATCTGGTACCTGGGGCAGAAGGCCTGGTTCAGGAACCCGAAGCAGCAGCCGACCGCCGTCGAGTCGGCGGGCTTCGTCGTCACGCCGAAGGCCGGCCTGGACAGCGTCCCCGTGTACGGGCGCGCCTATCCGGAGGCGGCGGCCTACCCGGCGGGAGTGCCCGCCCAGCCCGTGTCACCGCTGCCGTACACCCTGTCGAAGGGGCAGAAGTACGTGGTCGGTGACAAGGTGCCGGGCGAGTACTACTACGCGGCCACCTTCACCACGGACTCACACCGGGTCGTGGTCGGCAAGGACCTGTACTACGAGATCCAGTTCGGCCACCGGGTGGCGTTCGTGCGGGCCGCGGACGTGCGGCTGTCGATCTCCTGAGCCGGTCGGCGACCGGTCAGCCCTGCTGGAACAGCTCCGCGGGCAGCGGCTTCAGCAGGGCGTACAGGTCGTCGGTGATGGGGCGGTCCCAGGCGGCGATGGTGACCAGCACGTTGTCGCTGCGGTCGAACTGGACGCAGGAGATACGGCCCTCGGAGAGCTTGAGGCGGCGCACGATCAGGAGGTTGTCGCCCTGCATCACCGGCATGTCCTCGGCGCCGACGACCGTCACCTCCTCGTCGTTCTCCAGCGCCAGCAGTAGTTGGGCGACCTCGAAGGGGACCTCGCCCTCGGCGACCTCGCGGGCCGGGGATCCCTCGGGCAGGTTGCCGATGATCATCGCCGGGCCGCGGCCGCCGAACAGGTCGTAACGCAGGAACACGCCCTGGCAGGTGCCGTCGGGCGCGGGCAGCAGACCGGCGCCGAGATTGCCGGGCCAGTCGCCCGGGTCCATGGCCAGTACGTCGAAGTCGGGCCCGGCGGGCGTTGCGCTACGGCGGCGGAGGAACGACATGCCGCCAATGGTACGTGCCCGAAGGTCGTGGACGTCGTGCGGGCGCCCCACGCTTCGCGCACTCCGCGGGGCCGTCCCAGCCGGGGGTGGCGGTCCCGCCTCCGGGACGACACGGATGACCGGACCCTTGTGATGCAGGCCCGGCCCTGAAGGCCGAGCAGTCGGCCCATGCGCTGTGCGCCTGTCACTCGTCGCCGACGTGGGAGATACGGTCGTCGCCGAGCCGGCGCTGGACATCCTGGAGCAGTACCCGCAGCAACTCGGTGAGCTGGTGCTGCTGCTCGCCCGTAAGGCCACCGATCAGCTCGGCCTCCCGGCCCAGAACGTGGTCGACGGTGGTTTCGACCAGGTCGTGCCCGGCCTGGGTCAGGGAGACCAGGACCGTACGCGGCCGCCCTTGGCCGGGCCGGCGGGTGACAAGTCCGTCGCTTTCGGCGCGGGTGACGCGCTGCGAGATGGCGCCCGCGGTGACCAGTGACCGCCGGCTGAGTTCGCGTGTGCTCAGCGTGTACGGATTGCCGCTCCGCCGCAGAACACTCAGCAGGTCGAGGGTCGCGGCATCGACCCCGGTCCGCGCGAGGACCCGCCGCCGGTCGTCGCCGAGCAGCTTGGCCAGGCGCCAGATGGGCGTGACGATCCCGATCGATGCGACGGGCGTGCCGGGCCGCTCGCGCTCCCAGGCGGCCGCGATGTCCTGCACGGGGTACGTGGACGCGCCGTCCGTCGGGTAGCTCATGCCCTTCGGCGTGAGGGGTTCACTTGCCATGCCGACCCTCTCCAGTGTTACGTTTAGTTCTAAATTTAGGTCTGAATCTAGGAGTTCATCGTATGTCACGCACCATCCTGGTCACCGGCGGCGGCACGGGCATCGGCCGCGCCATCGCCCGCCACTTCGCCGACCAGAACGACACCGTCATCGTCACCGGCCGTCGCCCCGGCCCCCTTGACGAGCTCGCGGCCGAAACCGGCGTCCGTCCCCTGGTCTGCGACCACACCGACCCAGAGGCCCTCCTGCGGCTCGTGGCCGAACTCCCCGAGCGCGTCGACGTACTGGTCAACAACGCGGGCGGCAACATCGTCTTCGACGCCGACGGCAAGACCGATCTCGCCTCCTACGCCCGCGACTTCCGCGCCAACCTCGACGCCAACCTCGTCAGCGCCGTCCTCACCACCAGGGCCCTCGACGACCGCCTCGCCCCGGGTGGCGCGGTGGTACACCTCGGCTCCATCGCGGCCGACCAGGGGGCCGACTCGTACGGCGCGTCCAAGGCGGGCCTCGCCACCTGGAACTTGAGCCTTGCCGACGTCCTCGGGCCCCGCGACATCACCGCCAATGTGGTCTCGCCCGGCTACATCACCGACACCGAGTTCTTCCGCGACCAGCTCTCCGACGAACGCCGCGCCACCCTGATCGACGCTACCGCCACCGGCCGTCCCGGCACCCCGGACGACATCGCCGGCGCGGTCGCCTTCCTCGCCTCTCCGGCCGCCCGCCACATCACGGGCCAGGTCCTCAACATCAACGGCGGCGCCCACAAGACCCGATAGCCGTACTGCCGACGGTGGCCTTGCGCCACGTGAACGCGTATGAGACTGGCACTTGGCACTGTGCCCGCGTACGCGATGGACGTCTTGAGAGCACGAGTGATGTCCAGTTGCCCGACGGGCGGGACGTCCTGGGCAGGAGGCGTAGAACATCCCGCCTGCCGCAAACGGGTCTGGCGCCAGGTGGCGCGTGTCGGCCCGCCTGCCTGGGCACATTCATCCGTACTCGCCCTCAGGCCGCCTTCTTGTGCCGTTCGTGGTGGCGGGCCACTCTGGCGCGGTTGCCGCAGGCAGGGTTGCACCACTCCTGGCGGGGGTGCTCCTTGAGGAAGTAGCGCACGCAGCGCGGTGCGTGGCAGGCGCGCAGCCGCGTACGGTCGGGGCCGGCGAGGAAGGCGATGGCGGCCTGGGCGAGCACCGCCGTGAGCTCGCCGGCGTCCTGCGCGGCCTGCCTGCGCGCCTCGGGTTCGGCGTCGTCGGACCAGTGCAGGACGGGGACGGTGGGGGTGCGGGCGGCTGCCGCGTTGAGGCGTTCGACGGCCTGGTGCACGGGCATGAGGCGGGTGGCGTCGGCGGGGCTCGGCTCGTCGGGGCGCACGGCGTGGGCGAAGAGGGCGCGGACGGCGGCGCGCACATCACGGACGGCCGCGAGGGCCGCGTCGTCGGCGACGAATCCGGCGGGGTCCACCACGGTGTCGGGGTGCGCGTGGGCCCAGGCGGTGAGTCCCGCCGGTCCGGCCAGGTCGTCGGCGACGCCACCGTGGCCGTCGTGCCGGATGGTGAGGGCGAGGTCGAGGGCGAGGCGAGCGTCCCTGCTGAGCGAGTCCTGCATGCGGCTAATGATAGGCAGGAGGCCAGCCATTAGTCGCCGGGCAGCCCTTGGGCATGCCTCCAGCTCCTCATTCCTCCCCCGGCGACGGCGGCACCACCGCCACCGGGCTCGCCGCGTGCAGCAGTACGGCGTTGGTGACGGAGCCCAGCATGCGGGCGGGGACCAGGAGGCGTCGGCGGTGACGGCCCACGACGACCAGTTCCGCGTCCTTGGAGGCGGCGACCAGGTGACCGGCAGCGTCGCCGGGGGCCGGGAACGGTTCGGCACGGACATCGGGGTACCGCTCGCGGTAGGGGGCGAGGAAGCCCTCGGCGAGGGCCCGCGTCTCGCTCTCGACGGCATCCTGGTCGATCGTCGGCGGGACGACGTCCTCGGGCGCCGCCCAGGTCTGTACGGGCCAGGGGTAGGCGGCGACGACCTGGAGGCGGGCGCCGCGCAGCGCGGCCTCGGCGAAGCCGAAGTCGAGCGTGGCGTCGTCGGGGCCGTCCACCTTCAGGCCCACGACCACCCGGGGCCCCGGCTCCGTCTCCGGCGCCGTCTCGACCTTCCGCCCGGGCCGGGGCACCACCACGACCGGGCACTCGGCGTCCCGCGCGGCCGCCAGGCCGTTGGAGCCGAGCAGGAGGCTGGCGAAGCCGCCGCGTCCCCGGGAGCCGAGCACCAGGAGCTGGGCGGCCTGCCCCTGCGCGGCCAGCACGGAACCAACGACGCCGTCGAGGCCGGCGTACTCCGTCGTGGGCATGGCGGGGAGACCTTCGAGGTGGGCGCGTGCCGCGGTGAGCACCCAGTCAGCCTCCGGGGCCGGGGGCACGGCCACGGGGGCGCCGGGGGTCCAGGCGTGGTACTGCCGTACGTGGACCACCCGCAGCGATGCCGCGCGCCTGCGGGCGGTGTCGACGGCCCAGTCCAGGGCACGCAGGCTGTCGCGTGAACCGTCGACCGCCACGACGACCGGCAGGGTGCTCATGGTTCCTCACCTCCGGAAGACGACCTTCCTCCTGTGGGGGCCAGCCTCGCTCAGGTGGCGGCCCCGGGAGGGCGCACAAGGGCGCGTGTCCGGAAAAACTGGTGAGAAACAGGCGTCGCGGGTCGGGCAGGTGTCGGGCCGGTGCCTCAGGTCGAACCGGAGTCCCGGGTCGGGCGGCACCGCAAGGCCGAACCGAAGCCCCAAGCCAGTCTGCGCCTCAGGTCAGGAAGAAATCTCCCTCACGTCAGGTCGAACTCCCCCTCCCGCGCCCCCGACACGAACGCGCCCCACTCCGCGGGCGTGAAGATCAGGGAAGGGCTCTGGGGCCGGCGGCTGTTGCGCATCGCGATGAACCCCTCGACAAACGCGATCTGGACATCCCCCACGCCTCGGCTGCTGGACTGCCAGTCGGCGTTGCTGAGATCCAGCTCCGGCTTGTCCCAGCTCGCGAGCGGCTGCTGCTGGATGGTGCTCTCGGCCACGTCCGTGCTCCTCCCGTTTCGTCGTCCGCGGCCAGCCTAGCGATCGACTCCTGCCCTCAACAGGCCACGCGAGGGGGACCTTTAGGAGGTGGGGGGTTCGGAACCCACCAGCCACATGGAGAAGAACTGCGATCCGCCGCCGTAGGCGTGCCCGAGGACCCGCCTCGCGCCGTCCACCTGATGGTCTCCGGCCTGCCCCCGTACCTGGAGCGCCGCCTCCGCGAACCGGATCATTCCGGAGGCCCCGATGGGGTTGGTGGACAGGACACCCCCCGACATGTTGACGGGCAGGTCCCCGTCCAGTTCGGTCACCCCGGCCTCGGTGAGTTTCCAGCCCTCGCCCTCGTCGGCGAAGCCGAGGTTCTCCAGCCACATGGGCTCGTACCAGGAGAACGGCACGTACATCTCGACGGCGTCGATGTCCCGGCGCGGGTCGGCGATGCCCGCCTGCCGGTACACGTCGGCGGCGCAGTCCTTGCCGGCCCGCGGCGAGACGAAGTCCTTGCCGGCGAAGAGGGTCGGCTCGCTGCGCATGGCGCCGCCGAGCATCCAGGCGGGCGGACGGGGCGCACGGGCGGCTCCTGCGCGGTCGGTGAGGACCATCGCGCAGGCGCCGTCGGAGGAGGGGCAGGTCTCGGAGTAGCGGATGGGGTCCCAGAGCATGGGCGAGGCCTGGACCTTCGCCAGGGTGATGTCGTTCTCGTGCAGATGGGCGTAGGGGTTCTTCAGGGCGTTGCGCCGGTCCTTGTACGCGACGAGCGAGCCGACCGTGTCGGGGGCGCCGCTGCGCCGCATGTAGGCGCGCACGTGCGGGGCGAAGAAGCCGCCCGCGCCGGCCAGCAGCGGCTGCTGGAAGGGGATCGGCAGGGACAGGCCCCACATGGCGTTGGACTCGGACTGTTTTTCGAAGGCCAACGTCAGTACGGTCCCGTGGACGCGGGCGGCGACCAGGTTGGCGGCGACCAGTGCCGTCGACCCGCCGACCGAGCCGGCTGTGTGCACGCGCAGCATCGGCTTGCCCACGGCGCCGAGCGCGTCGGCGAGATAGAGCTCGGGCATCATGACGCCCTCGAAGAAGTCCGGCGCCTTGCCGATGACGACGGCGTCGATGTCGGCCCAGGTCAACTCGGCGTCTCGGAGCGCTTGTTGGGCGGCCTCCCGGACCAGTCCCGCGATGGACACGTCCCTGCGGGCCGCCACGTGCTTGGTCTGGCCGATGCCGATGACGGCCACGGGTTCCTTGCTCATCGCGGATCCCCTTCGAGTACGGCGACCAGGTTCTGTTGCAGGCACGGGCCCGAGGTGGCATGGGCGAGGGCACGGTCGGACTCGCCCCGTTGGATGCGGGCGGCTGCCTCGCCGACGCGGGCGAGACCGGCGGCCATCATCGGGTTGGCGGCGAGTGCACCGCCGGACGGGTTGATCCGCACGCTGTCGTCGAGCTTCAGGGCCTTGCGCAGGACGACCTCCTGCGCGGTGAACGGCGCGTGCAACTCTGCGGTGTCGACGGGCCGTTCGAAGGCGCCGGCCCGTTCGGCGGCCAGGCGGGTGGACGGCGAGTCGGTGAGGTCGCGGACGCCGAGCGAGTGGGCCTCGATGCGGTGGTCGACGCCCCGGATCCAGGCCGGCCGCGCGCACAGTTCGCGCGCCCGGTCCCCGGCCGCGAGGATCACGGCGGCCGCGCCGTCGCCGACGGGCGGGCAGTCGCCGGTGCGCAGGGGCCGTACGAGGTACTCCCCCTGCGGCACCGAGCCCCGCAGCTGCGCGTGCGGGTTGTCGGTGGCGCGACTGCGGGCGGCGATGGTGGCGAGTGCGGGCTCGTCGATGTCGCCCGCGTCGATCAGGGCCTGCGCCTGGAGGGCGGCGAGGGCGACGGAGTCGGGCCACAGGGGAGCGACGTAGTACGGGTCGAGTTGGCGGGTCAGTACGTCCCGCACGGTCCCGGGGGAGGACTTGCCGTACGAGTACACCAGCGCGGTGTCGGCGTCCCCCGTCAGCAGCTTCGTCCACGCCTCGTACAGCGCCCATGCGCCGTCCATCTCGACGTGGGACTCGGAGATCGGCGGCCAGGCGCCGACGCCGTCCAGGGCGAGGGTGAAGGAGAAGGCGCGCCCGGCGAGGTAGTCGCAGGAACCGGAGCAGGTGAAGCCGATGTCGGCGGTCCTGAGTCCGGTCTGCTCCAGCACGTCGTGCAGGACCGGCATGAGCATCTCCACCTCGGAGTGCTCCTCGGTGGTACGCAGGGTGTCCGTCTGCGCGAAAGCCACGACGGCGATCTCCCGGTTCACAACAGCTCCTTGTACGTCTCGTAGTCCGCGTCGGGTTCACCGGTCGGCCGGTAGTGGTCCGGGTAGCGACCGCCCTGCGTCCACACCGGTTCGACGCGCAGGCCCATCCGCACCTGGTCGTACGGGATGCCGCCGATACGGCCGTGCAAGGCGAGGTCGGCTCCGTCGAGCGCGATGTGGGCGTAGACGTACGGCACTTCGATGTCGAGGTTCTTCGCCTTGATGTTGACGATGCAGAACGTGGTGATGGTGCCGCGTGGTCCGACCTCGACCTGCTCGGCGGTGGCCACGCCGCAGGTGGGGCAGGCGCCGCGTGGAGGGACGTACACCTTGCGGCAGGAGGGGCAGCGTTCGCCTACGGTGCGCTGGTCGGCGAGGGCGTGGATGTAGGCGGACTGGGCGCGGCCGGGCGAGTAGGTGTAGTCGAGGCGGGCGGGGGCGACGATGCCGGTCACTGGGTCCTCGAACTCCCCTGTGATACCCCTTGGTTGGACCGCTTCACCGTCGTACGGCTCGAAGCAGGCGATGTCAGTGATGGCGCCGGTGCGGTCCTCGGCCCAGCGGACGCGGACGCGCAGGCCGGTGTGCACGGCGTCGGGGCCGGGGGCGTCGAGGGCGTGCAGGAGGGCGGTGTCGGCCCCGTCGAGGCGGACGAGGACCCAGGCGAAGGGCGTGTCGAGGGGCTGGCCGCGGCGGGGGGCGTGGTTCCAGGCCCAGGTGGTGACGGTGCCGGTGGGGGCGACTTCGACCAGGTCGCGCAGCTCGTCGGCGGTGACGGGGTCGTACTCGACGGGCGGCACGAGGACGCGGTCGTCGGTGGTCCGCACACCGAGGACGACACGCTCACGCAGGCCGGTCAGGAAGGCGCTCTGGACGGGCCCGAGCGAGCGCGTGAAGGGGAACTCGACGACGAGGGGGGCTTTCAGGACTTCGGGCATCGGGTGCTTGCCTCCTTTGGAGCCAGGTCGATGGGTCACGCCCTGTAGGGGCGCGGGGCTGTGACATCTGCGGCTCCGCCGCGTGGGCGCGACCAGCCACACACGGTTCGCAGCGTCCGAACAGCCGCACCGGCGAGCGCTACGCACGCTTGTAGACGGGCGGCCTTTTCTCCGCGAAGGCGCGGGCGCCCTCCTTCGCGTCGGCTGTGTCGAAAATCGGCCAGCCTCGCTTGAGTTCGGAGGCGAGGCCGTCGGTCTCCGTCATCTCGGCGGTGTCGTACACGGACGCCTTGACCGCCTCGACGGCGAGCGGGCCGCAGGCGTTGATCCGCTCGGCGATCTCCAGGGCCTTCGCGAGCGCGGTGCCGTCCGGGACGACGTGTCCGACGAGTCCGACGTCGGCGGCCTCCTGGGCGCTGTAGGGGCGTCCGGTGAGAAGCATCTCCAGGGCGTGGGTGCGCGGGATCTGGCGCTGGAGGCGGACCGTGGAGCCGCCGATCGGGAACAGGCCGCGCTTGACCTCGAACAGGCCGAAGGTCGCGGACTGGCCCGCGACCCGGATGTCGGTGCCCTGAAGAATCTCGGTGCCGCCCGCGACGCAGTACCCCTCGACGGCGGCGATCACCGGCTTGCGGGGCCGGTGGTGGCGCAGCATCGCCTTCCAGTGCAGGTCGGGGTCGGCGTCGAGCCGGGCCCGGTATCCCTGCCCTTCCATGCCCTTTCCGGCCAGGGCCTTGAGGTCCATGCCCGCGCAGAACGCACCGCCGGAGCCGGTGAGCACGATCGAGCGGACCGTGTCGTCCTCGTCGGCCTCGAGCCATCCGTCGTAGAGGCCGACGAGCATCGGCAACGAGAGCGCGTTCCTGGCCTCGGGCCTGTTGAGTGTAAGCACCAGTGTGGCGCCTTCGCGCTGCACGGTGAGGTGTTCGGTCCCGCCCATGACCCATCTCCCCTCTGACAGAACGAGAACAGGTTGCAGGAGGCGGAGTAGCACTTCAAGGGTTTTCTGACAGTCAGTCAGATTTCTTCGCGCGGACCCTTCACACTTGCGGCGCCCTTTGCTCTGATGACCGGCGAACCGTCGAGGAGCAGGCCGTCCGAGCTCAGGAGGAGCGGTGGAGTACAACCTTGCCGACCTGTTCGAGTCGGTCGTGGACGTGGTCCCGGACCGCGAGGCACTCGTCTACGTCGACCACCCCGGCACCGGTGCCGAACGCCGTCTGACCTATGCGGAGTTGGACGCGGCCGCGAACCGCGTCGGCCATCACCTCCTCGATGCCGGGATACGCCCCGGCGAGCACCTGGGGCTCCATCTCTACAACGGCGTGGAGTACCTGCAGACCGTACTCGGCTGCCTGAAGGCGCGGATCGTCCCCGTCAACGTCAACTACCGCTACGTTGAGGAGGAGTTGGTCTACCTCTATCGGGACGCGGATCTGACGGCGCTGGTCTTCGACGCGGAGTTCACCGACCGGGTGGCGGCGGTGCTGCCCCGGGCGCCGAAGCTGCGGCATCTGCTGCGGGTGGGAGGGACGGGAGCGCTCGGCCTGCCCTTCGAGGAGGCCGAGGGGTCGCCCGAACGCGGGTTCCCAGCCCGGTCCGGCGACGACCAGTTCATCATCTACACCGGCGGCACGACCGGCATGCCCAAGGGCGTGATGTGGCGTCAGAAGGACCTCTTCTTCGCCGGATTGGGCGGCGGTGCGCCGACCGGTGAGCCGGTGAAGAAGCCGGAGGAGCTGGCCGAGCGCGTGGCGGCCGGCGGATCGGGGATCACCTTCTTCCCCACTCCCCCGCTCATGCACGGCACGTCCACGCTGACGGCGTTCATCGGCTTCAATTTCGGTCAACGGGTCGTGATCCACCGTAAGTTCGTGGCGGAGGAGGTGCTGCGGACCATCGAGAAGGAGAAGGTCACCGCCATGTCGCTGGTGGGCGACGCGATGCTGCGGCCGCTCATCGACGCGCTCGGCGGACCGATGAAGGGCACGGACTGCTCGTCCATGTTCAGCGTCTCGTCGTCGGGCGCCATGATGTCGGACACGGTGCGCAGACAGTTCCTCGCCCTCGTCCCTAACGTCACGCTCCTCAACAACTTCGGCTCCTCCGAGTCCGGCTTCAACGGGACGGCGACCGAGGACGCCGGGCCCGAGCGCGGCTTCCGCATCCGCGTCAACTCCCGTACCCAGGTGGTCGATCCGGCGACACACGAGCCGGTCGGAGCGGGCGAGGTGGGCCGTGTCGCGCAGTGCGGACACGTGCCGCTCGGCTACTACAACGATCCCTTGAAAACCGCCGAGACCTTCTTCGAGAAGGACGGCGAACGGTGGGTGCTGCTCGGCGACATGGCGACCGTCGACGCGGACGGCGTGGTCACCGTCCTCGGCCGCGGTTCTCAGTGCATCAACACCGGGGGCGAGAAGGTGTACCCGGAGGAGGTCGAGCAGGCACTCAAGTCCCACCCGGACGTGTACGACGCGCTGGTCGCCGGGGTGCCGGACCCGACCTGGGGCAACCACGTCACGGCCGTGATCCAGTTGCGCGGGGGCGCACCGCGACCGTCCCTGGAGGACATCCAGACCCACTGCCGCACCCGGCTCGCCGGCTACAAGATCCCGCGCCAGCTGGTGATCACCGACACCATCCGCCGCTCACCGAGCGGCAAGGCGGACTACCGCTGGGCACGGGAGGTGGCAGTGGCGGCACAGGGGTGACGCCCTCGGGCTGCCGCCCGCGCCACAGCACCCTCCGGCTGCCACCCGCTCCACGGCGCGCTCCCGGTTGCCACCCCCGTCACGGCGCGCTCCCGGTTCCCTCCCCCGTCACGGCGCTCCTGGTTGCCGCCCCCGTCACGGCGCGTGACGATTGAAGGGGGCCGACAGGGGGCGTTCTCGAGGGGTGCAGCCATGTCGAGCCTGGAGAGAGCGCCCTGGTGCGGCTGCTTCGGCAGTCGGAATTCGCCGACATGCGCCTGGCCCTGCGGGACGTCACCCACACGTATCTTTCCGGTGACACCTCCAGCCGGACGGCCACCCTGGCCGCGATCGACGACGCCTACCGGAAGGTGGGCATCATCGAGGGCCGACCGAGTGGGTGTCCAAGAACGCGGCGATCCGCCCGGCGAACCACTCCGGGTCGTCCAGCCACGGGTAGTGCCCCGCACCGGGCTGCACCGCGAACTCGGCGTTCGGGAAGACGTCGGCGATCCGGCGGGCGAGGTCGGGCCGGGGGCCTCCGTCGAGTTCGCCCGCGAGGACGAGCACGGGGGCGGTGACGCGGGTGAGGCCGGCGCGGGTCGCGGGCGGGTCGTAGGCGCCGGCGGAGCCGTACACGTCATGGGCGGCGTCGTTGAACTGCTCGTCGGCGCGCGCGTCGTGCTCGCGGGCGGCGTCGTCCCAGCGGCCGTAGAAGAACGGCGCGAAGGCCGGGTCGAAGTCGCCGTCCTCCCGCAGCCACGCCTCGAACGCGGGGAACGCGTCCTCGAACCACGGCTCGCCCTTGCGCAGGCGGGCCGCGTGCAGCCGGTCCTCGGTCGTCACCGACAGCCCCAGCGCCCGGGGGATGACCGTGACGAGCACCAGCCGCGCCACCCGCTGTGGATACCGCGCCGCGTACAGCAGCCCGAGGTTGCCGCCCGCGGAGTGCGCGAGCACGTCCATCCGCTCCAGCCCGAGATGGACGCGCAGCGCCTCCACGTCGTCGACCAGCCGGTCGCAGCGGTACGTCGCCGGATCCGCCGGCACCGCGGAGTCACCAGTGCCCCGCAGGTCGAGGCGGACCAGCCTGTGGTGGGCCGAGAGCCCGCCCAGTTCCCCGAGGTAGGCGGAGGCCTGCATGGGCCCTCCGGGCAGGACGACGAGGGGCGCGCCCTCACCCCGGACGTGGTAGGCGAGTGCGGTCCCGTCGGGTGCGCTGAACGTCGGCATGGCGCCGATCATCGACGAACGCCGCGACCCTCGCAATCGAGTAACCGCGACGCGTCCGAGAAAGTCCCGCTGGTCCTCTTGCCTCGGCCCCGGCGGCCTGGATTACTGATCACCGGCGCCTCGACCGAATGGTCGGTCGACCGGATGGCGCGGTGGGTGAAGGAGACGGCCTCATGGCGGACGCGAGGGATCTGGACTCCGGGGAGCGGCTCGACCTGGCGGAACTGCGCGCGCTGCAACTGCAGCGGCTGCGCGCCTCGTTGCGGCACGCGTACGCCAACGTGCCGTTCTACCGGGCGTCGTTCGACAAGGCCGGCATCCATCCCGACGACTGCCGCACCCTGGACGACCTGGCCCGCTTCCCCTTCACCACCAAGGCGGACCTGCGCGAGAACTACCCCTACGGGATGTTCGCGGTCCCCCGGGAGCGGGTCCGCCGGATTCACGCGTCGAGCGGGACGACCGGGCGTCCCACGGTCGTCGGGTACACGGAGGCCGACCTGTCGATGTGGGCCGACATGGTGGCCCGTTCGATTCGCGCGGCGGGCGGCCGGCCCGGGGACACGGTGCACGTGGCGTACGGCTACGGCCTGTTCACCGGCGGCCTGGGCGCCCACTACGGCGCCGAACGCCTCGGCTGTACGGTCGTCCCCGCGTCCGGCGGAATGACGGCCCGCCAGGTGCAGCTGATCCAGGATCTGAAGCCCGGCATCATCATGGTGACCCCCTCCTACATGCTCACCCTGCTCGACGAGTTCGAGCGACAGGGCGTCGATCCGCGCGGCACCTCGCTGCGTGTGGGCGTCTTCGGCGCGGAGCCGTGGACCGAGCGGATGCGCGAGGAGATCGAGGAGCGGTTCGCCATCGACGCGGTCGACATATACGGCCTGTCGGAGGTGATCGGTCCGGGCGTCGCCCAGGAGTGCGTGGAGACGAAGGACGGGCTGCACATCTGGGAGGACCACTTCTTCCCGGAGGTCGTCGACCCGATCACCGGGGAGGTGCTGCCCGAGGGCGAGGAGGGGGAACTGGTCTTCACCTCGCTCACCAAGGAGGCCATGCCGGTCGTCCGTTACCGGACCCGCGACCTGACACGCCTACTGCCGGGCACGGCGCGGGTCTTCCGGCGGATGCGGAAGGTCACCGGCCGCAGCGACGACATGGTGATCCTTCGCGGTGTGAACCTCTTCCCCACCCAGATCGAGGAGATCGTGCTGCGCACCCCGGGCGTGGCCCCCCACTTCCAACTCCGCCTCACCCGCGAGGCCCGCCTCGACACCCTCACCGTCCGCGCGGAGGCCCGCCCGGACGCCCCCGCCGAGACCCGCGACGCGGCCGCCCGCGCCATCGCGGCGGCCGTGAAGGACGGCATCGGTGTCTCGGTCGGCGTCGAGATCGTCGAACCGGAGTCCCTGGAGCGGTCGGTGGGCAAGATCAGGCGGATCGTGGACGAGCGCCCCCGGCAGTCATGACCCGAACCGGTCCCGCAGCTCGCGCTTGAGGATCTTTCCGCTCGCGTTGCGGGGCAGCTCGTCCACGAAGACGACCCGCTTCGGTGCCTTGAAGGCGGCGAGCTTCTCGCGCGCGTGGCCGATCAGTTCGGCTTCCGTCACCTCGCCGCGGGGGACGACGACCGCTGTGACGGACTCGATCCACTTCTCGTCGGGGAGACCGATGACGGCGACCTCGGCGACGGATGCGTGGGTGTAGAGGGCGTCCTCGACCTGGCGTGAGGCGACCAGGACGCCGCCGGAGTTGATGACGTCCTTGACGCGGTCGACGATGGTGAAGTACCCGTGCGCGTCGCGGACCGCGAGGTCGCCGGAGTGGAACCAGCCGTCGCGGAAGGCCTCGGCGGTCTCCTCGGGCTTGTCCCAGTACCCCTCGCAGAGCTGCGGGGAGCGGTAGACGATCTCGCCGGGGGTGCCGTCGGGGACGTCCTCGCCGTTCTCGTCGACGACCCGGGCGTCCACGAACAGGACGGTGCGGCCGCAGGAGTCCATGCGGCCCTTGTGCTCGTCGGGGGCGAGGACCGTCGCGAGCGGGCCGATCTCGCTCTGGCCGAAGCAGTTGTAGAAGCCGAGCTTCGGCAGCCGCTCCCGCAGCCGTTCGAGGACCGGCACCGGCATGATCGACGCGCCGTAGTACGCCTTGCGCAGACCGCTCAGGTCACGTGTCGTGAAGTCGGGACGGTTCGACAGGCCGATCCACACGGTCGGCGGGGCGAAGAGGCTGTCCACGCGGTCCGCCTCGATCAGGTCGAACAGCCGGTCGCCGTCGGGCGCGTCGAGGATGATGTTCGTGGCGCCGACGGCGAGGTAGGGCAGCAGGAACACGTGCATCTGCGCCGAGTGGTACAGCGGCAGCGCGTGCGCGGGACGGTCGCCCGCGCTCAGGTCGAGTGCCGTGATCGCGCTCAGGTACTCGTGGACCAGCGACCGGTGCGTCATCATCGCGCCCTTGGGCAGGGCCGTCGTTCCCGAGGTGTAGAGCAGCTGCACCAGGTCCTCGCCGCGCGGCTCGGGTCCGTCGTACGGCGGGGTGGCGGCCAGCCGCGCCAGCAGCGAGTCGTCGGCGTCGCGCAGCGGCATCGTACGGACGCCGTCGGGGAGCCGCGCGGCGAGGTCCGGGTCGGTCAGGACCAGCGTGCTCCCCGACTGGCCGACGATGTACGCGAGGTCGTCGCCGGTGAGGTTCTGGTTGACCGGCACATGGATGAGGCCCGCGCGGGCGCAGGCGAGGAAGCCGATGAGGTAGGCGTCGGAGTTGTGGCCGTAGGCGCCGACCCGGTCGCCGGGGGTGAGTCCCTGGGCGAGCAGCAGGCTCGCCGCACGCGAGACGGCGTCGTCGAGTTCCTCGTAGGTCCAGGAGCGGTCGCGGTGCTCGACCGCGACGCGCGCCGGGGTGCGGCGGGCGCTGCGGCGCAGCACCCCGTCAACCGTACTGCCGTGTCCAGGCGTCATGACACATGATCCTCGGTCGGCCGAAGAGCGAGGTCAAGCAACCGGGCCGAGGGCACATACCCGCTGGTACGCTCAACCACCCCTTCCCCAAACGACGTTGGGAGGCACGATGCGCACCCGCTTCAGACGCCTCGTCGTCACGGCCGTCGCCCTGCTGACCGCCACGGCCACACTGCCCGCGGCCGCGGCCTCAGCCGAGCGGCAGGACCAGCGACAGGAACGTCCCGCGCACGGCGGACTGTCCGCCGTCATCCGCTACACCGAGTACGGCATCCCGCACATCGTCGCCCGCGACTACGCGGACCTCGGCTTCGGCACCGGCTGGGCGCAGGCCGCCGACCAGGTGTGCGCGCTCGCCGACGGTTTCGTGACCGTGCGCGGCGAACGGTCGCGCTTCTTCGGGCCCGACGCGGCGCCCGACTTCTCGCTCTCGTCCGCGACGAAGAACCTCTCCAGCGACCTGTACTTCCGCGGGGTGCGGGAGGCGGGCACGGTGGAACGGCTGTTCGCCGAACCCGCGCCGGCCGGGCCGAGCCCGGCGTCGAAGGATCTTATGCGCGGTTTTGCCGCCGGGTACAACGCCTGGTTGCGGCAGCGCCGGATCACCGATCCGGCCTGTGCGGGCGCCGCCTGGGTACGCCCCGTCACGGCCACCGACGTCGCCGCGCGCACCTACGCACTGGCCGTGCTCGGCGGTCAGGGCAGGGGCGTGGACGGCATCACGGCCGCGCAGCCGCCCACGGCGACGGTCGCGGAGGGGCCGGATGCCGGCAAGACCGCCCGGGCCGCCCGCGAGCTGCTGGCCGCGGACAGCTCCGACATGGGGTCCAACGCGGTCGCCTTCGGTGGCACCACCACGGCGAACGGTCGCGGGCTGCTGCTCGGCAACCCGCACTACCCGTGGCAGGGCGGCCGCCGCTTCTGGCAGATGCAGCAGACCATCCCGGGGAGGCTCAACGTGTCGGGCGGCGCGCTGCTCGGCACGGCGACGGTGTCCATCGGCCACAACGACCGCGTGGCCTGGAGCCACACCGTCGCCACCGGCGTCACCCTCACCCTCCACCAGCTGACACTGGATCCGTCCGACCCGACCGTCCATCTGGTCGACGGCACACCGGAACGGATGACCCGTCGGACCGTCACCGTCCCCGTGAAGGACGGCACGTCGGTGACACGTACCCAGTGGTGGACGCGCTACGGCCCGGTGGTCACCTCACTCGGGGCCACCCTGCCCCTCCCCTGGACGAACACGACGGCCTACGCGCTCAACGACCCCAACGTGAAGAACCTCCGCGCCTCCGACACCTCCCTGGGCTTCGCCACCGCCCGGGGCACGGACGGTGTCCTGGGCTCCCTGCGCCGCACGCAGGGCCTGCCGTGGGTCAACACCGTCGCCGCCGACGCGCGCGGCCACACGCTGTTCACCCAGTCCCAGGTGCTTCCCCGCGTCACCGACGAGCTGGCCCAGCGCTGCTCCACACCGCTCGGCAAGGCCACCTACCCCTCCTCGGGACTGGCCGTCCTGGACGGCTCACGCGGGGACTGCGCACTCGGCAGCGACGCCGACGCCGTACAGCCGGGGATTTTCGGGCCCACGAAGATGCCGGTGCTCCGGGACACGCCGTACGCGGAGAACTCCAACGACAGCGCCTGGCTGGCCAACGCGGAACGGCCGCTGACGGGGTACGAGCGGATCTTCGGCACGATCGGTACCGCGCGCTCCCTGCGGACGCGGGGTGCCCTCGAGGACGTGGCGGCGCTGGCCCGGCGCGGTGGTCTGACCGTACGGGACCTCCAGGCGCAGCAGTACGCCAACCGCGTGCCGGCGGGCGACCTGGTCGCCGCGGACGCGGCGAAGGCGTGCGCGGCCCTGCCGGGAGGTACGGCAACGGGCAGCGACGGCAAGGCGGTTGACGTGCGCGAGGCGTGCGGGGTGCTCGCGGGCTGGGACCGCACGGCGAACACCGACAGTCGGGGCGCCCTGTTCTTCGACCGCTTCTGGCGCAGACTGCCCGCCTCGCAGCTGTGGCGGGTGCCGTTCTCGGCCGCGGACCCCGTGCACACCCCGAACACGCTCGACACCACCGCCCCCGCCTTCGCCACGGCTCTCGCGGACGCGGTCGCCGAACTGCGTGCGGCGGGCATCCCCCTCGACGCCCCGCTCGGCGCTCACCAGTTCGTCGTGCGGAACGGGACGCGCATCCCCGTCCCGGGCGGCACGGAGTCGCTCGGCGTATGGAACAAGGTCGAGCCCGTGTGGAACGCGGCGGGCGGCGGCTACCCGGAGGTGACGACCGGCTCCAGCTATGTCCAGGCCGTCGGTTTCGACGGCGGTCGCTGCCCGGTGGCCCGTACGGTGCTGACGTACTCCCAGTCCTCGAACCCGAACTCGCCCCACTACAGCGACCAGACCCGGTTGTTCTCGACCGGGAGGTGGGTGACGTCCCGGTTCTGCGAGAGGGACATCCTGTCGTCCCCGGCGCTGCGGGTGGTCCGGGTGCGCTCGTAGAGGGGGCGTCGGCCCGCCGTCTCGAGGGCGGCGGGCCGCGGGATGTGCCGGCCCGGCGTCACAGGGCGCGCTGGTGGCCTTCCCAGTACGGCTCGCGCAGGCGTCGCTTGTACAGCTTGCCGTTGGGGTCGCGGGGCATTTCCGGGGTGAAGTCGATGCTCTTCGGGCGTTTGTAGCCGGCGAGGTGTTCGGCGCAGTGGTCGAGGAGGGCGGTGGCGAGGGCGGGGCCGGGTTCGTGGCCGGGGGCGGGTTCGACGACGGCCTTGACCTCCTCGCCCCAGTCGTCGTGCGGGATGCCGAAGGCGGCGGCGTCGGCGACGGCGGGGTGGGAGAGGAGGGCGGACTCGATCTCCGCCGGGTAGATGTTCACGCCACCGGAGATGATCATGTCGATCTTGCGGTCGCGGAGGAAGAGGTAGCCGTCCTCGTCGAGGAGGCCCAGGTCGCCGACGGTGAAGAAGTCGCCGATGCGGTTCTTCTTCGTCTTCGCCTCGTCCTTGTGGTAGGCGAATCCGCCGGTCGTCATCCTCATGTAGACCGTGCCGAGTTCGCCGGGCGGAAGACGGTCGCCGTCGTCGTCGAAGATCGCCAACTCGCTGATGGGCCAGGCCTTTCCGACCGTGCCGGGTTTCTTCAGCCAGTCCTCGGCCGTCGCGAAGGCGCCGCCACCCTCGCTGGCCGCGTAGTACTCCTCCACGCAGGGGCCCCACCAGTCGAGCATGGCCCGCTTCACGTGGTCGGGGCAGGGGGCGGCGCCGTGGATGGCGTGGCGCATGGACGTCACGTCGTATCGCGCCTTGATGTCGTCCGGCAGCGCCAGCAGGCGGTGGAACTGGGTCGGGACCATGTGGGTGTGCGTGCACTTGTGGGCGTCGATGAGCCGGAGCATCTCCTCGGGCGTCCATTTGTCCATCAGGGCCAGGCGGTGGCCTATGTGCAGGGACGCGCCCGCGAACTGGAGGACGGCCGTGTGGTAGAGCGGCGAGCAGACCAGGTGCACGTTGCCGTCGAACGGCTTGATGCCGAAGATGCCGAGGAAGCCCCCGAGGTAGGCCTCCTCGGGGAGCTTGCCGGGCAGCGGGCGCCGGATGCCGCGGGGCCGGCCGGTGGTGCCCGAGGTGTAGTTCATGACCCAGCCGAGGGTGCGGTCGGCGGGCGCGGACTCCGGCTGCCCGTCGAGGAGTTGCGCGTACGGAAGGAAGCCCTCGACCGTGCCGACCGCGTACCGGTGGGTGGTCGGCAGGCCTGCCTCGTCTGCGGCTCGGCGGGCGGCGCCGGCGAAGCGTTCGTGGGCGAGCAGCACCTTGGCGCCGGAGTCGGAGACGATCCAGGCGATCTCGGGCCCTACGAGGTGGTGGTTGACGGGGACGAGGTAGAACCCGGCCTGGGTGGCTGCGAGGTAGGCGGTCAGGAACTCGACACCGTTGGGCAGGACGACGGCGAAGGCGTCACCGCGTTCGAGTCCGGCGGCGCGCAGGCCGTGGACGAGCCGGTTGGCGGCGGCGTGCAGGCGTCCGGCGGTCCACGGTTCGCCGTCGGGGGCGACCAGGACCGTGCGTTCGGGGTCCTGCGTGGCCTGGGCCCAAAAGCCGGCGGGGGGTGTGCTCGTGCTGGTCACTGGCCGCTCCTTCCGGCGATGCGGTTGACGCGGTCGACGGCTCGCTCGAAACCTCGGGTGAGGTCGTCGAAGACGGCCTGGACACTGCGTTCGCTGTTCATCCGGCCGACGATCTGGCCGACGGGGGTGCCGAGCAGCGGCTCGACCTCGTACTTCTGGATGCGGGACACGGCCTCCGCTACGAGCAGTCCCTGCAGGGGCATGGGGAGGGTGCCGGGGCCGTCCGGGCCGTCCCAGGCGTCGGTCCACTCGGTGCGCAGCTGACGGGCGGGCTTCCCGGTGAGGGCACGGGAGCGCACGGTGTCGCCGGAGCCGGCGGCGAGCAGCTTGCGGGTCAGGGCCGGCGAGTGCAGGTCGGCCTCGGTGGTGGTGAGCCAGACGGAGCCGAGCCAGACGCCTTGGGCGCCGAGGGCGAGGGCGGCGGCGACCTGCTGTCCGCTGCCGATGCCGCCCGCGGCCAGGACCGGCAGCGGGTCAACGGCCTCGACGACCTCGGGGGTGAGCACCATGGAGGCGATCTCGCCCGTATGCCCGCCGGCCTCGTACCCCTGTGCCACGACGATGTCGATGCCGGCGTCCTGGTGCTTGCGGGCGTGCCGGGCGCTGCCGGCCAGGGCGGCGACGAGGATGCCCTGGTCGTGGGCGCGGGCCACGACGTCGGCGGGGGGTGAGCCGAGGGCGTTGGCGAGCAGCCGGATCGGGTAGTCGAAGGCGACGTCGAGCTGGGTGCGGGCGACCTGCTCCATCCAGCCGGTGATACGCCATCCCGACGCCTCGCCCTCGGCGAGCTCGGGTACGCCGTGCTTGGCGAGGGTGTCCCGGACGAACTCCCGGTGCGGCTCGGGAATCATCGCCTCGACATCGGCCTCCGTCAGTGTTTGATTGTTCGGGGCCTCGACCTTTTTGGCGGGCATGACGACGTCGAGGCCGTACGGCCGCCCGTCGACGTGTGCCTCGATCCAGTCGAGGTCACGTTTGAGCTCGTCCGGGGCGGTGTAGCGGACCGCGCCGAGCACTCCGAAGCCGCCGGCCCGGCTGATGGCCGCGGCGACGGCGGGGAACGGCGTGAAGCCGAAGACGGCGTGCTCGATTCCGAGTTGGTTGCTCAGCTCCGTCTGCATGGGCGCAGGATGCCGCAGCCGTCCGGACGACGGAAGAGGTTTTCTGATAGACCGTCAGATTTCTTGGTAGGGGGCCTCGGCCGGCCTTGCCGCGGGACCTCAGTCGGCTTCCAGCACCGCCATCGCCGCGTTGTGCCCCGGCACTCCGCTCACGCCTCCCCCGCGCACCGCCCCCGCCCCGCACAGCAGCACGTTCGCGTGCCGGGTCTCCACGCCCCAACGGCCCGTGCCTTCCTCGGCGTACGGCCAGGACAGGTCGCGGTGGAAGATGTTGCCGCCGGGCAGCCGCAGGTCGCGTTCCAGGTCCAGCGGGCTCTTCGCCTCGATGCAGGGGCGGCCCTCGGCGTCGGTGGCGAGGCAGTCGGCGAGGGGTTCGGCGAGGTGGGCGTCGAGCTGGGCGAGGGTCAGCTTCAGCAGTTCCTCGCGTACGGCGTCATTGTCCTGCGCGAAGAGGCGGGCGGGCGTGTGCAGGCCGAACAACGTCAGCGTCTGGTGGCCCTGTTCGACCAGCTCCGGGCCGAGGATCGTCGGGTCGGTGAGTGAGTGGCAGTAGATCTCCGAGGGCGGGGCGGCGGGCAGTTCGCCGACGGCGGCCTGGGCGTGGGCGGTGGCGAGCTGGTCGTAGCCCTCGGCGATGTGGAAGGTGCCGGCGAAGGCCTCGCGCGGGTCGACGGAGGTGTCCCGCAGTCTGGGCAGCCGCTTGAGCAGCATGTTCACCTTCAGCTGTGCGCCCTCGGCGGGCGTGGGCGGTGCGTCGCCGGTGAGGGCCGCGAGGTGCTGCGGCGAGGCGTTCACCAGGACGTGCCGGGCGGTGACGGTGCCCTCGGCGTCGGCGGTCCGGTAGGCGACCTCGGCGGTCGTGCCGTCCGTGTCGATCCGTACGGCCTCGTGTCCGGTGGCAAGGACGGCGCCCGCGGCGCGGGCCGCGTCGGCCAGAGCGTCGGTCAGGGCGCCCATGCCGCCGACGGGGACGTCCCAGGCGCCGGTGCCGCCGCCGATGACGTGGTATAGGAAGCAGCGGTTCTGCTTGAGGGAGGTGTCGTGGGCGTCGGCGAAGGTGCCGATGAGGGCGTCGGTGAGGACCACGCCCCGGACCAGGTCGTCGCTGAAGCGCTCCTCGATCGCGACGCCGATCGGTTCCTCGAAGAGCACCCGCCAGGTGTCCTCGTCGTCGATGCGGCGGCGCAGCTCGTCCCGGGTGGGCAGCGGCTCGGTGAGCGTGGGGAACACCCGTTGGGCGACACGGCCCGTCTGGGCGTAGAAGCGCTGCCAGGCCGCGTACTCGCACTCGTCGCCGGTCAGCCGGGCGAACGCCTCGCGGGTGCGCCGTTCGCCGCCGCCCACGAGAAGTCCGGTGGGCCTGCCCGCGCGCTCGACGGGGGTGTACGAGGAGATCGTGCGGCCGCGGACGCGGAAGTCCAGGCCCAGGTCCCGCACGATCTTCTTCGGCAGCAGGCTGACCAGGTACGAGTACCGCGACAGTCGGGCGTCGACGCCGGTGAAGGGGCGGGTGGAGACGGCGGCGCCCCCGGTGTGGTCCAGCCGCTCCAGCACCAGCACGGACCGTCCGGCCCGGGTGAGGTAGGCGGCGGCGACGAGGCCGTTGTGGCCGCCGCCGACGATGACGGCGTCGTAAGCGCGGTGTCCCTCGAGTGCAGGCATGGTTCTTCGTAACACGGGGTGATCTCGATCGGCCAGAGACAGGCCCGGCGGACGGCGGCGGATCCGGCGTTCCCGCCCGCCACGCCGAGCGGCCCGTGTTGACTGTCCGGGTGACGAGCGAACTCCCCGAACCCACCCAGACCGCCGCGCTGCTGGTCAACCGGCGTGGACAGTACCTTCTCCATCTGCGTGACGCGCACAAGCCCATCTGCGACCCGGGGACCTGGTCCCTGCCCGGAGGCGCGCGGGAGGGGACCGAGACACCCGCGGAGGCGATCGCCCGCGAGTTGCTGGAGGAGACCGGGCTCCGCATCGAAGGGCTCGTCCCCTACACGGTCTTCCAGAACGACATCACGGTGTTCCTGGGCCGCTGGGACGGCGATCCCTCGCGGCTGCCGGTGACCGAGGGCATCATGTTCGCCTTCTTCGACGCCGCGACCACCGCACAGCTGACCATGGCGCCCTGGGCGGCGGAGGTCATCGCCCGGCACCGGGCCGACGCTGCGGTGCCCGCTCCCGCGTCTTTCGTCGGCAGTGGTGGGCAGACCGTGCCAAACGTCCTCGGTGTGCACCTGTATCTGGAGCGCGACGGCAAGGTGCTGCTCGGGCTGCGCCACCCCGACTCGGCCTTCGCGCCGCTGGAGCACCACTTCCTGGCCGGTCACTGCGAGCAGGAGTCGGCCGTCGCCTGTCTGATCCGGGAGGCGAAGGAGGAGGCGGGCCTGGTCCTGGACGCCCGCGACGTCGAGTTCGCGCACGCCGTCCATCTGTCCCAGGGCCCGGGCACACGGCCGCGGATCCAGCTCGTCTTCAGGGCCCGGCGCTGGCAGGGCGAGCCACGTGTGATGGAGCCGGACAAGTGCGTCGGCTGGGACTGGTGGCCCGCCGACGCGCTGCCGGAGCCGACGGTGGCGTACACCCGGGCGGCGATCGAGGGGATCCGCTGCGGGCGGCCGTATACCGAGATGGGCTGGGACTGGGGCTGGGACTGAGCCGGGACCTCTGACGCGCGCTCCGCCAGAGCCCGGGTGCGTACGCCGGCCCCGGGCGGGGACCGTGCTCCGGGCCGAGGATCACGTTCCGGGCCAGGGACCGCGCTCCGGTGCCCCGTGTGCCCCCTCAGCCCCCTTCAGCCCCCTCCGCAGCCCGCTGTCTGCGGGCCGCGACCTTGCGGTACAGGTCGACCGCTTCCGCGCCGCGGCCGAGTTGTTCCAGGCAGTGGGCCTCGTCGTTGCGGCTGGAGAGGGTGTCGGGGTGGTCGGGGCCGAGGACGCGTTCGCGGGCTGTGGCGACGCGGCGGTACTCGGTGAGGGCGTCAGCCCAGCGGCCCAGCCAGCCGAGGCCGACGGCGACCTCACGTCGGCTGACGAGGGTGTCGGGGTGGTCGGCGCCCAGGACGCGTTCGCGGATCGCGCACACGTCGCGGGACTCGGCGAGGGCCTCCTCCCAGCGGCCGAGGCGGCCGAGGTTGACGCCGAGGCCGTGGCGGGCGCGGAGGGTCTCGGAGTGGGCGGGGCCGTGGACGCGGGTGCGGTCGTCGATCAGTTCGCGGTACAGCCGGAGTGCCTCCGCGCTGCGGCCGAGCCGGCCGAGGCTGATGCCGATCTCGTAGCGGGCGGCGAGGGTGTCCGGGTGGTCGGGGCCCAGGGCCTGGGCACGGGCCGCGGCGACCTCGCGGTAGGTCCGCAGCGCCTCCTGCCAGCGACCCAACTGGCCCAGCGCGTAAGCCACTTCGTAGCGGGTGACCAGCGTGTCCGGGTGTTCGGGGCCCAGGACCCGGGCGCGGGCCGCAGCCACCTCGCACGCCATGCGGTACGACTCCTCGTGGCGGCCGAGCCTGCTGAGGTTGAAGGCGAGGTTGTGCCGGCAGCGCAGAGTGTCGGGGTGGTCGGGCCCCATCAGGTTCTCCCGGGCCGCCAGCACCGACACGTACACCTTGTGGGCGTCCTCGTGGCGGCCCAACTGGCCGAGTACGTAGGCCATTTCCTGGCGGACGGCGAGGGTGTCCGGGTGGTCGGCGCCCAGCGCCCGGATGCGGGCGGCGGCAACGTGCTTGTACTCGCGCAGCGCGTCCGCGGCGCGACCGGTGCGGCTGAGGGTGAAGGCGACCTCGTAGCGGCTGGCGAGGGTGTCGGCGTGGTCGGGGCCGAGGAGGCGCTCGCGTTCGGCGGCGACCGCGCGGTGCACCTCGCCGGCCTCGGCCCAGCGGCCGAGCCGCCCCAGGCTGAGGCCGGCGTTGTGCCGTCCGGCCAGCGTGGTGAGTGTCTGCGGGGGCGGGGCGGTCGGTTCCTCGGGAGTGCCGGGCGGCTGGGCGCTGCCGGTCGGCGGGCGGGGGATCCACTCGCCGGTGAGGCCCGCGCCGGCGTCCGGCGGGGTGGCGGGCAGTCCGGCGCCGATCGCCTTGTGGCCGGTGGTGATGCCCCGTGTCCAGGACGGCAGGCGGGGTTCACGCGCGGCCTGTTCGGGCGGCCGGAAGTCGGGCTGGGGCGTGACCACGGTCGGCACGTACGTCGGTGCCGTACGGCCCAGTCCGATCCTGCGGCCCAGCTCGCGCCCGTCGCGCGGGCGCTCCTCGGGGAGCTTGGCCAGCAGGTCGAGGATGACCTTCTCCAGGTAGACGGGCAGCTCGGAGCGGTGGCTGCGCGGCGGACGGGGCGGGGTGTCGCGGTGGCCGAGGAGGATCGCCCAGGGGTCGTCGAGGTCGAACGGCGGTGCTCCCGTGGCGATCTCGTACAGCACGCACCCGAGCGAGTAGAGGTCGCTGCGCTGATCGACCTCGGTGCCGCTGATCTGCTCCGGTGACATGTAGTGGGGAGTGCCCATGGCGATGCCGGTGCCGGTGAGGCGGGAGGTGAAGCCGATGTCGTGGCCGAGGCGGGCGATGCCGAAGTCGCAGATCTTCACTGTGCCGTCGGTGAGCCGCATGATGTTCGCGGGCTTGAGGTCGCGGTGCACGATGCCCTGCTGGTGCGTGTAGGCGAGGGCGGCGGCGACCTGGTCGGCGATCTCGACGACGTCGGCCACGGGCAGCGGATGGTGCTTGTTGTCCTCCAGGAGCTGGCTGAGGTTGCGGCCCTCCAGCAGCTCCATCACGAGGAACAGGATGCCTTCGGACTCGCCGAAGTCGTGGACGACGGTCACTCCGCGGTGCTGGAGCGCGGCGGCCACCCGGGCCTCGCGCCGGAACCGCTCCCGCAGGACGCGGGTGAACGCCTGGTCGCGCTGCGGTCCGAGCGGCTTGAGGCACTTGACGGCGACCTGTCGGCCCAGCGACTCGTCCCGCGCGCGCCACACCTCGCCCATGCCGCCGCGCCCGATCAGATCGAGCAGCCGGTACCGGCCCTGGATCAGCCTGGTGTCCGCCATCCCCTACCGCCGCCCCGTCACCGTCGCGCCCTCCCCTGGCCGGTCCAGTATGGCGGCCTATCACCCGACTTTGTACGGTGCCGGGCGGGCCTCGGGACCCAGCCGGGCCATGGCGCGCAGGATGTGTTTGGGCGGGAGTTGCCAGCGCAGACGTGCGGGAACGCTGCGCAGCAGGGTGCCCGTGGCACGCAACTGGCGGGTGACGACGGCCGGTTGCGGTGCGGGTCTGCCGTACAGCTCGTGGGCGTACGGCGGCAGGGAGGCGTACGCCAGACGCGCCACGCGCCGCCACATCATCTCGCGCGCCGGGACGAGGAGCGGGTGGATCGGCGGGCGGCGCAGGAAGTCGTCCACCTCGCGCGCCTCGGGTCCGGCGGCGAGTTCGGGGCGTACTTTCTCGAAGTAGGCCTCCATGTCCGCCCGGTCGGCGGGGACGGCGTCGGGGTCGAGGCCCACCAGGCGGGCGCTGACGCGGTGTTCGTCGAGGTAGCGGTCGGCCTGGGCGTCGGTGAGCGGGAACCCGGAGCGGCGCAGCGTGTGCAGGTACGAGTCGATCTCGGCGCAGTGCACCCACAGCAGCAGTTCGGGTTCGTCGACCCCGTACCGCTCCCCCGTGTCGGGGTCGGTCGCCGACAGCATGCTGTGGATCTTCCGCACGCGGGCGCCCGCCTTCTCGGCGGCCTCCGTGGTGCCGTACGTCGTCGTGCCCACGAAGCTCGCCGTGCGCATGAGCCGGCCCCAGGCGTCGCGCCGGAAGTCACTGTTCTGGATGACGCCGCGCACCGCGCGCGGGTGCAGGGCCTGGAGGTAGAGGGCGCGGACACCGGCGACCCACATCATGGGATCTCCATGCGCCTGCCATGTCACTGACCCGGGGCCGAACAGCCCTGGATCATCCGTTCGGTCGCCAGTCATACCGGCAGTGTGACCAGGATCGAAAGTTGACACAAGGCAACGTTCGTGACTGCACTCCTGGCCCGCCGGCACATCGACTCCGCTCTGAGAGTGCTACCCAGCGGCCGGCCACTGGTCATCTTCGTCGACACCGAAGCATGCCGGAGCCACGATCCGAAACAACTCGCCAGCCTGGCCGCCCAGCAGTGCCGCCAGTCCCTGACCTGGGACGCACGCACCCGCCGCACCTTCCCCCGCCACGTCGACAGGGCCCCTTGGCAGCTCGAGGTCGCGAAACCGATCCGAGCACCAACGGGCCCTGTTGCCGCTGCGCCGAGCGCCCCTGCTACATGTTGATCATGTGGCCTGCGAGGGCGTGGACGGCTTCCTTTCCACCGGGGCGGCCGGCTCCCCGCGAGGGGCCGACTCGCTCCCTATCGAACAACCTGTTCACAACTCGACAGCGGCGGCATCCGCCACCGCCTGCCGCAGGGGAGCCAGTTGAGGACGAGGAAGGCGCCCATGTCGTTCACCACGTCGGCAGCGGTCCCCCGGGCATCCGCTTCAGCGCCCCGGCGCCGTGATCTATGCCAGCGCAGCCATCATCGACGGCGGGCCGACGCCCCGTCGGCTTCGTGCACTCCGGCCTCGGCGGCACCGAGCCTGAGGGTGTCGAGGCCGGAGGCGGCGACCGGGCCGTGGCCACCGGGCTTGAGGACGGCATCCGGCTGTGCCGCGTGGGCTGCGCCCCACGCCAGGAGGGATCCCGTCATCTCGTACGGATCGGGTCCGGTGAGGGCCGTCGTGGCCAGGGGCCGGCCTTGCCGTCGCGGTCGACCGCGATCACCAGGGAACGGCCGTCGGGGTGCGGCTCGCGCTGCGATCCCGGGATCCGCTCGGACCACCCCGCCAGAGCGGCCCGCACCTTCGCCGCGCGCAGCACGGGTGCCTGAAGTGCGGCGTCGATGGTCAAGGGCTTGGGTCCGGCGAAGAACCGCATGCGATTCTTCCAGCAGCAACTGCGGCGCAGGAGGTGATACCCGGTGGCGCCGGCTGAGCCCCAGGAGAACCTGCCGGCGTCGGGCTATCCCCCGAGAGCCACAGCCTGGCGCCAGGGATGTGGTGCGTCAGACGCGTTGCCAGGCGTCCAGCAGGGCCAGGGCGTTGTTTACCCCCTGATCGAGGAGCTCCTTGGCGAGTTGACTGTCGGTCAAGGCGCGGGAAAGCTGCAGCGTCCCCGCCATCTGGCCGAGGAGGCTGAGCGCCTTCACACGTGCGGAGGACGGGGCCTCGGGCGCCATGCGGGCGGCAATGCCGTCGATGAGGATCAGTACGCCGTCGGTGTACGCCTGCCTGGTTGTGTCGGTGCAGCGCCCGATCTCGTCGAGCAGAGCGGCGTTGGGGCAGCCGTCGCCAAGGCTGTCACGGTGCTGGGGCGACAGGTATCCGCGCACGATCTGCTCGAGTCCGGCACGGCCAGGCGCAGCCCGCGCGACGACACCCTCGGCCTGCGCCTTCAACTGTTCGGCGATTGCTGTGGTGACGAGGTCGTCTTTGGATTCGAAGTGAGCATAGAAGGCCCCATTGGTCAGCCCCGCGTCCTTCATGAGTGTCGAGACCCCGGAGCCGTCGATGCCGTCTTGCTTGAACCGGCGGCCCGCCGTCTCGATGATCCGCCGCCTCGTCTCCGCCTTGTGCTCTTTTCCGTACCGCATCGCAGACACGCCCCTTCGCCGGCCGGAAGGACCGGTTGCCCTCCACCTACCTCCCCAGCCTATGGTATTGCGAACGTAATCCAAAGAGTCGACAACGGCGCCCACCGGCCGCTTCGTCGCCAGTTGACCTCGCCTGCAAGGGCGACGGGCGAGCGTGGGGCTTTCACAGTGAGGGCAGGCACGACCCCAGCACCTGGACTCGCCCTCATCGGCGAGGCTCATGGCGTCGGCAAGCGGGCCGCCGCCGAGTGGAACATCGTTGCACTCCCTGCTGTCCCGGCCGCCCCTGCGGACCGTGGGCCCTGCCCTGCGGAGTCACACCCGAGGGGCGGGTACCGGGAAGAGCATGCAGCTGCTGGTGGCGTGGGCGAGGAGACGGTCCGCCTCGTCGACCAACTGGGCCTGGGCGAGGGCCGTTTGGCGGCCCTCGCTGACGACCGTGCCGATGGCGCGCACCGGGCCCGTGTCCACGGTGACCCGTCGCAGGAATTTCACCGTCAGGTCGAGCGAGGTGTACGCCATGCCCTGCGGGAGAGTGGACTGGACGGCGCAGCCCGCCGCCGAGTCGAGCAGGGTGGCGAAGATGCCGCCGTGCACGCTGCCGATCGGGTTGTAGTGCTCCTCGCCCGGTGTCATCGAGAAGACCGCCCTGCCGGGCTCCACCTCGTCCAGGGTGAAGTCGACGGTGTGGCTGATCGGTGCCCTCGGCAGCCGGCCCTCCTGCACCTCGCGCAGGAAGTCGATGCCGGCCATGCGTCCGGCGGCCTCCGCCGAGATCGCGGGATCGTCCCAGTGATACGTACGCGTTCGACCCACGGTCCAGCGCCCTTCCCTCTGGCTGTCTGCTGACTTTTCCAAGTGAAGCTAGACTTGTGTTCACCTGACTGTCAATGGCGAAGTCAGGTCCCTTACGATGGCGGGATGGAGTGGCTTGAGGCGAGCACGGAGAACTGCCCCGTCCAGCGCACGCTCGACGTGATCGGGGAGAAATGGACGCTGCTCATCCTGCGTGACGCCGTCAACGGCGTCCGCCGCTTCGACGACTTCCACCGCCACATCGGCCTGTCGGAAGCCGTCCTCAGCGACCGTCTCCGTAAGCTGACCTCGGCCGGCATCCTGAAGACCGTCCCCTATCAGGAGCCCGGCAGCCGCTCCCGCAACGAATACCGCCTGACCCGCAAGGGCTGGGACCTGTGGCCCGTCCTGATGGCGCTCAGCCAGTGGGGCGAGGCATACACCCTCGGCTCCGAGGGTCCTCTACTGGACGTCCGCCACACCGACTGCGACGCACCGGTCCGCGTCGTCGTCGAATGTTCCAAGGAACACTCCACCCTCACCCCCCGCGAAGTCACCGCCCGGCTGGGAACCGGCGCCCGCTCCCGGTCGTGAGCCATCGGCCTCGCGGTCGCGGGCCCGACAGCGGTGTGACATCTGCTGACCGCCGCGCACTGTCGTACACGTTGCGGTGATGCAGCTCCGCGCCCTTGGGCCGACCGGTCGTGCCGGAGGTGTAGAGGACCACCGCGATGTCGTCCTCGTCGCGTTCGAGCGTCCGGAACGTCACCGGCTGCTCGGTGACGACCGCTGCGTACGACTCCGGCGTCCCGTCCCCCGCCCACGGCGCGCCACCGGCCTCGATCAGGAAGAACTCGGTACAGCCCTCGGTGGCCTGGAATCCCTACCATGCGGTCTGCCCGATCGGCAGCTCCGCCGTGCCCCACGCGAAGTACGCCTTCGCGTCGGAGTCGGTGAGGTGGTAGGCGACTTCGCGGGCCCTCAGCAGCACGTTCATCGGTACCACCGCCGCCCCGGCCTTGAGAATGCCGAAGTAGACGCTGGTGAAGTGGGGCAGGTTGGGGCAGGACGGCGCGACCTTGCCACCCGGCTGGATACCGCCGAGATGAGCAGGTTCGCGACCCGGTTGGCCGCGGCGTCGAGAGCGCCGTACGTGATGCGGTCGTCACCGAAGACGATCGCGGTGCGCTCCGGGTACCGGGGCGGGGAATCCGTCAGGATGGGGGTGACACGTTACGACTCGGGCTGTGCATCGTCGTTCTCCTGGCTCTCGGGTGGACGATGGCGTGATGGGCCCCGTCCGGACGAAGCCCGGAGGCGGCACGAAGCCGTCGACTTCCCGGCCCGGCAGCGCGGCGGACTCGACGATGATGAGACCGCCCCGCTCGGGCCCATGGATGTCGACGGGAAGGCTGGACTGCGGCCTTGGCGCCGGCCGCCCGCAACAACGTGAGTACGTCGTCGACGGCTGCGGCGACGACGCGCTGTCGACCGGACGCCACGGATCCTCGGCCCGGACGGCGACCCGAAAGTCGACGATCTTGTTCGCGCGCCGCGGTGCGCGCGCGTAGCTGAAGCCGCCGTCGTGGTCGGCCGTCCCGGCCGTCGCCTGCGGGACCGGGACGAGGTCGTGTGCGTCGCGGACCTGCGCGCCGCCGCGGGCCATGTCGGTGTCCGTCCACCGTCCCGATCGTCCCGGTCCGGCTGGCGCGCGGATCTTGCGCCTGCCGCCCCGGACCGCTCGGTCAGATCTTGGTCTTCTCGCGGACCCAGGCGCCGATCTGTGCGATGGCGGCGTCGGTCTCCGGAATGCGGCCGGCTCCGTAGACGTATGAGTGGGCACACCCCGGCAGACTGAACCCACCGGCAGAATGAGCCACCACGAGCTCCTGGCGCGACGGCGCTCAGCTCACCCGGCGGGCCTCATGCGAAACGCAGGGCCGGGGACGCTCTCGATGTCCTCCGCCTGCACGGCGTGGCCCCGTTCGCAGCGGATCTGGGCGTCGACGTGCGCGCCGCATCCGCGGTGTCGGGCCAGTACGGCCGGGCCCTCCGGGTCGGCGCGGTAGCGGTCGCCCCACTGCAGGAGCCCCATCACGGCCGGGACCAGATCCATGCCCTTGGGCGTGATCACGTACTTCGGCCGGCTCCGCGAGCCCGGTTCCTTGTAGGTCTCGGTGGCCAGGATCCCTTCTCCCACGAGCATCCGGAGCCGCACCGCGAGGAGGTTGCGAGGGCAGCCGAGGACGCGTTCGAAGTCGCTGAAGCGGGACGAGCCGTACCAGACCTCGCGCAGGATCAGGATCGTCCACTTCTCACCCACGACCTCAAGGGTCCTTGCGATCGAGCAGTTCGACGTGTCCCGGTCGAGACGGGGGTCCATGCCAGCACTTTGAAGAGCTTCGGTCCTCGCATCCATGGGGGTGATCCTAACCCTAGCTGAGTTTACTTTTCTATACTCAGTCGGTAGCGTCATGACCAGCACATCAACCCGGCCGGTACGCGAGAAACGGGCGCGCAGGGGGACCTGCGCGAAGAATCACATCGACCACCGGAACACCCCCACAGAAAAGGCGGCCGGCATGAAGGCATTCGTCGTCGAGAAGTACGGCAAGGACGGCACGCGCGCCGCAGAGGTACCCGAGCCCACGGTCGGGGACCGCGACGTCCTGGTCAGAGTGAGCGCCGCCAGTATCAATCCGCTGGACAAGATGGTCCGTAACGGGGAGTTCAAGCAGCTCCTGAAGTACAAGCTTCCGTTCGTGCTCGGCCACGACGTGGCCGGCGTCGTGGCGCGGGTCGGCTCCGCCGTACGCGGCTTCAAGGTCGGCGACGAGGTCTACGCCCGTCCGCGCGACCTGCGGGTCGGCGGCTTCGCGGAGTTCATCGCGATCGACATGGACGACGTCGCGCACAAGCCGGCCTCCCTCACCCTCCCAGAGGCAGCCGCAGTGCCGCTGGTGGCCCTGGCCGCCTGGCAGGTTCTCGTCGACCGTGCCCACGTTGAGCCGGGTCAGAAGGTGCTCATCCATGCCGGTGCCGGTGGCCTCGGCTCGACCGTCATCCAGCTCGCCAAGCACCTCGGCGCCACCGTGGCGACGACCACGAACACCGACACCGAGAAGTTGGTCAGGAGCCTCGGCGCCGACATCGTCGTCGACTACACCAAGGAAGACTTCTCGAAGGTGCTGTCCGGCTACGACCTGGTGCTGGACTCCCTGGGCGGAGCGAACCTCGAGAAGTCGCTGACCGTGCTGAAGCCCGGCGGCCTGGCCATCAGTGTCGTCGGCCCGCCGGACGCCGGCTTCGCCAAGCAGCTCGGCGCCCCGTCCTTCATGGGTCTGGTCATGAACACGCTCAGTCGCAAGATCCGTAAGCAGGCCAAAGCACTGGGCGTGCGGTACCAGTTCTTCTTCATGCAGGCCAACGGCTCTCAGCTGCGCAAACTCGGCGCCCTCTACGACAGCGGGAAACTCCGCCCGATCATCGACAGCACCTTCCCGTTCGACCAGACACTCGAGGCGATGGCGCACGTCGAGCAGGGCCGCACGAAGGCCGGCAAGGTCGTGGTCTCGATGGTGCCCGACAACGACTGAGACCGTGCCGGCCACAGACCCTCCGTCCGGCACGGTCACCGGAGGGGCGACGACGCCGGCGAGCAATGGCGACTACGGTCGCGGAGAGACGCCACTGTCGGCGTCTCGGTGCCATTCCGTACGCCCTATGGCTCGCGACACAGCGCGCCACGCGCCTCTACGCCGACCCGAGCCGTGGTCAAGCCCCCGCCCCCGTTGCATGTCGGGATTGATCACTGCGGACGGACCGCCACGCCTGCGTGAGCCCGCCCAGGCAGAGAGACGAGGATTTCCCGGGTCAGGCCCGCGGGGCCCGCGCTCCCGACTCGTTGAAGCGCGCCCCTCCTGCACGACCAGCCCCTTGCGCGAGGCAACGTCCTGCTCACGGCGGACATGCTCAGGCCGACAGCGTCCGTCCGCCGAGCGACGCACGTTGCCAGTCGGGAGTGCGGTCCTTGTCGACCAGGGCCGCACGGACGCCCTCCAGGAAGTCCGGCGTGCGGATGGTCGTGCGCGTGAGGGCGAGTTCGTGGCCGAGGCACTCGCGCAACGTGTGCTGCCTGCCCCGGGCCAGCAGCGCGTGAGTGATCTCCAAACTCTGCGGCGAGGCGGACTCCAGGGCGACCAGCGCGGCTGCCGCCCAGGGGGTGTCGAGGTGGCGCAAGCGTTTCTCGATCTCGCCGAGGGTCGGCGCGCCGAACGCCCAGTCCACGTCCCCACGTACCTCCGCCAGCCTGCTCGCCCCTACCGGGGAGCGGTCGGCGAGGCGATTGAGGACGACGTCCACCGGGTCGCCGGGGTGGTCGGCCAAGGCCTCCCCCACCGCGTCGAGCCCGTCCGCGGGGACGAAGTGCGTGGCCAACCCCGTGTACAGGGCGTCGGCCGCGTCCAGCCGGTTCCCTGTCAGCCCCAAGTACATGCCGATCGCGCCGGGCAACCGCGGCAGAAAGTAGCTGGCCCCGACGTCCGGGAAGAACCCGATCCCGGTCTCGGGCATCGCCAGCACCGCGCGCTCGGTGACGACGCGGAAGCTGCCGTGGACGGACAGACCGAGACCGCCGCCCATGCACAGGCCGTCGATGAGCGACACGACCGGCACGGGATACTCGGCGATCCGGGCGTTGAGCCGGTACTCGGAGGCGAAGAACCGCTCACTGGCCTCGGCATCCCCGGCGAGACTGTGCTCGCGGATCGTACGGATGTCTCCACCGGCGCAGAACGCCTTCGTGCTGGTACTGGCAAGCACCACAGCGGACAGCGGTGTGTGCGCCCACTCAGCGAGCACACGGTCGATGGCGACGACCATGCCTGCCGTCAGGGCGTTGAGCGCCTTGGGCCGGTTCAGCAGGATCCGGCCGACGCCCCGGTGAACGTCGGCGAGAATCTCGCCCGCAGCGGTGTCACTCATGGGTCAGCACCTCGTACTCCACGTGGACCTGGCTGTCGTGGCCATCACGTTCCTCACTCTCCGACTGTCTGGCGTGGATCTGCGCGTAGAGATGCTGGATCTCGTCCACGGTGGGTACGACGGGGTTGTTGGCGGGGGGTCCGGACGCGAGCGCCTGCTCGGCCATGAGGGGCAACCGACGGAACCACTCGTCGTTGTCGATGCCGTGAGCTTGAGGGGTGGGCACCTCAAGATCCTGGCACAGGCGGACTCGGCGCAGTACGCCGGTCGGCCCGCGCTGGGCGGGCCGCAACGCGTCGGTGGACGAGAACGAAGACAACGACAAGATGCTCAGCAGGAACACCCTCGAGCTCTTCCGAGGAGCCTGGCTGCAGGATCCCGGGGTGGACTTCACCGACCCCGCGATCAGCCTCGTGAACGCCGATCTGACCGGCCTGCCGCCCACGACCGTCCACTACGGGGAGTACGAGCCCCTCGCCGACGACGTCGCCCAGGTCGGTCGCCGCCTCGCGGACTTCAAGGTCACTTCCGAGGTCCACCCGCTGCCCGAAGGGCAGCACTCGTTCGTCCTGGGCGCGGGGCGCGTACCCGAGGTGGACGAGGCGATCCAGCAGATGGGTCAATGGCTCCGTAACTACCTCGGCGCGTGAGCAGAAGCTGCGCCTGACGGCGGGCCTGTTGACCTCCGGGCCGCCGCACCACCGCCATGCCGGTGACCGGTCCGCCGGTCCCCGGCAGCTTGCTCGACCATGCCGGCCGGCATGCGGTACGTGTGTCCGACACCGTTCCGCACGCAGCCCCACCACCGTCCCTCGATGCCACAAAGGAGTGCGCGATGGGAACGTACGAGGATGTCTTCCGCGCCAGTACCGAGGACCCGGAAAGCTTCTGGCTGAAGGCGGCAGAGGGCATCGACTGGTATGTCACTCCGCAACGCGCTTTGGACTCCTCGGGCGCACCGTTCTACCGCTGGTTTCCCGACGGGCGGCTCAACGTCTGTTTCAACGCCCTCGACCGGCACATCGAAGCCGGCCGGGGCGAACAACCCGCGCTCGTCCATGACTCCCCCGTGACCGACACCCGCCGCACCTACACCTACGCGCAGCTGAGGAACGAGGTCGCGGCCTTCGCCGGAGCGCTCGCACAGCTCGGCGTGGGACACGGCGACCGCGTAGTGATCTACATGCCGATGGTCCCCGAGGCCGCCGTCGCGATGCTGGCCTGCGCACGGATCGGCGCGGTCCACTCGGTCGTCTTCGGCGGGTTCGCCCCGCACGAACTCGCCCTGCGCATCGACGACGCCGCCCCCAAGGTGGTCGTCTCCGCCTCCTGCGGCATCGAGGGCAAGCGGGTCATCGCATACAAGCCCCTCCTCGACCGGGCCATCGAACTCGCCGTCCACAAGCCGGAGAAGAGCGTGATCCTGCAACGCCCGCAGGAGCCGGCCGCGCTGGGGCCGGACGATCTCGACTGGGCCGATCTGGTCGCCGCCGCGCCGCCGGCCGACTGCGTTCCCGTCGCCGCCACCGATCCCCTGTACATCCTCTACACGTCCGGAACGACCGGAAAACCCAAGGGAGTCGTACGTGACTGCGGCGGCCACGCGGTCGCCCTGCACTGGTCGATGGGCGCCGTGTACGACGTGGGCCCGGGCGAGACGATGTTCACCGGCTCCGACGTCGGCTGGGTCGTCGGGCACTCGTACATCGTCTACGCGCCCCTGCTGGCGGGCGCGACGACGGTCCTGTACGAGGGCAAGCCGGTCGGCACCCCGGACGCGGGCCAGTTCTGGCGCGTCGCCGCCGAGTACCGGGTCAAGACCATGTTCACGGCGCCCACCGCCTTCCGGGCGATCAGGAAGGAGGACCCGAAGGGGGCGCTCACCGCCGGCTACGACCTCTCCCACCTGCGCTATCTCTTCCTGGCCGGTGAGCGCCTCGACCCCGAGACGTATCACTGGGCGAGCGAGCTGCTGGGCGTCCCGGTGATCGACCACTGGTGGCAGACCGAGACCGGCTGGCCCATCGTCGCCAACCCGGTCGGCATCGAAGCCGCTCCCCTCAAGCCCGGCTCCCCGACCCGCCCGCTGCCGGGCTGGGACGTCCGCGTCCTCGACCCCTCGGGCGAGCCGGTGCCCGCGGGCGTCGACGGGGCGATCGTCGTGAGGCTTCCTTTGCCGCCCGGCGCACTCCCCACGCTCTGGAACGACGACGACCGCTACGTCGCCTCCTACCTCTCCGCCTACGACGGCTACTACCTCACCGGCGACAGCGGACACCTCGACGACGACGGCTACGTCTTCGTCATGGGCCGCACCGACGACGTCATCAACGTCGCCGGACACCGGCTGTCCACCGGCAGCATGGAAGAGGCCCTGGCCGCCCACCCCGACGTCGCCGAATGCGCCGTCATCGGCGTCGCCGACGAACTCAAGGGACAGATCCCGCGCGGCTTCGTCGTCCTCAAAGCAGGCAGCAACCGCGACCCGAGCGAGGTCGAGGCCGAACTCGTCCAACTCGTACGCGAGCGCATCGGCGCCGTCGCCTCCCTCAAAGACGTCACGGTCGTCGCCGCCCTGCCCAAGACGCGCTCAGGAAAGATCCTGCGCAAGACCATGCGCGGCATCGCCGACGGCCGCGACGAACCCATCCCGTCCACGGTGGACGATCCCGGCGTCATCGAAATCCTGCGCCCGGTCCTCCGCCGCGCCGGTCACACCCCGTGAACGGCTGACAGCGCCCTGGCCGACGGTGGGCGAGCGCGTCCACCGGACTCCGCGCGGCACGGCCCGTCGGCCAGGCTGGGGATACCTTCTGATTATGGGAACCGACGCCCATGTCTTCCTCAGCGATCTCGCTCGCCGGATCAAGGAGAAGACCGGCCTCTTGCGGTGAACCCGCGCCGGCCGCCCGCGCTCCGGTGCGGGCCTTCGCCTTCTGCCACCGCGCCATACGGCCCCCTCCCGGCAGCGGCAATCCCGCGCGGCAGAAGACTCACCCGGCGCTACGAGGTTCACGGCGCCGGTACGGCACCGATCTGCTGCATCACCCCGAGGAGATCGGGCTGGCCCCGTTCGCCGACGATCCGGCCGTCGGCCAGGTAGTAGATGTTCATGGCCTGCACCGAGATCTTGTTGCCGCTCGCCGGTATCCCGAAGAATTCACCGTCGTGGGTTCCCCGCATGGTGAACCGCGCGGCCACGGTGTCGCCTTCGGTGACCGTCTCCTCCAGCGTCCACTGGACGTCGGGGAAGGCGCTGCGCATCATCCCGATGACTTCCATGTACCCATCGGGCCCCCGCAGTGGTTCCGGGTGGCTTGGCGCGTGGAACACCGCGTCCGGAGAAATGACCTCGCGGGCGAGATCCTCGTTGGCCGTGTTGATGAACTCGACGAAACGGTTCATCACTGACTCGGTGGACTGCGATGGCATCTTGCTGTGCCTCTCCAGAGACGTTTGGGCGGGTACCTGCGAGCGTAACATCGAATCGATGTTCACATCGATTCGATGTTCGCGTGCGAAGATGGACTCATGCTGGAACTCGCGATACTCGGCTTCCTCGCCGAGGGACCCCTGCCTGGACACGAGCTGCGCCGCCGCATCTCACAGCTGACCGGCTATACGCGGCCGGTCAGTGACGGCAGCCTGTATCCGGCGATCAATCGCCTGACCAGGGCGGGCTTGATCGAGCGGCGCGCAGACCCGGCCGCGGGGGCGGCCCGGTACGTGCTCAGCCTGACCGCGGCCGGACGGGCCGACATGCTTCAGCGCCTGCGCAAGCCCGCCGACCACGAGATCACCGACTTCACCCGGTTCTACGTCGTCCTGGCCTTCCTCTCCCACCTGCCCGACGTGGCCGAACAGCACGCGGTGCTGCGCAGACGGCTGGAGTTCCTGGAAGAACCGGCGAGCTTCTTCTACGACAACGAGCGGCCCCTGCGTGCCGAGGAGATCGCCGACCCCTACCGGCGGGGCATGCTGCTCACCGCCCGCGCCACCAGCCGCGCCGAACGGACCTGGCTGCGCGAGACCCTCGGGGAGGAACCGCCCGCATTCGACAACTAAAAATCCTCGTCACATCAAATGTGACCAGGATGGATATTGACACTAGGGAACGTTCGTGACCTGCCCTGATGCCAACTAGGTTCAGCAGCCGGATGCCCGTAATCAGAGAGATAGTTGGCACTTTGGTACATCGCAGGTCACGGGGTGTTTCGCTGGGAGCAAGGCCCATACGTGCCTTGGGTCGATCGACGGAGAAGTTCCTGACCCCGGACCAGGCCACATGCAGCGGCAGATCGACGACGCCCTGAGAGGGGGCGCGAGTTCGTCCAACGCTTTTGGGAGGCGGCTGCGGTAGCGACCTCACAGTATGCGTCCGGTGCAGGAGGCTTTTCCGTCTCCGACGTCCTGCATGAGGTGACCTTTCTGGAAGCCGCGCGAGTCCGAGGACAAGCGGGCTTCGGCTCAGGTAGCCAGGCAGAAGCGCATCTCGGGCTCACCGCTGTCGCGCGGTCGGGTCGTCGACCTCACCATCTGCCGGGAGATGGCCGTACTACTGATACGGCATCTCATCGGACCGGGCACTTCCGCGATACATACCGCCGCCGAATGGAGTGCCGCCGAGTCGACCGCGCAGGACGAAGTCAGCTTGCACGGCTACGCCGGACTGGAGCAGCTTTTGGTCCACTACCGGTGTTTGCCCGGAAGACGAGACCACAACGCTGATGTACCCCTCTGGCAGCCCGGTCACGGCGTACTCTCCCTCCGCGTTTGTCGTAGTCCGAACCAACTGCCGGCCGCGCGTGTCGATGACAGTTACTGCGGCATGGCGCACGGGTCGCTGCTGCTTTCGATGCTGGCGGGTCTAGGTGCGTTTTGACTGTCCGATCGGTACGCGTAGGCTCCACGAGGTATTGATGTTCCGATCGGTACAGTAACGAACGTGTGCAATGGCGGCTGAGCCCGCCCGCCGAGATCCTCGGCACCACCAAACGCCGCCTGCGCGCCGGGCGGTGGCCGTGACGGTAGCGCCCTGATCAGCCGGGACACCGACACTCCTCACGACCGCGGCACCCGTCCCTCTGTACTCGCTGACGCAATCGCCTGATCAACGTACCGACTGGAACGTCAACACTGTGCGACCCTACGCGTACCGACCGGTACAGTCCGGGGCATGCCCCGACCAGTCAATGTCGAAAAGCGCGCCGAGTTGCTGCGGGAAGTGGTGGCGCACCTTCAAGATCACGGACTCGCGCAGATGTCGCTGAGCCCGCTCGCCGAATCCATCGGCACCACCAAGCGCATGCTTCTGTACTACTTCGGCAGTCGTGAGAATCTACTGGCGCAGGCACTGAACGCCAACCGCCCCGATGCCCGTGCGATGTTCGACGACGTCCACGACACCGCAGGCCTGCGTCGGGCCGCCCGCACGTTGTGGGAGGCGATGACCGTCGGGGAGCAGTCCGGACCAATTCGCATGCTCTTGCAGCTGTTGAGCCTGGCCGTCACGGACCCGCAGCAGTACGGCGAGCTGGCCGCCGACACCGTTGAGGTCGTGATCGGGCCGATCGCCGACGCGTACGTCCGGCTGGGCCACCCACCGGAGCAGGCACGAGCCGCAGCCACGCTGCTCGTTTCGGGCCTGCGCGGATTGTGCCAGGATCGCCTGGTGACCCACGACGTCGTCCGCACCGACGCGGCAGCCGATCGTCTCATCGACGGAGCCACCTCAGCGCCTGGCTGACCCACGGCGCTGATCACCCACCGCTCCCGAAACTCGTCTCCCGTCGGAAGCGGATAAAGGCAGACTTCGGCATGCCGACATGCCGACATGCCGACATGCCGACGTGGACGCCATGAGTGCCGCGGCGGGTGCAGCTCAGTTCGCATCATTCGGCTCGGGTCGCGAGGTCGTGCCCGACCCGGTGGCCATGTCTTCGGGGGCCGCCGCCGCGGAACCCTCGTGCCGCGGCGGAGCGATCACGAGACGGGACGGTGCGGCGACGAACCACGCCTCGGGTGCCGGGGCTTTCTCGCGGCCCCCGTTGGCGATGACGACGGCGATGCAGGGCAGGCCGATACCAAGGACCAGCGCGACAAGCGCAACGGACCGTTCGACGTTCCACAGAGTGGCAGCCAGGATCACCGACACCGTACGCACCGACATGGCGATGACGTAGCGTCGCTGCCGGGCGCGGACGTCCTCGTTCAGCCCCTTCCGCGCCGCGGTGATCCGGAAGACCTGGACGTTGTTCTGCTTGCTGATCACGCTTCATCGCCTGCCTGTCTTGGCACTTCCTGGTCACTGGGGATCCTGTGCTGCGCACGGTGCCGAAAGGCCGACGCGCAGCCGCGACTACCTGAAAGACCCGGCACGCTTCAACCCGCGTCTCGCGCAGGAGAACGTCGTCGACGAAGAAAGTGCCGATAACGGAGGCACTTCATCGAGACGGTCGAGCGCATAGCTATGGGTTGAGCTTGCTGTCGACGAGGACATACCTGCTGTACGTATTGACAGCATCGCCGCCGCATCTGTGACAGCAGTCCCCTCGAAGGTCCTCGTCACATGCCAACGCGCTGTCTGGTCGGCGTGATGTCAAGGTGAAGAGAGTCGTGGTCACCACGGGGCGGGCCGGGTTGACCGAACTCGCCGTCCCCTCCGCGATGGGCAGCGAAGACAGGAGTTGCAGGTTGGTGTGGCTCTCCGTGCCCGGTACTGCTGTGTAGACCACGAGCCGCTGCGACTGCTCTGGGTCCACGAGCGTCTGGCAGTGCAGTTCAAGCGCCCCGACCTGTGAGTGCAGAAAGCGTTTGGAGGCGCAGTGGGGCCCCAGGAAGACGTGCTCGTGCCACAGTGCGGCGAATTCGGGGCTCTCCTGCTTGAGTGCGTCGACGAGCTTCGCGGCACGGGACTTCTCGCCATGGTGTGTGTAGGCACCATGGAGGTCCGCTGCCATCAGACGGCTCTGCGCGGCGTGGTCGCTCTCGGGATGTACGAGCCGGGAGGCCGGGTCGGTGAACCAGCGGTAGTGGGCGCTGCGCGCCAAGCCCGTGTAGGCGGTCTCGTCGCCCAGCAGCGCGACCACGGGCCGCGTTTGCTTCAGGGTTTCGCCAAGGTGGTTCATCAGCTGGGCGGGGGTGTTTTCCAGGCGGTCCAGGATGCGCATCATCTGTATGCGGCGATCCGGCGGGACCACCGGGTCGGCATGACGATGCGGGAGCTGGAGCGCAAGTACAACGTCGCCTGGCGGAGGGTGCGTAAGGCCCTGGACTCGGCCTGGCCGGAGTCACGCAAGCCGCTGCCGCCGCGGCCGTCGGCGCTGGATCCGTACAAGGCGGTGATCGACGAGATCCTGCGGGCGGACCTGCACGCGCCGCGCAAGCAGCGGCACACGGTCACCCGGATCTTCCACCGGCTGCTTGAGGAACATGGCGCCGACGTGTCCTATCCGATGGTCAGGCGCTATGTCGCCGACCTGAAGCCGCGGATCGCGGTGGAGGCGGGCAAAGCACCCATCGAGGCGTTCATCCCGCAGCCCCACCCGCCCGGCATGGAGGCGGAGAAGGACAGCGCCGCCATCGCCTCTAACGAGTCGTTCGGCGGCTGGACGAAGACCTTCACCGATCCGCGGCTCTGCGCGGCCATCGTCGACCGCCTGACCTTCAACGGCACCATCATCGAGACCGGCACCGACTCCTGCCGGCTCGCCAGCACCCGGGCTCGAGCCGAAGAGCCCGCCAAGGCCAGCTGATCTCTGCACATGCCGCCTCGACGGCCCTTGGCCTTCAATCTTTTTCTGATCTCGAAGGGGCAGATCAAACCGCGCCGGCCGGGAAAACGAGGGTTATGGGAGCGTTGGTGGAACGGGTCACTGTGACTGTTCCACGAACGGAGCCCCCAGAGGGCTGTGGGACGTGCGAGGAGGAGACCTCAAGCGGGCAGTTTCGTGTCGATGACGAAGCTGATTTCGATGACCTGGCCGGGCAAGGTCAGTTCAGTGATGCCCAAAACCGTGCTGGCCGGGCGGTGGTCGCCGAAGTACCCCAGGTTGCCCTCCGCCGTCGCCGCGGCATTCTGCCGCAGGTTCACCACGTACAGGGTCTGCGAAACGACCTGGTTCCGGGTGGCGCCGTAGTGGTCCAGGACCTTGTCCATGTTGGCGTAGGTCTGCTTGAGCTGGGCGGCGAAGTCGCCCGCGTAGAGGAACTCGCCTGCCTCATCGAACGAGAGCTGTCCAGAGACGTGGATCAGCTCGCCGGACTTGATCGCCTGTGAGTAGCCGAAGTCCCTCTCAGCCGGCACGTTGTAGTTGAAGACATCAATGGTGGCCACGGTGCTCGCCCTTCCGCATTGCTCTCTTGCAGTTACTCGGAAACTCTAGGAGAGTCACGGTTGACCTGGAAGAACGCACTTTTCGGTGACTGAGGAACCTGATGGTGACCAAGCAACTACTCAAGGGCCTGCCCGAGGACGCTGACCTGCGGCGCGCAGACTCCCTGGCGCGGGAGATCTTCTCGGATGTCGCCAACAAGTGGGCGCTCCTGATCATCGAGGCGCTCGGCGAGCGCACCCTGCGCTTCAGTGAGCTGCGGAACGAGGTCGAGGGCGTCAGCCACAAGATGCTCACCCAGAACCTGCGCATGCTGGAGCGCAACGGCCTGGTCGAGCGAAGGGTGTACCCCACCGTGCCGCCACGGGTCGAGTACACCCTCACCGAGCCGGGCCGGGCCTTGCGCACCGCGGTCGACGCCATATGCGGCTGGACCCACCAGCACCTCGGTCACATCGAGAGTGCACGCAGCCGTTTCGACGCCTGACGGGCACGCCCACCCTCGCGTTGCGCGAGTCGGCCGTAGTAGTCGGCTGACATGTCGCACAGTGCCGCGACTTCCTCGCGGCGCAGTCCACCCGTGCGCCTGCGACGTCCGCGGGGCAGACCCACGTCCTCAGGCCGTAGTGCCTCTCGGCGCGCCCGCAGGAACGCCGCCAGTGCTGCTCGGTCTGCCATAGCTTCTCTATCTCATTCATACGGGGCCATGCTGACTTCTATGTGTCTGTCCGATTAGTGATCACTGATGCGATGTGGGACCGGATCGAGCCGCTGATGCCGGCCGATCCGGTTCGTGGACGGCGGTGGGCTGACCACCGCCGCACGCTCGAGGCCATCGCGTGGAAGTACCGCACCAACTCGCCCTGGCGGGACCTCCCGGAGGAGCTCGGCTCGTTCCAGACCGCTCACAAACGGCTGATCAGGTGGGCCGCCTCAGGCGTCCGGCGAAGCCACGCAGGGAACCAGTTTGGCAGGATTCATCACGCACAAGAGGCGTTCGATGCCGCGCGCGGACACATCGGCACACAGCAGCACCTTCGCGTTGCCGTCCTCCGGGACCAGGATGGCGGGCCCGCCGTTGGCCTCGACCCATCGGACATCCCTCCGCGGCCAGAAGCGCGGGGCGAAGGCGGCCTACCGCCCCGCCCTGACGACGGGCGCGGCGTGGGAGCCCGCGCTGGCGGGGATGCCCGCCCCGGGCCTGGTGGAATCGGGTGCCCGCGACCCGGCCTGACAGATCGAGTTCGGCGCCGGGCTCGGCCACGCTCCGGGACGACCGCTCACTCGTGTCGGAGGCCCTCCGGCCGCGTCGACCGCCACAGTGTGGGAAGGGACAGCAGGGTCACGCCGACGGCGGCGGTCACGCCGATGCCGGCCATGGCCGGCAGGGTGCTCCAGTCGTAGACCAGGGGTTTGCCGATGAGACCGAGCAGTGCGCCGCCGAGGAGCGTCCCGACCAGCTCCGCGACGAGCAGCCCCAGCGCGACGGGCAGTGCGGTCTGCCAGAGGACGGATGCGCCGAGCGTGCGCCGCCCGGTACCGAAGGCGACCAGCACGGCCATGATGCGTGCACGGTCTCGGAGTTGTTCCAGCGCGCCGAGCAGCATGCTCGCGGCGATCAGCATCAGGACGGCCGTCACCCCGGCCAGCAAGGCCCGCTTGATCCCGTCGAGGGCCGGATTGCCCTGAGGCTGTCCGGGGAAGTCGACAGTGAAGGAAGGGCCCAGCCGGGCGGCCGCGGTACGGATGCGGTCCTGCACGTCCCTGCTTGCGGCCGTGTAGGTGAGGTCGACCGTGCTGACAGCGTGTGCGATCGCGTTCGGCCCTGCTGCCCTGGGGGTGGCGAGCAGCATGCTCTCGGGGAAGTCGACTGCTGGATCGGCGCTCTTTGCGTGAGTGGTGGCTGTGATGCGCGGTACCTTCCATTCGGGGCCGTCAGCGCCGATGCGCAGCCTCATGCCCGCCTTCCACGTGGTCATGTCGTCCGCTCCGTGCGGCCCGGCCGGAGTGACGAGGAAGGCGTCCCCGTCGGAACAGGCGGGCACCACGGCCAGTCTGCGCAACCCGGCGCAGTCGGCTATGCGGACCGTCTGCGGGAACGCGCCGTCGGGCGTACTCACGGACAACTCCCCAAAACCGACGGCCTGCCGCACACCGGGAGTCGAGGCGAACACCGGGGCGTACCGCTCCTCGCCCCCCTTGCCGTCATCGAGGCGGGCGAAACCGATGTGTGTGCGGGGCGAGGAGGAACCGCCCGCCGCCTGTGGGGTGTGGTCCGCAGATTGCTGGGTGATCCCGGTGAAGAGGGTCTGCAGCGCCACGGCACCGGCCACGGCGACCGCGATCCCGTTGACCGAGCGGGTGGCAGCCTCGCCGTGCAACTGCATCCTCCGTACCGCCAGTTGCCAGGACAGCGGACCGAAGCCGCCGATCAGCCCGGTGAGGCGTTCCACGATCCAAGGCAGCACGGCGGTGACCCCGACGAGCAGCGCGAGCATGCCGGTGATCACCTGCACGACGGTGGTGACGTCCTGCAGGTCGGGTGCGTTACGCACGGACGTCCGCAGCAGGACCAGTCCCAGCAGGGGAAGCGCGATACGCCACCACAGGCGCCGGGTGGACCCGCCGGACCTGCGGACGACTCCGAGGGGCTCCACGGCCACCTTGTTCATCGCCATCCGCGTGACGACGAGGGAGAGTGCCAGGACGGCGACGACCGTGAGGGCCGCCAGTAGAGGCTGTGGAGTGAGATCCTCGGTGAAGACGCCCAGCCCCTGTACCTCCACCAGCCCGACGAACTGACGGCCCGCCATGAACAGGATCGCGCCCAGCACGATACCGGCCAGTGTGCTGAGCAGCGTCTCGCCCGCGGCGATGCCGGCCGTCATCCGACGGTCCGCGCCGACCAGCCGCAGGGCGGCCAGCCGCCGGTCCCGGTGCTCACCGCCGAACCGGACGGCCGCGGCGATGAAGACGCCGACCGGGGCGAGCAGCACGACGATCCCCGCGATGCTGAGCAGGGCGAGTTCGAGGGAGAGGGGCTTCTTCGGGTAGACCTTCCCGAAGTGGTCCAGTCGCCGCGTGCCCGCGACGCCGTTCACCATGTGATCTCCGCCCAGGTAGAAGACGTACTCGCCGGGGTCGAGCAGGCCCGGGTCGCCTACCTCGCCCACGACGGTGTGGGCGAGGCGCTCGCGCAGCAGCTCGCTGCCCGGTGCGGCCAGCAGCTTGTGCAGTGCTGGTGACACGACCATCTCTCCGGGGCGTGGATAACGCCGGAGTCCGGGCGGAAGCGGTGCGCCGGACCCCTCCGGCTGCACCATGCGCCCACGGATCTTCTTGTCCCTGAACACGGTGTCGATATCACTGATCAGCACAGTGCCCGCCGAGGGTTTGATGGTGCGGTCGTCGAGGTTGACGTCGATGCGGTGGTGAATGCGCTCGTCCCGGTCGTGCCTGGCGGTGGGTACCGACGCGGCGAGCAACAGCACGGCGACTCCGAGCCCGACCCCGACGGCCGTGAGGGTGGTGCGGATCTTGCCCTCCCGGCCACCGGTCAGGGCGAGCCGGGCACCGAGGCCGAGCGCGCGAAGCGCTCCGAAACGCCGTCCACCGCCCAGCACTCTCGCGGTCACGACATGGCGCTCATCTTGCGGAGCTGGGCTCACTGTCTTCCTCTCGTACGGGCGCGGGGCGCCGTCCGTACGGCCCGGCGGCTAGGGGGGAGGGGTGCCGATCACAATCGGCCGTACAGAAGGGGGCGGCATGGCGTGGAACCCGCCAGCCGGCACGCCGCACTATACACCGTAGGTATAGTCGGCGCATACTTGTACCGCAGCAACCATGGTGCACCGTGTCACAACGTCATGCGGTGGTAACCGGTCACCGGCGCGGAGCGTACGGATGGTCGCCCGCTGGATCAGGGGCGTGAGCGGAGCGGTTCCCGCCGCTGAGCCGTGGGGAGGCCGGCTTCGACCGCCGTCCACGAACCGGATCGGCCGCCATCAGCGGCTCGATCCGGTCCCACATCGCATCAGTGATCACTAATCGGACAGACACATCCGATCAACTGATGAACCCACCAAAGAGACACGCTCTAGACTAGTGGTCTTCCCAGTGCCGCGTGACGGTGGTCGCGGTGACGTCATTGGCGTAGACGAGTGCCACGCGGTGGTTGTACTGGATGGTGTACATCTTCTTGCTGCCGATGACGACCGTTCCGGATGAGGCGAAGTAGTCGTCGGTGGCCGTCGCCGGCTGGGTGGCGACGTAGGCCTGGCCCGCCGGGACCGAGTACATGCTCAACGGTGCTTGCGTCGACGCGCCCAGGCCGGCGGGGTACTCGGACTTGTCCGGGTAGCTGGATCCGTAGACGGCCACGGGTGTGGTGCCTGCGGGCTTGATGATCTTCACGCCGTAGACGGGCCGGGTGTTCTTACCTCCGGGGTTGTGAAACCAGACCTTGGCGCCGCTGTACCAGACGGCAGTCCAGTCGCCCTGAACCTCGGCGACGACGAACTGCTGACCGGCCTGTGCGGTGCTGCCCCAGTCGTTGATTCGATTCGTGCCGGCAGCGGTCCCGTGGATCGCCTGGTCGCCGAAGAGAGGCGCGTCCGCGTCGGGAGCGATGCGACCCGGCCTTCGCCGACAATGTGCAGACGGTCCAGGTCTGCCCGTCCGACGATCCGACGGGCGCCACGACAGCCTGCACGGACAAGCAGCAAGCGTCGAACTTCGTCTACTTGTCGTGGAGTAGTTGCCCGCGTGGAAGGCGATGTTCTTCGTGGGCACCATCTGCGTCACCGCGCCGTCCGAGGACCGCATCACATAGTGCGTCGAGGCGACGTTCTTCGGGTCTGCGAGTCCCGCGACCCCGGAGTCGTAGGAACCCTCCAGGTCGTGGATCACGATGGTGTCGATCCGTATGCGGTTGGCGGGCCGGTTCGAGACCTGGCCGCCGGCCGGAGAGCCGGCGACAAACGTGCAGGCCACGGTCGACGGACATTCAGTGTCGATGTCTGTCGTGGCCTTGAGGTGCAACTGGTCGATCTGCGCGTCTGCAGTCCGCACCGAAGGACTGGCTTTCAGCTGGACCTGCTGACCGTCGTCGGTGACATCGGCAGCTCCGCTGCGGATGGTGCCGTAGACGCGGTTCGTGAAGCGAACGGCGCCCTGCCTCTGGGTCGACTGGCTGTAGCGGGCCACGGCGCCGTACCACTGCGACGGGTCTGCCGGCGTGCCGTCAGTTACCTGCTTCGCATAGGAGGCAAGTAGCGCCGCACCGCCTCGAATGTTCTCTGCGGGGTCCTTCCGCAGTGTCTCCGGGCTCTGTCCGGTGAGTTTCGCGGCAGCCTGCAGCGTGTGCAGGGCCGGATTCGAGGCGAGGGAGGCAAGGTCACTGCGTCCCGCGGCACCCGCGTCACCTCCGGCGAGCATGGCCGGGGTGACGTCGGTGAGGTGCATGGGCCCAAAGCCGCCGTCGGTGCTGGGCTGTGCGCCGTGTGACTGCCACCCTGACTCCTGGTAGGCCACGCCGAGCAGGACGCTGACGGGAACGTGGTACTCAGCGGCTGCCGCCATGAAGTCCTGCTGCCGGGGGTCGCCGTGGGAGTCGCCGGCACCCTCGGCCAGCGCAGTGAACGGCAGCGTAGCAAGGCTCCCTGCTACCAGCGCGCCGATCGCAAGGGCGACCGAGGGACGGAGCCGCACTCTTCTCTTGTGCAAGATGCTGATCCTTATGCGGTTGAAAACCTTTCGAAGAAGTCACCACCGGGCGGTCGAGCAGCCCAATCGCTGGAACGGTCCGGAGGCGCCGATGCCAACATGACAGGCCAGCCAGGCGAGTTGTGACACCGATGCTACGGATCGGAACGCCTTGCGGTGCCGGGACTTCGACCCGCCGACCCAGCAGCACAGATGGCCGGCCACCCCTCAGCGATCGGGCCAGTCGGGGCGATCACTTCCCCTCCGGCGGATGCTGTACTGCTGCAGCAGTGTGTCCGCCGCAACCAGCGCCTGCTCGGCGGTGCGCACTCCGGTCATGACACACAGCGTGTACTTCGCGTCCTCCAGAGCCCGGCTGGTCCGGCCCGTGGGACAGACGTCGTACTCGATCCGCGCTTGCGCGAACCGGGCAAGCGCAATACGCACTTCCTTCTCCACAGGAACGATCACTGCGGTTCCCTCTCCCTCTTGCAGCACAATCCTTCAGGCACCGTTATTCCTCCGGCATGTTGGCCAACCGCACGCCAACTCCCCAACAGAGGGCGCAAAAATGGAGCCTGCCTTCACACGCACTGATTCGGCGAGACGGCCGCTCACTTGGCCGCCCTCACACAAGGACCACCCAGAGCACCTGTTTGTGACACCACGGCGGGAGGAACGAACTTTCACGCGCTGACCGCTCGCCAACACAGTGTCACACCTGGGACAGGCACTCGGTCTCTATGGTCGGGCTGCGCCGGTCGGAGCTCAAAGTCCCTTCCTGACCACGGATTTACTGTGGCACGACCGATACTCGACGGCAGAGACACACGGGACAACATCTCATGGTGCGTTTCATGGATAAATCAAAGGTCCAATCCAGGCGCGGGACTTTCGCGAGACGCATCTGGTTCCAGAGGCTGCCCGACCAGCCGACGATAACGACCCCCCACCTCCGGCACTCCGAGGCCTTCCTCAACGCCGAACGTGCACGCCTTGCCGCCCAGCCGGGTCTTGGATTTGCCGGGCTACTGGTAGTCGTTCCACTGGCCGCACTGCTCGCCTTCGGACCGGACGGCGCCGAGAGCGCAGTGGTCATCCTCTCGCCACTGATGACGTTCGCACTGCCGGTTCTCTCCATGGTCGCGTTCTGGTGGGAGGACTGGCCGGGTTCGACCCTGCGCCCTGGTTGGTCGGCCCTTGTGGACACGCTTCTCATTGCAGCGGCGGGTGTGGCCCTGGCGGCCGTCGGCCAGATGATCGTGGGCCATTTCGACGTGTCCGGTCTCTTCGACTCCACCCCGGAACTCGGCAGCGCACCGTTGTACCCCGCCGCAATACCGCTGGGACTCACGGTCTTCACCGCGATGCTGCAACTCACCCTCGTGGGCGAGGGCTGGCCGTTCAAACGACTGCCCAGGCTGGTCGCGGGTTTCGCAGCGCTGGCACTCTCCTGGGGACTGGCTCTCCTCGTGCAGTACACGGCGTACAAATTTCACGCGCCGACGGGCTCCGGCCTGATCAGTCAGGATGGTCCCTTCTCGCACGAGGACCTCAGTGCCGTGTTCGCACTGTGCGGGGCGTGGCAGGTTTGGTTCTTCATCGTTTGGCGTGGCTGGCCGTTGAACAAACTCGACCGGCGATGGCTTCGGATCACTCTGGGGAATCTGCTCGTTTTCGCCGGAACGGCGTTCAGCTTCGCACTGCTCGACGGTTTTTTCGGCGTGGCGGCACGTACCATCCTTGCCACCGTTACCAGTTTCAGCGCAGCCGGGCTGCTGGTGGCCATGCTCTTCGAGGGAGTCTTCCGCTCCCGGATGTCCGCGGCGTGGGAGCGGGCGACGACTCTCTTTGTCTCGGTGATTGTGGGTGCCGGGCTCTTCGGCGGGCTGATCACCTATGCGGGCACGCTCACCTGGACAACCTCGAGCGCCGAGGGATGGGTGTCGCATGTCTGCGTGAACGCCCTGGGCGCGGGCGTGCTTTTGCATGTGGGTGTCAGCCGCCGTTGGCCTCTGAAGGGTACGACTGCGCCTGTGCAGTGACCGGCTGCACAGAACCGCAGCTCACCGTGACATCATCGTTTCGGCCTTGATCGACTACGGTGTTGTTATGCTCCCGTACGGGAGTCAAGGTGAGCGGACAGGGTCGTATGCAACTGCGCGGTCGGCACCGCGAGTGCAATGCGCTTGAAGAGCTGGCGTCGAAAGTCGAGGCCGGACAGAGCTCAGCTCTTGTCCTACGCGGTGAGGCCGGCATAGGAAAGTCCGCTCTGCTCGATCATCTGGCCGGGCACGTCGCCGGATACCGCGTCGCCCGCAGTGCGGGTGCCGAGTCGGAGATGGAACTGCCGTTCGCAGGCCTGCACCAGTTGTGCGCGCCGTTCCTCGGTCACGCCGACTCCCTTCCGCTCCCGCAGCGAGAAGCGCTGACCACGGCGTTCGGGGTCAGCACCGGCCCACCACCGGACCGGTTCCTGGTCGGTCTCGCCGTGCTCGGACTGCTGACCGAGGTGGCCGCCGAAAAGCCGCTGTTCTGCCTGGTGGACGACGCGCAGTGGCTCGACCGGGTATCCGCACAGACTCTGGCCTTCGTGACACGGCGGATGCTCGCCGAACCCCTCGCACTGGTGTTCGCCACGCGTGAACTGAAGGCACGCGACGAGTTCGCCGGACTGCCTGAACTGACGATCGACGGCCTCGACAACAGCGACGCCCTCGTGCTTCTGGCTTCGGAGGCCGGCGGTCTCCTGGACGAACGAGTCCGCGACCGAATCCTCGCAGAAGCCCGCGGCATCCCCCTCGCGCTTCTGGAACTTCCGCACAGCCGGGAAGAGACGGAACCCCTTGACGGTTTCGGCCTGCCGGACCCCGGACCGGTGACCGGCCGCATCGAGCGGAGCTACCTCGAGCGGGTCCGCTCGCTCCCGCCCGCGACGCAGCGACTGCTGCTGGCAGCCGCCGCCGAACCGATCGGGGACGTGACACTCCTCAGACGCGCAGCGGCGCTCCTGGACATCGATCCTGAAGCGGCAGGCCCGGCAGTGGCAGCGGGGCTGTTCGACATCGGCGCTCTGGTGCGTTTCAAGCATCCGCTTCTGCGCTCGGCAATCTACCGGTCGGCCGGACTCGCGGAGCTGCGAGAGATCCACCGTGTCCTGGCAGAGGTGACCGACCCCGTCCACGATCCGGACCGTCGTGCATGGCACCTGGCACGATCGACTGTGCGGCCCGACGAGGCGATCGCCGCCGAACTGGAGTCATCCGCCGTGCGGGCGGTGGCGCGCGGCGGCACCGCCGCGGCCGCGGCGTTTCTCGCACACGCGGCTGTATTGACTCCGCAGCCCCGGCGGAAAGCGACGCGTGCCCTCGCGGCAGCGCAAGCGAAGCTTCGGGCCGGTGCACCAGCCGCGGCGCGTGATCTGCTGGCCCTCGCCGAGAGCGGGGTCCTGGACGAGATCGGTCGCGCTCGCGTGCACCTCACCCACGCTCAGATCGCCTTCGTCGGCAGCCGCGGCGCCGAAGCGCTCCCCCTCCTGCTGGCCGCCGCGCAGCGCTTGGTCCCGCTCGACGTCGGACTGGCTCGCGAGACGTTTCTGGACACCGTGTCAGCGGCTATGTTCGCAGGGCGGCTCGCTGTTGGGGCTACGGTGCGAGAGGTGGCGGAAGCGGCGCACAGGACGTCACCGTCCAACACACGGCCGCCACGCAACGCCGACCTTCTCATGGACGCCTTGGCCACCCGGTTCACCAGTGGGTACCGCGACGCCGTCGTCGGCGCGCGTGACGCGGTGAGCGCGCTCCGCCGGGAGACCGATCCCGAGCAGGTCCTGCGCTGGTCATGGTTGGCCTCCGCCCTCGCTGCCGAGATATGGGACGACGAAGGTTGGACTGAGCTGGCAACACTCCACGTGCGGACCACCCGCACCGTCGGCGCGCTGACAGAGTTGCCCCTCGCGCTCAACTCGCGGGTAGTCGTCCACACGTTCGCCGGTGAACTGGACGCGGCGGCACTACTCATCGCGGAGAGCCTCAGTGTCCAGGAGGCCGCCGGCGGCAACAGCTTCACGCCCTACGGAACGCTTACCCTCGCCGCCTGGCAAGGAAGGGAGCGCGAGGCCGCCATGCTTGTCAGGACCAGCCTGGACGACGCCATGAGTCGCGGTGAGGGCGTCGGCGTGTCCGTCGCCCACCGGGCCGCAGCCGTGCTCTACAACGGTTTGGGCCTATACGAGGAGGCATTCGACTCCGCCCGTCAGGCGAGCGCGCACCCGCAGGATCTCGCCGTGCACAACTGGGGATTGACTGAGCTGGTGGAGGCCGCAGTGCGCAGCGGTCACCGTGAGGCGGCCGAGGCCGCACTGGCCGAACTGACCCGGGCCACCGAAGCCGCGGGCACGGACTGGGCCTTGGGGGTTCAGGCACGCTCGCAGGCTCTGCTCGGCCAGGAGGACTCTGCCGAAGAGCTCTACCGCGAGGCTATCGAGCGACTCGAACGTACTCGGGTCAGGACGGATCTGGCACGGGCACACCTGGTGTACGGCGAATGGCTGCGCCGGCAGAACCGCCGCGTCGACGCCCGCGAGCAACTTCGCGTGGCGCACACCCTCTTCAGTCAGTTCGGCGCCGGCGCGTTCGCCGAGCGCTCCGTGCGTGAACTACGGGCCGCCGGCGAGACCGTGACCCGGCGGACCGGTGCCGCCGCGGCGACGCTGACCCCCCAGGAAACGCAGATCGCGCAGCTGGCCCGTGCGGGGCTCACCAACACCGAGATCGGCGCACAGCTGTTCCTCAGCCCGCACACCGTGGAATGGCACCTGCGCAAGGTGTACGCCAAACTCAACATCACTTCTCGCCGGCTCCTGCACACGGCGCTCTGACCGGCACGCCGCCCCGGACCCACTGATCTCGGCAGTGATGGAGCCGCTGGCCACCGACGCGAGACCAACAGTCCAGCGACTTGACGGACCAGCACCAGGGACTCTCCACGGGGTGACCACGAAGCCACCTACGGCCTGTCAAGGGCGCGACCAGGTGCCTCTCTGCGGGAACCTGATGTCAGCCGCCCTTCAAGGGGGAAATCGCTGACTCAGTCCGGTCGACACTGCAAACGCCCCGGGTCTCTAGGAAAAGGGACGGTAATCAATCCATGGGGTAGACCAGAAACGGCGCCGATGAGTCCGAACACGTTCTTACGCGGCCTGCACCCCGGCCGGCCTCGTGGCTCGACCTGTCGGGCCGGTCTCCGTCAGGAGGGCCTGCTCCAGGCGGGCCAGGTCGCCTCCCTGTGCCGCCGCGAGGAAGGCCTGCACAAGACGGCGATGGCTGATGGAATCCACCGGTTGCCGGTGACGCTTCGCACCGAGTCGCCGCTGTGCGCGAGTGACCTGCTGCCTGGCGTTGACGACGCTGAGATGCAGAAGGTCGGCAATCCGCTCGTACGGATAACCGAACCCCTCCCGGAGGACGAAGGCTGTGCGCTGCGGAGGTGTCAACGTCTCCAGAAGCAGAGAGACCGCTCGCTCCACGGTGTCTTGCTGCTCGGCTCCTGATTCCGGGCTGGGGCCCGGGTCAAATGCCTCCAGAAGCCAAGGGGTGGCGCTGCGTTCCCGGCGTCTGTACGCTGATTGGACCGAGTTGATCGCCAGCCTGACGGTGATCGTCCGCAGCAGCGCCTGAGGACGTCGCACGGCCGTTCGATCGGTGCACTGCAGTCGCAGCCATGCCTCCTGGACCACCTCTTCGGCCTCGCTCTCGTTGTCGAGGATGCGATAGGCGATCTTGAGGAGTGCCGGCCGATTCCGCAGGTATATGGACGCCGCATCCTCCAGATCATCAATGGTCGAGGGCGATGCGTGACCGCCGGCCATCGGCAATTGTCCGGCTTCGAGCAGGTACCTGTCCATGGTCGGATCCTCCGGTGGGTGGGTCGGCAACCTGGAAATTCGAGCTGCGACCAACCTCGCGCCGACACGGCGTAGCCCGCGCCTTCAAGACTCCGTGGGACCCCGTGGGGGACTGCGTGGTGATGCCGTGGTGGGTCCGTGGCCACCCCACTCGGCCTGGGCTTGGACAGGCCCTACGCCGAGCGCGGGCGACGTGTCGAACACGGTCAACGTGTGGCCGTCAGACCTTCCGGCCGCACCGAAGAGATCTCTTTGCGGGAGGAGATACCCAATTTCGCGAACACCTTGCGCAAATGCCAATCGACCGTATGAGGGCTGAGGAACAGTCGGGCGCCGATCTCCGGGTTGGTGAAACCCTCCTTGGCAAGCCGCGCGATCTCGACTTCTTTTGGCGTGAGGATCGCCGGCGCGACTGAGGCTCGTTTGCGCACCTTCGCTCCCGCAGCCTGGAGCTCACGTCGTGCGCGCTCCGCGAATGCCTCGGCACCCGCCTCGCTGAGCATCTCGTGCGCTTCGCTCAGCCTTTCACGAGCGTCCGCTGGTCGGCCTTCACTTCGCAGCCACTCACCGTACCTGAGTCGGGCGCGGGCGCTGTCCATCCGGGCCTGCGTCCTGTCGAGCAGCTCGATGGCTTCTCGGTGCAGATCCTCGGCTGCCCTTCCGTCGCTCACCAGGGCACGGGTAGCGGCCGAAATACCGAGTGCCCAGGTGGTTTTGCTGGCCTGGGCCATCTCTTCGATCATCCGCGCGGCTTCGGCCGCCCTGGTTGTTCGCCCCAACCGTACGGCGGCTTCGACGAATTCCACCCTGGACTGGAGGGACAAGCCGAGTTCCTGCGGGTTCTCGCATCCACGTTCTGCGCACGCGTAGGCCTCTTCGTATCGCCCAAGGCCGTTGTAGAGCACCGCCAAGGCCCATTGCGTGGCTGTCGTCACCTTCCCCTCGTCCTGCAGGAGACGGTCTTGCGTGAGCGCTTCGATCGCCTGATGGGTCGTGGACTCCCGCCCCTTGAAAGGTTCCAGAACCAGTGCGCCGTAGTGCGCGAAGAAAGTGCTGCCCGTCGCCTCACCGATCGCGTTCGCCTCAGCGACAAGGGAATCGGCGCCCCGCAGGTTGCCGGCGAATGCCCGATTCGACAGACGGAGCAGGAGGGATGACGGCAGAAAAGCGAGGGCTCCTGTGTCGCGGCCCATGTCGACCAGCCGGGCGGAGAGCTCTGACCAGGCGTCGAAGTCCCACGTCGTGTGTGCCATACGGCACACGAGCGGGAGCCACCCAAGACCGTCCTCCGGCGCGACCTCCTCCGTGCGGAAGGCGGCCACGGCCTCCATGAGAACCGGCGCACCAGCGGCGTAACCTTCGGTGATCACCCGTGCGACACCCTGCAAGAGGAGATCCTCACGGGTCGCGGGGTGAGTCAAGGACGGTGCGCTCAGCACCGCTTCTGCAACGTCGCGGACGCCCCCCGCGGCCAGTCGGCCTGCGGTCAATGCCGCGTAGAGGGCGTCCCGGTAGGTCTCACGGGCGAGCTTGGCGTCGAATGACTGGAGCCGCTCGGCAGCTTTGAGCAGCAGCGGTAGTCCGGCACTGGCACTCTGGGAGACAGACATGATCTGCCCGCGGAGCAGCATGGCTTGCGCGGACCTGACGTCGTCGAGGCGGCTCAGTTCCGCCGCGTCGACCAGCTCCCGCGCAACGTCGAAAGCGCCTGCTCGATACTTGGCCTGCGCCGCAGCCAACGCCCGGGGCCCCCAGCGTGCGGGGTCCGAGGTCAGTTCGGTGGCTCGCTGGAGGAAGGCTGCCGCCGTGGCGATTCCGCCGCGCAGTTGCGCGCGCCCGGCCGATCTCTCCAATTCGGCGGCCACGGCTTCGTCCGGCCCCGTCGTCGCGCTCGCCAGGTGCCAGACACGGCGTTCCGGATCGAATTGCGCGTCGATCGAGTCCGCCAGGGCCTTGTGGACCCGTCGCCGTTGTTCGAAGTCGGCGGCGCGATACGCCGCAGACCGAACCAACGGGTGGCGGAAGCGAACCCACGTACCGAATGAGATGAGTCCGGACGTTTCGGCGCTGGCCTCGGCAGTGCTCACAGCGATTCCGAGACGTTCAGCAGCCCGCCGCAGCAAGGACACATCACCGACCGGCTCTGCAGCGGCGATGAGCAGCAGTTGTTGCGTTTCCGCCGGGAGCGACTGGACGCGACGAAGGAAACCGTCCTCGATCTGGCTGGACAGTGGGCGGCGTTCGAGCCCGGCGAGCCCTCCTGCCAATTCGACTGCGGTCAGGCTCCTCGGCAGCTCCAGAAGTGCCAGCGGGTTGCCGTGCGCCTCGGCCACGATGCGGTCCCGCACCCGCCGGTCGAGCGGACCGGTGATCACCGATTCGAGGAGCCTGCGGGAATCACTGTCGCTCAACCCGCGCACGTGCAGCTCTCGCATGTCGGTGAAAGCCTCGCGAGGGCCGGACTCGCGGACGGCGAAAACGAGCAGAACCGATTCGGCAAGCAGCCGACGAGCGACGAACTCCAGCGTCTGGGCCGACACGCGGTCCAGCCATTGCGCGTCATCCACGAGACAGACGAGCGGCTCGTCACCGGCAGCGCCGGCAAGCAGACTGAGAGTGGCCAACCCCACCAGAAAACGATCAGGCGCGTCACCGGCCCGCATCCCGAAAGCCGCGCGCAGCGCGTTCTGCTGCGGTTCGGGAAGATCATCGAGGTGGGACAGCAGCGGAGCGCAGAGTTGGTGCAGTCCAGCGTAGGAGAGCTCCATTTCGGACTGGACGCCGGCCGCCCGGACGACGCGGCAACCGACGGCACGCTCGATCAGGTAGTTCAGCAGCTCGGTCTTCCCGACGCCTGCCTCACCACGCACCACCAGGACCCCGCTCTGCCCGGCCCTGGCTTCTGCCAAGAGGTGGTCGAGAAATCGGCACTCGTTCCGGCGCCCGACGAGCCCGGCCCGCGCTCCGTCTCTCCCCATGGCAGCCTCCCGGCTGTCACCATACCCTCGGCCTCGTGTACGCGCTGTCTCAAAATCTATCCCTACTCACACGACAGGACCACGAGTGTTCGCGAGCCGTATCCATCAGCTCTGGCCTGCGGTCGCCTCCATCGATCAGCTCGCCCTCCCCACGATCAGGGTGGTTCCGAGCCGCGGCCGACGGGAGGCCGGTGGTCGACCACCGCCCCCTGCGTCTCCTCGAGCAGAAGAGCCGAAACCAGAACTGGTCAGCCGCGAGTGGACCTCGGCAGCAGGACACCATCGACGTACAGGTCGACGTGCTCGTTGTAGAACGCAGTCAGCCCCGCGATGCGGTTGGCGTGAATGGTCGGAAAGTCGTAGCCCCAGGCGATGTCCTCATGGGAGGCCCTGTCGCTGTCGAAGGACCAGTAACTGCTCGTCGTCCCCTTGTAGGGACATCGGGTCACGGTGTCTGAATGCCGCAGTCGGGTCCAGTCGACGCAGTTGCGATCAAGGTAGTAACGGGTGGGGAGGCCCGTTTCGAACAGTTTCACACAATTGGGGGCATCCGCCAGCACCACACCATCCAGCTCCACCCGAACGCTGCTGGTGGAACGCAGGGCGTCCACACGGGAGTAGGGGCTCCTGGGATGAACGAAGACGGACTCGTCTTCCTCGAACCACGCGTCCAGGGCCTCCCACTCGAAGCGTACGGTGTCATGCAAGGGTCCCGGGGCGCCCTCGCCCCAGAGCCAGGCCGCGCCTGCGCGGACGTGAGGGCCTACCCGCAGAGTGTGTCGGTGCGCCGGTCCGGCACCGAGCTGTTCCGTGTGGTTGTCGTCTTGGAGCACGCCGTCCACAAGGTCCTCGAGCGGGATGCTGAACTGAGGGTAGGCCTGCCATTCCCACACGTACAGGGCACGGCGGGTGTCGAAGGCGACGTGGCCACCGATCGTGCCGCGGATACGGCGGGGCACGGGCTCGACGTGCCCGATCGGAACGATCAGGCTTGGATGCAGAACACTCTCGGTTGCCATGGTGATCACCTTGATTGATTCGCTGGCTGTGCGCCTTCCGGAGAAAGGGCCACACATCCACTCAGTTGATGCTCTGGGGTGGGCCTGGTGGTGCGTCACCAGGTTGTTGTCACATGGTGTCCCAGCTCGATGCAATCTGCTGAGTCACGTTTGCGGAGTCGAGGTCAGGCGGTGGGTCGCGGGGCGCGGAGGTGGGCGCGCTGCTTGAGTTCCTCTTCGTCGACGAGTTCGAGCATGGGCTTGCCCGGCGCGCACATCATGGTGACCACGAACTCGGTCGTCTCGTCCGCCAGGGCGTTGCCGTCCTGGTAATGGATCGCGTCACCGCCCGGCTCCCAGAACGTGCCGCCCGCCTCGACGACACGCTCCGGCTCCCCCTCCAGCTCGAAACGGACCGCACCCTTGGTGACATACCCGAACGCCGGACCGGAGTGACGATGCGGCGGAGTGCCCGGGTCCCCCGGCTCCCAGTGCACATGAATGGTCATGGCCGAGGCACCCTCGGGAACGGTGATCGGCGCGGCATCCTGAAGCAGCTTCGCCGCCCTGGTCCAACTCGGCCCGTCCTCGCCGCCATCCCCATGACCGTGCCCATGCCCGTGAGTTATCCGACACTGAGAAACACCCTCCAGTATGTCCACGAGCGGACGCCATGCCGTCCGCCCCAAGCGTGACCGCATAGTCCTCGCGACAACGGCTCGTATATCCAGACCGAGCGATGCCCAGATCTGTGACAGCGGAGCCGACGGGCTCCAGCCGATCGCGGGCTCGACGTCAGAACACGCGCATTGGCGTTGCGGTCAGAGCACCGCTTGGCTCTTCGGAGGTGGAAGGCGTCCGACGGCCAGTTCAATGTCACAACTGCGGGACGTGATTGGTCTTCACAAGTATGAGTCAAGCCTTGCAGTCGAAGACCGACATTGATGAGCCCGTCACCTTGATCAAGAACTACACAGTGCCAGCGGGGGAAGCCGAGTACTTCATCGACGTGTACCGGGAGAACGCCCGGATCATGTCGACCCAACCTGGTTTTCTTCGCTCCCGCCTGCACAGGGCGCTCGTCGACGCGCCGGAGGTGCGGTTCGTGCACATCGCCGAATGGAGTTCGGGCACCGCGCTCGACAGAGCCACCGCCAACCCCGAGTGGCTCGCCTCGCTACGGCGTATGTTCGACGATCCCGGTCTTCACATCACCTCAGAACCCGCCGGCTATCGCGTCGTGGTCGAACTTCAACCCTCCTGACTTCGGCCGCAGGGCGGTGAGTTGAGTTAGTCGTAACCATTCAAGGGTCGACGGGGCTCGGCCACCGCCAGCCGGCGCCCTTCCACGGCGTCGTCACGCACACGATGGTGTCTCGAGACCGGGCCGCCGCTCATCCCAGTGCGGGGACTTGTTCCTCGTCCGGTTGAGGGGCCGCGCCGTACGTGCTCCCCCGGAGATAGCGGAGCAGGTCTTCGTCGGTGTCCCCCGCGTCGAGTTCCCGCACGGCCTCCTCGACCGCCTGGTGGAGGAGCGGCGAACCCACCCTCAGTACGTCGTGTGCGACGGCGGTGAGTTCGGTTTCGACGCTCCGACGGTCGTGCAGCGAGGTGTGCGTGGTGATCAGGCCGCGGTCCCGCAGACGCGCCACGAGACGGCTGGTGGCGGACTGGCTCAGCCCTATCCCGTTGGCCAGGTCGTTGAGGTACAGCAAGCCCGTCCCCGCCCGCGTGCCCTCCCACAAGGCGCGAAGGGCGTAGAACTCGCTGACCCCCAGGCCCAGATGTTGATGAAGGTGTCGCTCGATCCGGGTCTCGATCCGGCGATGGACAAGGGTCAGTGTGTTCCACTGCGTGATCAACGTGGCATCGTCACTCACCGAGGATGGCCTCCATGCTGTCCGCAGCGCCCGACCGCTTCTGCCGGAACGACGTCCCAGCAGGAGGAAGCGGCGTTGAGCCGCCGCCGCTTGCCTGTACCGAGTAGACAGGCCAGCGGCCATCGTTGTGACAGCCATGTTCCCTACGCCGCTTGTCTGGCCGATGGGTGACCCGGACGAAGCGATCGAGGAGCCGGCGGCAGGCGGTGCACGTGGCCGTCGGGGGCGAGCAGTTGTATGAGGCCTCCCAGGTCACCGGTGCCGGCCGCGGTCCGGAAAGCGGCGACGAGGCGACGGTGCGACTCAGCAGGGACCGGTCGCTCGCGGCCGGATTCCAGGCGGACTTGCGCGCGGTGGACCATTACCCGTGCGTTCGGGGCGCTGATCCGAAGCAACCTCGCAAGATCGGCATAGGCGTAGTCGAAGCTCTTCCGCAGTAGGTAGGCGGCCAGACCGTCCGGCGTCAGCCTCGCCATGAGCAGGGCCAATGCCGCCTCGACGGTCGCGGCTTGCTCAGCGCGCAGCACGGGATCCTGGGCGGTCCGGTCGCCGAGGTCGGCCAGCTGCGACTCGGCCGGGATTTCGTGGCGGTGCCACGCGGACTGAATCACGTTGATCGCCAGACGAGTCGTTGCCGTGGTCAGGAACGCGGCCGGATTCTCGATCGACGGGCGGTGGGTGAGCTGCCAGCGCAGCCACACCTCCTGGACCACGTCCTCGGCTCCCGAGACGTCGCCGAGGATTTGGTAGGCGATGCGGAACAGCCGTGTCCGCTGGGCGAGAAAGTCGTCGAGGGCAAGGTCCAGGTCGTCGTCCTCGGCTGACTGGGCGACAGGCGGTTCGGCGAGCGTCGTCGCCTCCGTGCTGGGCGCGGACATCGAGGACTCCTCTTCGTGGGCGGCGCCCATCCAGGGCATTGGTTCCACCCTCGGTCCGCAGCACTGCTCACCGCGCCCTTGGTGCCCGTGGTCGAGTCCGTAGGGACCCCATGGGGTCCCCTGGGGAAACCGGAGGACCCGGGACAACCCCGGGGCCCGCGACCTCAGCCGGTTTGCGCCGCGCTCACGTCTGTCGTGTCCCTGGCCGGGGCGCTCGCGAGGGCAGCCGACAGCGCGCGTCGTGAGTTGATCCCGAGCTTCGTGTACACCTTCCGCAGGTGCCACTCCACGGTGTGTGGGCTGATGAACAGCTCCGCGCCGATCTTCGCGTTCGTCATGCCGCGGGCGGCGAGAGTCGCGATCTGCGACTCCTGTGGGGTCAGGGCGCTCGCCGGCTTTGTTTCCCGCGCCCGGACGTGCTCGCCGGTGGCGATCAGCTCGCGGCGGGCCCGCTCGGCGAACGCGTTCGCCCGCATTCCGTCGAACATCTCGTGCGCCGTGCGAAGGTGCTCTCGGGCCAGCGAACGGCGGCGTGTCCGGCGCAGCCACTCGCCGTACAGCAGGTGGGTGCGTGCCAACTCCACCTTGACGGCCACGCGGTCGCGGCCGAGCTCCTCGATCGCGATCCGGTACAGACCATCGGCCTCGTCCCCGTCGGTTAGGAGAGCATGGCTGCGTGCGGTGACGCCACGGGCCCAGCCGGTATCGGCGACGCGGGTGAGTTCGACCAGCCGGGCAAGCGAGGCACGGGCCTGGCCGAGCTCGCCGCACCGGGTCGCGGCCTCGACGTGTTCGACCAGCGACAGGCCGGTGAAGTTGAACCCGTCGTGGTCGATGCCCGAGCGAGCGGCCACCAGAGCCTGGTCGTAGCGCGCCAGGCCGTTGAACAGCACGCCTTGGACGTAGCCCGAGACGCCCAGGAGGCCCACCTCGCCGTGCAGTGAGGCGGTCGCCTTGGCGTCTTCGATGAGGCTGATGGCAGCGTCCTCGTCGCCTCGCCACCCAGACAGAACAAGCGTCGCGTATTTGTGCGGGGCGTGGCCCGTCGCGGCGGCGAGCGCGTCGGCTTCGTCCATCATCCGGGCCGCCTCGGCGAAGTCGCCGGTGTGGATGTGCACCCCGCCTGCGTAGACCAGTGCCGGTGGCAGCGCGCCGAGCGCTCCGATGTCACGAGCCAGGCGCACCGCACGAGTCGCGAGCATGTCCCACGCGGTCAGGTCCCAGGCGTGGTGAATGAACGCCTCCAGTGCGACCGGGGCCAGGAGAAGCCAACGCATCGTCGCCTCCCGGGTGCCGACGTCCTCGTGTACAAGAGGTTCCAGCGCGCGGCGCAGCGCCGCTCCACCGGTCTCGTAATCGCCTGTGAGGAGCGTGGCTACACCGTCCAGGAGCAGGTCGGCGGCCTCGGAGCCCGAGGAGGGTGCCCCGGACCCGCGGGCCGCGATCGCCGCGGCGCGGGCGCCCGTCGGACCGTGGAGCCTGCCTGCGAAGATGGTCGCGCTGATCGCCTCGAGGTAGGTCTCCCGTGCCAGTGGCGAGTCGGCGGCAGCAAACTGTGCGGCGGCGTCACGGAGCAGAGGTGCCGCCTCGTCGCTGCGGTGGCGGGCGAAGAGGATCCTGGCACGCAGGCGCGCCAGGCGGGCGCGGTCCAAGGGGCTGAGGGGACACATTTCGGCCAGCGTCGCCAGTTCCGTGGCGCGGTCGGGCGCGGCGGCCGAGAAGTACGCCTCGGCGGCCGCGAGGGCTCGGCGCCCCCGCTGCCAGGGGTCCGGCGTCACCTCGGCCGCGCGCTCCAGAAGTACCGCCTCGGCGGCCATGCCGCCGCGCTGACGCGCTCGGCCGGCGGCCTGCTCCAGCCCCGCGGCGACCTCCTCGTCCGGCCCGTCGGCGGCCTGCGCGGCATGCCAGGCACGTCGGTCGGGGTCCAGGACCGGGTCCGTGGCCTCGGCCAGCGCCCGGTGCACCGCCCGGCGTTCCTCGGGCTCGGCTCCGTGGTAGACCGCCGAACGGACCAGGGGGTGCCGAAACCGGACGGACTCACCGAACTCGATCAGGCCGGCCGCCTTGGCCGGTCCGGCATAGGGAGTGATCTTGAGAGAGGCGGCGGCGCGGACCAGCAGGCGCGCGTCACCCACCGGTTCCGCCGCGGCGATCAGGAGCAGTGTCCGGGTCTCCGGGGGCAGCGAAACGAGTCGGCTGGCGAAGTCGCGTTCGACCCGGCTCACGACCGGCCCCTGGACACTCGGAGAACTCGATGAGTCCAGGCCGTAGGCCAGCTCCGCAGCGCTGCGACCGCGGGAGAATTCGAGCAGCGCGAGCGGGTTGCCGTGCATCTCGGCCACGAACCGGTCGCGGATCCGCTTCTCCAGCCGTCCACCGACGGCGGCTTCCAGGAGCTCTCCGGCCGCGGCGCTGTCGAGACCGGCGAGCCGTAGCGCCGGCAGACCACTGAGTGCGGCCTGCCCCTCGGGGTCCCGTACCGCGAAGGCCATCGCGACCGCCTCGGCGAGCAGTCGCCGGGCCACGAACTCCAGGGTCTGCAGGGACACTTGGTCCAGCCACTGAGCGTCGTCGACCAGGACGAGCACCGGTCGGGTCTCCGAGGCCCGGGTGAGCAGGGTAAGCACGGCGAGGCCGACCAGGAAGCGGTCGGGCGGGTCGCCGGCCGCCATCCCGAACGCTACGCGGAGGGCGTCTCGCTGGGGCCCCGGTAGCTCTTCGAGCTCGTCCAGGAACGGCGCACACAGCTGATGCAGGCTCGCGTACGGCAGTTCCATGTCGGCCTCGATGCCGCGCGCCCAGGTCACCTTCACCCGTGACGCCTGCGCGGCCACGTACTCGAGGAGCACCGACTTTCCGATGCCGGCTTCGCCGCGGACCACGAGGACTCGGGAGCCACCTTCGCGCAGGCCGACCAGCAGGTCGTCGAGCGCCGCACACTCCCGATGCCGGCCGACCAGGTCGGGAAGGGGGCTGGCGATCATGCGACGCGGCTCCTTCGAGGAATCCGAGGGGGGAGTCATACACAACGTTTGTTCGGAACGAGCCTTGCAACGATACCTGAGGGGGTTCCCGCCGCGTGTGTCGGGTTGCTGTGATTGACTCCACGTCAAGAAATTCCCCTGATGCTGTCACACACGGTGCCACTATCCGGTCGACCACTGCCCATGATGTCGTCTGTCCGCTGTCGCAGGAGGTCCCATGTCTTCGCTCGGTCACCAGCTCGCCACGTCCGTCCTCGTGGTGGGGGCGGGCAAGTCAGGGCTCCGAGCGGCCATCGAGGTCGCCGAGGCCGGTGTCGCGGTCATCGCGGTACTCAAGCGCCCGGCTGACGATATCCACACTGTTACTGGATTCAGTGGTTCCGAGGGAGTACCCGCGATCCCCAGTGCCAGCCCCGGGCGCAGTGACGCGTGCGAGCGGCATGCGGCCGACACGTTGCGTGAGGGCCACCTGTTGGCCGACCCGCGCACCGCCCAGGTCGTGGCCCACTACGCCGCTCAGGGATTCCATGACATGGGGCGCTACGGCATGCGTTTCGACCGCCAGGGCGACGGCGGGCCCGCCCGGCGTCAGCTTGGCGACGGCATGTACCGCCACGCCGCGTTCACCGGCGAGTACACCGGCCTGGAGGTGCAGCGAGCGCTCCGCGACCGCGCCAAGCAGCTCGCCATTCCCGTTTTGCCTGGCGTGTACGTCACCCGGCTGCTGGTCGACGACGGGATGGTGTTCGGTGCCTACGGATTCGACGTCGTCGATGGCTCGCGCTACCTCGTGCACGCCGATGCCGTGATCCTCGCGACCGGAGGGCACACGCGCGTCTGGCGGCGTACGTCCTCGCGTCGCAACGAGAACACCGGCGACTCCTTCCGCCTCGCCGTCGAAGCCGGTGCCCGGTTGCGCGACCCGGAGCTGGTGCAGTTCCACCCCGCCGGGCTGATCACGCCGGAGAACGCGGCCGGCATGCTCGTCAGCGAGGCGGCACGCGGCGAGGGCGGTGTCCTGCTCAACAACCTCGGTGAGCGGTTCATGACGCGCTACGACGCCGAGCGCATGGAGCTTTCCAGCCGGGACAGGGTCGCGCTGGCGTCCTATACCGAGATCAGGGAGGGACGCGGCACCCAGGCCGGCGGCGTCTGGCTCGACCTGTCCCACCTGCCGCGCGAGACGGTCCTGACACGGCTGCCGCGGGTGCACCAGACCCTGTTGGACCTGCAGATGCTCGACATCACCCGCGACCCGATCGAGGTCGCGCCGACCGCCCAGTACTCCTTGGGCGGCGTCTGGGTCCGGCCCGAGGACCACAGCACGGATGTCGACGGGCTCTTTGTGATCGGAGAGGCGGCGAGCGGTCCGCATGGCGCGAACCGGTTGGAGGAGAACTCGCTGATCGAACTACTCGTCTACGGCCGGATCGCCGGCCGGGCCGCCGCGGAGTACTCGGCCGGGCTTACCAGCCAGCAGCGGTCGCCGGCAGCGATTCGCGCCGCGGAGGCGGACGTGAGCCGACTTCTGGCCGCCGACGGCGACCAGGGCGTCCGCGCGTTGCAACGGTCGGTGCGCCACCTGATGACGGAGCGCGCCGGTGTCGTGCGGGACGCGGCCGGGCTCACCGCCGGACTCGCCGGACTCGACGAGATCGAGGCCCGCATGGCGGACGTGGGTGTGCACGTCGACGTCGGCGGCTTCCAGGACCTCGCGTACGCCTATGACCTCAGGTCCACCGTTCTCGCCGCTCGCGCGACACTGGAGTGCGCCCTGGAACGGCGGGAGACGCGGGGCTGTCACCACCGGTCCGACTACCCCGATGCCGACCCGGACCTGAAGGTCAACATGGTGTGGTCCCCGACGACCGGGGTGCGCCGCGAACCCGTCCCGCCCATCCCCACTCACATCGCCGAGCTGATGTACGACGTCTCGGCCGATGCCGAGTTGCTCGAATAGGAGCCGGTCATGAGGGCCGCCGCCATCGGGGATGTCGTCGAGTTCACTGGTGCCGACGTGCACCAGGTGCCGGGCCGGTCACGTCCGCAGCGGCATACGACCGGGCCGGTGGCGCGGCCCATATGTATCGGGCGGAGCAGGCCGTAGCGGGCAAGGCGCGCAGAGTGGAGGGCACCAGGTGCAGCATGTGCGTCACGTGCGCGATGCGGGCCGGTCCTCACCGGCACCACATTTTCGCCGTACCTACGACAGCACCGCCGTCGCCAGGTTCGGCGACGGCGGTGCTGTCGTAGGCGGTTGGCGCGTCAGCATCATGCTGTGCCGCTGGACATCGCCTCCGGCGCAACCCGCAATCCGGGGTGGCCGCGAACGGCACGCGGCGCTCGACGTGCAGGGATTCCTGCCGCATCGAGCTCTCCTCCCCGGACGGGGGCTCGGGGAGGAGAGCGCTGAGTCAGGCGGTGGGTCGCGGGGCGCGGAGGTGGGCGCGCTGCTTGAGTTCCTCTTCGTCGACGAGTTCGAGCATGGGCTTGCCCGGCGCGCACATCATGGTGACCACGAACTCGGTCGTCTCGTCCGCCAGGGCGTTGCCGTCCTGGTAATGGATCGCGTCACCGCCCGGCTCCCAGAACGTGCCGCCCGCCTCGACGACACGCTCCGGCTCCCCCTCCAGCTCGAAACGGACCGCACCCTTGGTGACGTACCCGAACGCCGGACCGGAGTGACGATGCGGCGGAGTGCCCGGGTCCCCCGGCTCCCAGTGCACATGAATGGTCATGGCCGAGGCACCCTCGGGAACGGTGATCGGCGCGGCGTCCTGAAGCAGCTTCGCCGCCCTGGTCCAACTCGGCCCGTCCTCGCCGCCGTCCCCATGACCGTGCCCATGCCCGTGATGCGCATTCTCTGACATTGTTTCGCACCTTCCATGATGTCCACCACGTCGTGGGCTGTGAAGTAGCCGAAGACATGGTTGTGAAAGTTGGTGGCTCATCCCGTTGTTCCATATGACCGGGGACGCGGCAGATCTGTGACAGCGGGGAACGGGGCCGAAGTCACGGCTTCCCGGGACCCGGTGATGTCACAGAACGGACGTCTGCCCTGTCTTAACCAACGGTCGGTCGGCGATGCACTTTTCCGCTGGCAGTGGCATTCGACGGTTCTGACCAGCCGGTGACGCGAGTGGGCAGCATCGGCATCACGCCCATCACCCCTGCACCCGAAATGGGAAACCCGTGAACAGCGAAGAAGTGTCGCATGTCAGCCAGGCAACGGCAGCACGGATCGAAACGCTCGACAGCCTTCGCGAGCACCTTCAATGGGCGATCGAACTGGAACACGCCACCCTGCCGCCCTATCTCTGTGCGCTCTACTCTCTCGACCCGCAGCGCAACCCGGACGCTGCTCAAGCAATCGGCAGCGTCTTCGTCGAGGAGATGATCCACCTGGCACTGGCGGCGAACCTGCTCAACGCGGTCGGCGGGGAGCCTCGGCTGGATCCGGCAACGCTGCTGCAGCGTCATCCTCGCCCTCTCCCCCATGGCGACCGTTCCCTGCGGTTGTCGCTCGTTCCGTTCGGGACGGAGGCACTCGAGATGTTCCTCCGTCTGGAACAGCCGGCGGCGCCCAGCGCTCCGCCGGAAGGTGACGACTACGAGACGATCGGTCAGTTCTATGACGCGATCGAAGAAGGGCTGCGTCACCTGTGCGCTGAACTCGGGGAGACGGAAGTCTTCTGCGGTGACGGGGCGCGCCAGGTGACGGCTGGTCCCTTCGCCCATACCGGCGGCACCTTGACCGCGGTCACGGACCTCGCTTCGGCGCTCGCGGCTCTGGAGGAAATCGTCGAACAAGGTGAGGGGACGGCACGTGGCGAGGTCTGGGACGGCGACCGGGACATCTTCCATCCCGACCGCGATGAGGTTTCTCATTACTACCGGTTCCAGGAACTGAAGCTCGGACGCCGCTATCTGCGCGGTGACACACCGCAGTCCGGACCCACGGGTGAGGCCGTCGTGATCGACTCGGACGGCGTCCTGCCGATGCGCCCCAACCCCCTGCTGGCAGACCATCCCCTGGGCAGCCCCATCCGGAAAGCGCAGGAGAAGTTCAACCGGACGTACTGCCAACTGCTCCAGCAGCTCGAACAGGCTTTCAACGGCAGTCCGCAGCTGCTCGGAGCCGCAACGGGCACGATGTACGCACTCAAGGCGGAGGCGCAGAATCTAATGACGATGCCCGATGGAGACGACACGACGGCCGGCCCGACATTCGAGTACGTCGAAACCCAGTCCTGAGACTGAGAGATCTGACTGCTGCCGCGTTCCGGGAGTAGGCGAACCGCATCCGACTGAGCGCCTGCTCCCGACTCCGTAACGGCCGCAGGGCTCGCCGGGCGTCTCGGACATCACTCGGCCGCTTCACGATGCCGATCTGTTCCTGGTCATCTCGGCCACCCAGTTCCCCTGTGCGTACGGCAATGTGGTCGCCGCATCGCGGCGACGGTGTCGGTTCAGCCAGTCCCGTTGCGGTCCTGCCTGCGGGCCGCCGGCGACACGGCGGTCCGGCATGCCGGATGCTCGTTCACCGACCGGTCGCCATGGGCCGCGCCAAGCCCGCGAGATAGTCGTCGAACGTCAACGGGCCCTCGTCGTAGTCCCCGTGAGGCAGCAGACCCCCTCCCGACATGGCTTTGCCGACCTTGCCCGGGAGCGACACAGGAACGACGATCCGGTGCCGTCCCTGGGCGCGCACGATACGGCGCGCCATGTCCACCATGCCCAGTTGCTGGGGTCCGGCGATTTCCCGTGCCATTCCCGCCGGGTCCTGCGTCACGTGGTCGACGAGCCTTTTTGCGACATCTCGGGCGGCGACGGGGCGAGTCAGCATGTTCGGCATCAGGACCACCGGTGACCGGTTGTCCAGCAGCGGCTCAGGGAACTCGAAGAACTGGGTGGCGCGGAGCACTGTCCATGGCAGATCTCCGTCGCGGACCAGTTCCTCCTGCGCGCGTTTGCCCATGTAGTACCCGAAGTCCACCTCGTCGCTGCCGACGATCGACAGGGTGATCACATGCTTGACCCCCGTTCGCCGGGCGACGGAGAGCAGATTGCCGGTGGTCCGGGAGAAGAAGTCGACTGCGACCTTCGCTCTCGTCGTGACGACGTTCGCAACGTTGATCACCACGTCACAGCCGGACAACCGGTCCTGCAACCCGACACCGGTGGTCAGATCCACGCCCTGCGAGCGGGCGAGGGTCACTGGCTGATGTCCCGCCGCTCGCAGCTCGGCTACGACGAACTTCCCCACCAGGCCGGTTCCTCCGGCGACAGCGACCTGCATGCGCTTCCTCCTCGTACCTGTCGGTGGTTCCGACCACGGCCCTACAGACGCCCTATAGACAAGGCAGACGCTGATCCCGTGACAGGGCATGACTCGAGGCCGAGGTGCACCCGGCCGGTACGAACAGATGGCCGATCGCATGCGCGACCGGCCACCCGACAGTGCCGTCCTCAGAAAGCCGTCCGCTCAGGCGGTCGCCTGCGCCGCCTCGTTGATCAGGCGGGCGACATCACCGGGGTGCGAGACACTGACCGCGTGGGAGGCGTTGAGGCTCACGAACGTGGCCTTCGCACGCTCAGCCATGAAGATCTGCGCCTGCGGCGGAATGTTCCGGTCCTCGGTGGCCACGAGAACCCATGACGGAAGGTCCTTCCACGCAGGGGCCGAGGCGCCCTCCGCCAGCGCGGCATCGGTCACGGGACGTTGGGTGGCGGCCATGACCGCAGCCGTCTCGTCGGGGACGTCGGCGGCGAACTGGTGGTGGAACTTGCTCTGCTCGATATAGAGATCCGCGACCTGCCTGCCGTCGGGCAGCGTGACCGGCACGGGGCGCAGCGTCTCTCCGAGAGTGCTGCCGGGGAACTTGCCCGACAGGGTGACCGCGCTCTCGCCCTCGTCGGGCAGGAAGGCCGCGACGAAGACGAGCGCCTTGACGTTGTTCAGTCCCGTCGCGGCGTTGCTGATGACCGACCCGCCGTAGGAGTGGCCGACGAGGACGACCGGGCCGTCGATGGAGGCCACGAGTTGCCTGACGTGATCGGCGTCGACGGCCAGTCCACGCAGCGGGTTGCTGGCAGCCACCACCGGATAGTCGTGGGACTGGAGCCTTTCGACGACGCCGTTCCAGCTGGAGGAGTCCGCGAAGGCGCCGTGGACGAGGACGATGGTGGGTTTCAGTGCACTCACGAGAGTGGCCTTTCCTTTGCTGGCGCAGCATGTCCGGCACACCTGGGCTGCCGCGGGGGCGTCACCGCCCGATGGGTGTCAGTTGGTTCCCAGGGCCTTGCGCAGAACGTGGATGGCCTGCTCGATCGCCGCGCTCGAGGCCTGGGTTCCGCGGACCGTGTTCAGCATCATGAAGTCGTGCAGGCTGGCGTTGTAGCGGATGCTCGTGGTCGGCACGCCGGCCTGGACGAGCTTGCGGGCGTACGCTTCGCCCTCGTCACGCAGTACGTCGTTCTCGTCGACGATGACGAGCGCCGGCGGCAGACCCTGGAGGTCTTCCAGTGTGGCGCGCAGGGGCGACGCGGTGATCTGGGCGCGCTCGGCCGGGTCGGTGGTGTAGGCGTCCCAGAACCATTCCATGGCCTTCGCCGTCAGGTGCGGGCCATGGGCGAAGGTCTGGTAGCTCTCGGTGTCCTGGGCCGCATCGGTGACGGGGTAGTACAGCGACTGGTGCAGGAAGGTCACGTCACCGCGCTGCTTGGCCATGTGGGTGAGGGCCGCGGTCATGTTGCCGCCGACGGAGTCACCGGCGACGACGAGGCGGGACCCGTCGAGGGATTCCTCGCTCCCCTTCGTGGTGATCCACTGGGCGGTGGCGTAGGCCTGCTCGATGGCGACGGGGTACTTCGCCTCGGGTGAACGGTCGTATTCGACGAAGACCAGGGCCGCCTTGGCCCCCACCGCCAGTTCGCGCACCAGACGGTCGTGTGTACCGGCGTTGCCCAGAATCCAGCCGCCGCCGTGCACGTACAGGATCACGGGCAGGACACCGCTGCTGCCGACAGGCTTGACGATGCGCACCCTCACGTCACCCACACGGGCGGGGACGGTGATCCACTTCTCGTCCACGTCGAGCTTCTCGATGGGCTGGGACTGCACGTCATCGAGCAGCTTGCGGGCACCGTCGACACCGAGCTCGTACAGCAGCGGCGGTTTGGCGGCCGCGTCGGCGAACTCCTGCGCGGCGGGCTCGAGAATGATGTCACTCACAGTGTGCTCCTTCAGAGATGGTGGGGTTTCACAGGACGTCCACACCATCAGACCGGGCCAGGAGCCGATGTGTGACACACCAAGAAAAGGGACCAAGGTGGGTGAATCACGGTGCGGCTGTGCCGTGCTCGGGGGCGTCGTCGGCGAACGCTGTCACAAATCGAGGGCGGTCCCGGTCAGTGCGTTGTAACGGTCCCACACCCGAGGAGAACACGCCGTGGACGCACGTATCAACTACTTCGGCAACGCCCTTGCGGGCAAGGTCATGAGGCACCTGAACTCGGTCGCCAGTGTGGTGAACTCGGCGCTTCCGACAGCCACCGTGGAGCTGGTGAACCTCCGTGCCAGCCAGATCAACGGCTGCGGTTTCTGCACCGACATGCACACCAAGGACGCCCTCGCCGCGGGCGAGGACCAGCAGCGTCTGAACCTCGTGGCCGCGTGGCGTGAGGCCACCGTCTTCACCGACGCCGAGCGCGCGGCGCTGGAGCTGGCCGAGCAGGGCACCCGCACCGCGGACGCCGCGAACGGTGTGTCGGACGAGGCATGGGCGAACGCCGCGAAGCACTACGACGAGGACCAGCTCGCCGCGCTGATCTCTCTGATCGCCGTCATCAACGCCTACAACCGCATCAACATCATCAACCAGCAGCCCGCGGGCGGTTACAAGCCCGGCATGTTCGGCTGAGACGTCCGCTCGGGGCACACCGGGCACCCGCCCCCCGTCTCCTGGTCGTCCTGGCCTCGACCAGGAGACGGACGGCGCGCCGTCGCCACCCCACTCGTACCGGAATCCAGAGGCCTCTCATGCCAGATCGCCCCGCACTCGCCCCTCTGCGACGAGTCAGAACCGACGTGCTGGAAGTCGCCTACCACGAGACGGGTCCCACTGACGGCGACACTGTGCTGCTCCTGAACGGTTTCCCCTACGACGTGCACAGCTACGTCGACGTGGCCCCGCTACTCGCCAAGGACGGTTTCCGGGTCGTCGTCCCCTACCTGCGGGGACACGGGCCTACCGCGTTCCTGTCCGAAGTGTCCCCGCGTTCGGGTCAGCAGGCCGCCCTAGGAGCCGACGTCATCGCGCTCATGGACGCTCTGGGCGTCGAGTGGGCTTACGTGGCCGGATACGACTGGGGCGGACGGGCCGCCAACATCGCCGCGGCCCTGTGGCCCGAGCGGATCCTGGGTCTGGTCTCGGTCAACAGCTATCTCATCCAGGACATCGGTGCGGCGATGACCCCCGTGGCCCCCGAACTGGAGGCCGGGTTCTGGTACTTCTACTACTTCCTCACCGAGCGAGGCGAGGCCGGTCTGGCCGCCGACCCCACAGGTGTCGCCCGGGTCATCTGGAAGCGGAACTCCCCCCGGTGGCCGTTCGAGGAAGAAGATCTGGCGCGGGCCGCCGAGGCCTTCCGGAATCCCGACTACACCGACGTCGTCATCCATTCGTACCGGCACCGGCTCGGCTTCGCGCCGGGCGCAGAGGCGTACGTGGACCTCGAGAGGCGTCTCGCCGAGCTGCCCGCGATCACGGTTCCCACCGTCACCCTCGACGGCCTGGCCGACGGTAACTTCCCGGCGACGGACGGCTCGTCCAGCGCTCACCACTTCACCGGTCCCCGGTTGCACCGGCAGGTGCCGGACGCCGGTCACAATCTCCCGCAGGAACGCCCAGAGGCGTTCGCGGCCGCCGTGCGTGATGTGCGCGCCCTGCGGCAGGAACACGCCGGCCGCGACGGCTTCGCCGACTGACGCCGGGACGCGACATGACGTCATCTCCGTCTCCATCTTCGTCCTCCTCCTCGTCTGCGGACGACCGGGGTCCCCTCCGTGTCGGCAGTGCCCGCGGCCGGTGGACCCTGCTGGCCACCGTTCTGGGATCCAGCGTGGTCACGCTCGGCTCCACCGTGACCAACGTCGCGCTGCCGCGCATCGGCGCCGACTTCGACGCCGACCTCGGCGTTCTGCAGTGGATCGCCAACGCCTACATGCTCACTCTGGCGGCCCTGATCCTGCTGGGCGGCTCGCTGGGCGACCGTTTCGGACGGCGTCGCGTCTTCGTGGTGGGCATCGTGTGGTTCGCGGTGGCATCCCTGCTGTGCGGTCTGGCTCCCGACACCACCACGCTGATCACCGCGCGAGCGCTGCAGGGCGTCGGCGGGGCCCTGATCACCCCCGGCTCACTGGCGATCATCGAGGCCTCGTTCCATCCGGACGACCGGCCCCGGGCGATCGGCCTGTGGTCGGGATTCGGCGGAATCGGCGCGGCCCTCGGGCCGTTTGTGGGCGGTTGGCTGGTGGACGGTCCCGGCTGGCGCTGGACCTTCCTGCTCAGCGCTGTGCCGGCGCTTCTGTGCCTGCCCGTGGCGCTACGTCATGTCCCGGAGTCCGTGGGCACGCCCCGGCGGGACAGTCCCGCAGTCGGCGCCGGTGGCAGAGAGCGGCTCGGCTTCGACATCCCCGGCGCCGTGCTGGGCGCTGTGACGCTCGCCCTGGCCACCTACGCACTGACCGAGGCCCGGGACGGTGGACCGGTGGTCCTGGCCGCGGCTGTGGGAAGCGCCGTGGCGGCCTTCGCGTTCCTTGTGGTGGAGGGACGCAGCAACGACCCGATGATGCCGTTGTCGATCTTCTCGTCCCGGCAGTTCCGCTCCGTCAACCTGATCACGCTGTGCGTGTACGCGGGCACGGGCGGGTTCTTCTTCCTGACCGCCCTGCAGTTGCAGATCGTCGTCGGGTACTCGGCGTTGGCAGCCGGCGCGGCCATGCTGCCCAATACGGTGCTGATGGTGCTGTTCTCGTCCCACTCCGGCATGCTCGCCCAACGGCTGGGGCCGCGGATCCCCCTCACCGTCGGCCCGCTGGTGTGCGGGGCCGGCATGCTGATGATGCTGCGGGTCGGCCCCGGCACGTCCTACCTCCACGATGTCCTGCCCGCCCTGATGGTGATGGGCACCGGCATGGTCATCATGGTCGCCCCGCTGAGCGTCACCCTGCTGTCGTCGGTGGAGGCCGCGAACGCCGGGCTGGCGAGTGGCATCAACAACGCCGCGGCCCGCGCCTCCGGCCTGGTCTCCGTGGCAGCGCTGCCGCTGCTGGTGGGGATGGGGCCGGATGCCTACCGATCAGGCGCCGCCTTCGACACGTCGTTCAGCCGGGCCATGCCGCTGTGTGCGGGCCTGTTGGCCATCGGCGCGTTGGTGGCCTTCGGCACGTTGCGGCAGGCCGACACGGCCCCTCATCCGTTGCACGGGCGGGCGCACGGCTGGCTGATGGAGCCCCCGCTGGTGTCCCGGTTCGCCCATCACCACGTCGTCGACTGACGTCTCGTCCTGGGGCGCCCCGTGTCACATCGATGGGTGTTCATCGGTCTCACTGTTGAGAGGACCGCTGTTCAGCGGCCCGCGCCGGCGCCTCACCGCGTGTGCGTCGCAGGAAAGGAATCGCGACATGTCGTACCCGTATCCGGAGCAGAAGTACTGGGGAGAGGACGGCGAGGTCAGCGCCGTCTACCGGCCTGCCACCACACCGCCGGCCATCGGCGAGAGCGGAACCGGGAAGGACGCCACCCACTATCTGGCGACCACTGACACCACGCGGGGTGAGTTCGGCCTGTACCGGGTGGAGATGAGGCCGAGGGCGGGCGGACCCAAGAAGCACTTCCACAAGCGGATCTCGGAGTCGTTCTACATCCTGGACGGCACGGTGCGTGTGTTCGACGGCGTGCAATGGGTCGACGCGCGCAAGGGTGATTTCCTGCATGTACCCCAGGGCGGTCTGCACGCCTTCCGCAACGACTCCGACGCCCCGGCCGACATGCTGCTGCTGTTCACACCGGGCGCACCACGTGAGGAGTACTTCGAGCAGGTGTCGCAGCTGGCGCACGCCTCGGAGGAGGAGCGTGCCGCGTTCTTCGACAGGCACGACTCGTACTTCGTCGAGTAGCAGTGTGATCAGCGGCCTCGATCCCGAGCCTCTCACAGAGGTTCAGATGGGAGTCGTCGTGGCAGGTGCCGCCGGCCTCATCGCCGCGAGGACCTTCTCCGGGCTCCGCGACCACGGGGTGGGGATCGTGCAGGTCGCCGTGTCGCCGTATGCCGCTGTTCCGGGGTTCTTGCGTTCGTCGGCGTCGTGCCCGCTGAGCGGACGTCCTCCGGGCCGAGCACGACTTGGACCACCACAGGTTTGACCCAGTAGCTCAACGTACGTTGCCCCCACCAGGGCGGCGGCACCTGTCGCCGCCCGTGCCTGCCGGCCGGCCGTCTGTGCGACACCGACCCTTTCCGCAGCCGGCATTCCCCTCTTCTCCACGCCGCGACAGGAAGGCTGCCATGAGTGATCCGTCCCGGCCCACTGAGTCCTCTGCGATCAGTGAGCTCGACCAGATACCCGACCGTGACCGCGAGGAGACCGCCGAATGGCAGGCCTCCCTCGACGCTGTGGTGCGGAACGCCGGGCCGGAGCGGGCGGTGTACCTGATGCGACGGGTGCACGAGTTCGCGGCGCGGTCCGGGATGTCCCTGCCGGGGCTGCTGTCCTCGGACTACATCAACACCGTCCCGGCCTCAGCTCAGCCGGAGTTCGACGGGGACCTGGAGATGGAATCCAGGATCACCGCGCTCAACCGGTGGAACGCGGCGGCGATGGTCACCCGCGGTTCGCGTCTGGGACTGGGCGGCCACATCTCCACCTACGCGTCTGCGGCCTGGCTCTACGAGATCGGGTTCAACCACTTCTTCCGGGGCAAGGACGGTGACGGCTCGGGCGATCAGCTGTTCCTGCAGGGGCATGCCTCGCCGGGCATCTACGCCCGGGTCTTTCTCGAGGGGCGCCTGAGCACGGAGCAACTGAACGCTTTCCGCAGGGAGGCCGGCGGCCACGGCCTGCCGTCCTACCCGCACCCGCGCCGGCTGCCATGGCTGTGGGAGTTCCCGACGGTGTCGATGGGGCTGGGTCCGCTCGGCGCGATCTACCAGGCCCGGTTCAACCGCTACCTCCAGGCTCGCGGCATCAAGGACACCTCCGCCTCACGGGTGTGGGCGTTCCTGGGCGACGGGGAGATGGACGAGCCGGAGTCGATCACCGCTCTCACGCTGGCGTCCCGCGAGGGCCTGGACAATCTCACCTTCGTGGTCAACTGCAACCTGCAGCGCCTGGACGGGCCGGTCCGGTCGAATTCCAAGATCGTTCAGGAGTTGGAGGCCCGGTTCCGCGGCAGCGGCTGGAACGTGGTCAAGACTCTGTGGGGCGAAGCCTGGGACCCGCTGTTGAACCAGGACACCACCGGCGACCTGGTGCGGCGCCTGGGCGAGGTGCCCGACGCGCAGATGCAGACGCTCGCCGCGCGGGACGCCGCCTACATCCGCAAGAACTTCTTCACCGGCGATGCCCTGTCCGCCATCTCCGCCTCTCTGAGCGACGCCCAGGTCGTCGAGCTGTTCGAGAACTCCCGCGGCGGCCACGAGCCGTTGAAGGTGTACGCCGCCTACCGGGCCGCCGTGGAGCACCGGGGCGGGCCGACGGTGGTCCTCGCCCAGACGGTCAAGGGCCACACGCTCGGCTCGGCTTTCGAGTCCCGCAACGCCAACCACCAGATGAAGAAGCTCACGATGGAGCAGTTCCGCGAGATGCGCGACCTGCTGGAGCTTCCCATCCCCGACAGTGCGCTCGCCGGTGAGCAGGTCCCGTTCTGGCACCCCGGCAAGGACGCGCCGGAGGTGCGGTACCTGCACGAGCGGCGGGCGGCGCTGGGCGGCCCCCTCCCCGTTCGCCGGGTGATCGCCAAACCGCTGCCGGAGCCGGCCGCCAAGCCCTTCGAGGCGCTGGAGAAGGGCTTCGGCCATCAGGAGGTCGCTACCACGATGGCGCTGGTCCGCCTGGTCAAGGACCTGATGCGGGATCAGCGGACCGGGGCGCGCTGGGTGCCGATCATCCCCGACGAGGCCCGTACGTTCGGCATGGAGTCGATGTTCCCCACAGCGGGGATCTACTCACCGCTGGGCCAGAACTACGACCCGGTCGACGCCGACCAACTGCTCTACTACAAGGAGAGCAAGACCGGGCAGCTGATCATCGAGGGCATCACCGAAGCGGGTTCCGTGGCCGAGTTCGCCGCCGCGGCGACCTCGTACGCCACGCACGGTGAGCCGATGATCCCGTTCTACATCTTCTACGCGATGTTCGGGTTCCAGCGCACCGGCGACCAGTTCTGGGCGCTCGGTGACCAGATGGGCCGCGGCTTCGTCGTCGGCGGTACCGCCGGACGCACCACCATGACCGGCGAGGGGCTGCAACACGGCGACGGGCACTCGCACTTGCTGGCCTCCACCAACCCGGCGGTGATCGGTTACGACCCGGCGTTCGCCTTCGAGATCGCGGTGATCGTCCGGGACGGTCTGCGCCGGATGTACGGCGAGCAGCCGGAGAACGTCTTCTACTACCTGACCGTGTACAACGAGCCCAAGCACCAGCCGGCCATGCCGGCGGTACCGGGTATCGAGGAGGGCATCGTCCGGGGCATCTACCGGTTCCGGCCCGCCGAGCCCACCGCGACCGGCCCCCGGCTCCAACTGCTGTCCTCCGGTACTGCCATCCACTGGGCACTCCGAGCCCAGGAACTCCTCGCCTCCGACTGGAACGTACAGGCCGACGTGTGGTCGGTGACGTCCTGGACCGAGTTGCGCCGCGACGCGATGAACGCCGACGCCGCCCGCATGCGCGGCGAGGAGCGCACCCCGTACGTCACCCGGGCGCTGGCCGGTGCGCCGGGCCCGGTGCTGGCCGTCAGCGACTGGATGCGGCAGGTGCCCGACCAGATCAGCCAGTGGGTCGAGCAGGACTACTACTCCCTGGGCACCGACGGTTTCGGTCTCTCCGACACCCGTGCGGACGTGCGCCGCCACTTCCAGGTGGACGCCGAGTCCATCGTGGTGACGGCGCTGTACCGGCTGGCCAGGACCCGGCAGGTCACCCCGGAGACCGTCGCGCAGGCCCGCGCGCGCTACGGCCTCGACCAGTGAACGGCGAGGTGCCGCAACCCGGGCCTGCGTGACACGACGCGCCGCACATGATGCGCCCGGTGCCATGTCACACATACCTCCCCCGTCCTGTCACTACTGGTACGGAAACCCCAATAATCGAGGAGGAACCATCATGAAGGTCGTAGTTGTCGGCGGAACCGGTCTCATCGGCTCCAAGGTGGTCGGCAAGCTCACCGAGCACGGCCACGAGGCGGTTCCGGCCGCGCCCAACACCGGGGTCAACACTCTGACGGGTGAGGGCCTGGCCGAGGTTCTGCAGGGCGCTCAGGTAGTGGTGGACGTGTCCAACTCCCCCTCGTTCGAGGACGACGCGGTCATGGAGTTCTTCCGCACCTCCACCACGAATCTGCTCAAGGCGGAGAAGGAGGCCGGTGTCACGCACCACGTCGCACTGTCCGTGGTGGGCACTGAGCGGCTCCAGGAGAGCGGTTACTTCCGCGCCAAGCAGGCGCAGGAGGAGCTGATCAGGGAGTCCGGAGTTCCGTTCTCCATCGTGCACGCCACCCAGTTCTTCGAGTTCATGAAGGGCATCGCGGACTCCGCCACTCAGGACGACAACACGGTGCACCTTGCCCCCATCGCGATCCAGCCCATCTACTCCGACGACGTCGCCGCCGCGGTCGGCCGCACTGCCGTCGGTGAGCCGGTGGGCGGTGTCGTCGAGGTCGCCGGACCTGACACGTTCCAGCTGGACGAGCTGATCCGTAAGGGCCTGGCCGCCAAGAACGACCCGCGCACGGTCGTCTCCGATCCCAAGGCCCCCTACTTCGGCGCCCAGTTGGAGGAGAAGACGCTGCTGCCCGGTCCGGACGCGCGCCTCGGCGAGACGCGATTCAGCGACTGGATCGCGCAGCAGGGGAAGTAGAACCGGAGAACGGCCAGGGATCGGGATCCGCTCCCGCGCGACTGGACCGCACGACGGCCGGTACCGAGACACTTGTCCGGTACCGGCCGTTGTGGTGTGCCCATCCAGGTCGGCAGGGTCCTCGCCGTCCCCGACCTGTGACGGGGCCCGCTCGCGAAGGGCCGGCGCCGGGCACACAGGGGATCGGGGGGGGGGGGGGGGGGGGGGGGGGGCGGGGGGGGGGGGGGGGGGGGGGGGGGGGGGTGTTCTGCATTGCCGGAAGAGGAGAGAAGAAAAAAAAAAAAAAGAGGGGGGGGGGAA